>JAGNKU010000031.1 GCA_017999985.1 Phycisphaerae bacterium | reverse complement strand
GGGCTGTGGGCACGGCTGGCGAAGAAAAACCAAAAGGGCTGGGAATTCGACGCCGTGATGCACCCCGACTACGGCGTCATGGTCGTCATCGAGCAGGTCGTGCCCACGAACCACCAGGTGCGCGAGATCATGCTGCAGCTCAAGACCGACTTCCTGACCGACCTCACCGAGACGCCATCGTGGCTGGACGCCGAAGAGCATCCCCACGCCGATGCGATCGTCGCTTGCACCAACGGACTGCTGCACCTGCCGACGCGGACGATGCACCCGCACAGCCAGCAGTTTTTCTCACTCAACGCCGTCGACTACGCCTACACGCCCTCGGCTGCCGCGCCGTCCGCCTGGCTGGAATTCCTGCACGACCTGTTCGACGACGACATCGAAGCCGTCGAGACACTGCAGGAGCTCTTCGGCTACTACCTGCTGCCCGACACCCGCCAGCACAAAATCGGCCTGATCGTCGGGCCGAAGCGCGGCGGCAAGGGCACCATCGCCCGCATTCTCACAGGGGTGCTGGGGCGGGCGAACGTCTGCGGCCCGACGCTGGGCAGCCTGGGCATGAACTTCGGGCTGTGGCCGCTGCTGCACAAGCGGCTGGCGATCATCAGCGACGCCCGCCTGAGCGGCCGCACCGATCAGGCCGTCGTCGTGGAACGCCTGCTGAGCATCAGCGGCGAAGATGCCATCACCGTCGATCGCAAGCACCTGCCGCCGTGGACGGGCAAGCTGCCGACGCGCTTCCTGATCCTCACGAACGAGTTGCCGAAGCTGACCGACGCCAGCGGCGCGCTGGCCAGCCGCTTCATCCTGCTGTGCCTCACGCGGTCGTGGTACGGGCGCGAGGACCACGAGCTGACCGAGCGCCTGCTCGAGGAACTGCCCGGCATCCTGAACTGGTCCATCGCCGGCTGGCAGCGGCTGAATGAGCGCGGCCACTTCGTGCAACCGGCGTCGGCGGCGGAAGCGCTGCAGGACCTCGAGGATCTCAGCTCACCGATCCGGGCGTTCGTGCGCGAACGCTGCGAGATCGGCCCAGGCCTGTGCGTCGACGTGGAAGCGCTGTTCGCGGCGTGGCAGGACTACTGCGGCAACACCGGTCGTGAGCGTACGGGCACGATCCAGAGCTTCGGGCGTGACCTGCGCGCGGCATGCCCGGGCCTGCGCATTGTGCAACCGCGTGTCAGCGGTCGTCGCGCTCGGATGTACGAGGGCGTCGCATTGCGTCCTGAGGCCGATACCGGCGCTCTGGCACGCGGTGGCACGCGTGTTTTGCCATTGCACGCGTAGCGATGGCAGATGAACTTTGAAGGGTTCAATGTGAAGCGCATATACGTATATAGCCGCAATGGAATGGATCGCGTGCCATCGCGTGCCAGGTCCAGCGGCCGTGTCGCATCGCCGAGCCAGCAACATTCTCACATGAAAAAGATGCCCGCCCGCTCATGGCGGAATAGGTACTTCCGCGGCGGCGGCGGCCCGAAGCTGGCGTGGGAACCCGCCCCGACCTTCGGTGAGTTTATTTGTTGTACGTGATTCGCGATGACGCACGACGACGACGTCTTCAGCATGCAGATCAGCCACGTGCGGGCCATCCTCGGTTACGCCTGCCGCGAGGTGGCGCGCACGGGCCGGCCGCTGGGCATTCGGCGCTACCGCGCGCTGGACGTCGTGCTCGTGCCCCTGGCCGAATGGCAGCGTCTCAAGCGGCTTGAGCACGCTGAGACCGAAGAACACCCCGGCGGAACCGGGGTGCATGAGGAAGATGGTGATGTTCAGTCAGCCTGGTCGTCGTAGCCCGCGACCTGGCCCGTCGTCGGGTTGTAGCGCGTGCCGCAGGTCGTGCAGCGGACGATGTCGTCGTCCAGCCAGACCAGCAGGTCCATGCACCACTCGCGGCAGGACGGGCACTCGCAGCCGGGCGGCACCGCCTCGTGCGTCCATTCGCCACGGCCAATCAGGTCGCGGCGGTCGGATTCCGGCTCGCGCTGCGTCATCGGCCACCCCCGGCGTTGTACGCGAACAGCCCGCGGTCGGTCTTCTTGAACCGCGACGCGTCGCCCTTGGCGGCGATCTCGCGGATCATGGCGGCGTAGATCGTGGCGTGCGGCGTCTTGCCGCCGCTCTTCCACAGCCCGCCGCCGATCGCGGCGTCGACGATCGCCTTGGCCCGCATCGGCTCGCCGGCGTCGGCCAGGACCTTGGCGGCCGCGTCCAGGCCGCTCATCGGCTTGTCGGCGGCGGGCGTGGCGTCCTTCGTCGCCTTCGCGGGCCGGGCGGACATGTCCGACTTCTGCGGCCGCGTGGCCTTCTTGGTGGCGGCCTTCTTCGTCGCGCTGGGCTTCTTCGTCTTCTTGCTCATGGTCGTGCTCCTGTCTGCGTTTCCGCGTTCGCCCCGGCACGCGCCCGGGCGGCTCGCCATGCGAGCGGGGCACTGAGTTACCTCGACGGGCGGGGGGATCAAGCGCATTTCGGCCTGTTTTTCCCGGCGTTTTTCGCGGCCGAAACCGGCGCGACAGGCCTTGATGTTCTCGGCGGTTTGAGCCAAGGGTGGACGGACGCGAAGGAGGTCAGAACATGCACGTAGCGCTCAACCCGCGGACGCCCGCCGCCGCCTACCTGCGGCGCTCGACCGATCGCCAGGAACAGAGCATCCCCGACCAGCGCAACGAGATCAGACGCTGGGCCGCCGAGCACGGGTACGACATCATCCGTGAGTACATCGACGACGCCGTCTCAGGCACGTCGGCCGACAAGCGGCCCGCGTTCCAGCAGATGATCGCGGACGCCCAGCATGGGCTCTTCAAGGCCGTGATCGTCTGGAACAGCGATCGGTTCAGCCGCGGCGACGTCACCGAGACCGAGCATTACCGCTACGTCCTGCGGAAGGCCGGCGCGACGCTGCTGTCCGTAACGGAAGACTACCTCGCCCGCGAGGGTATCGACGGCGACGTGCTGCGGACCGTGAAGCAGTTCCAGAACCGGCAGTACTCGATCAGCCTGTCGCAGAACACGCTGCGCGGCCAGATCTCATCGGTGCTGGCGGCATCAGACCCTGGCCGCCTGACGCCGTACGGCTACGACCGCGAGATCGTCGGGCCCGACGGGTCGCTGCTCTACCGCGTGCGCTTCCTCGAGTCCGGCGATCGCCAGGTGTTCGACCGCGACGGCAAGCTGACGGCGACGTACCAGAAGGGCCAGTCGCTGAAGAAGCCCGGCAAAGAGTGCCGCGCGCGGCTCGCGCTGAGCACGCCCGAGCGCGTCGCCGCCGTCCGCGACGCCTACCGCATGTGCGTTGAGGGCATGGGCTTCAAGGGCATCGCCGACGAGCTGAACCGCCGCGGCATCCTCAGCCCGCGTGGCAACCTGTGGTGCTTCACGACGATCAAGTCGCTGCTCGAGAACCCGGTCTACCGTGGCGACATCGTCTGGAACCGCCGGACCGAATCGAAGTTCTTCGCTTGCCGCGGCCAGCGTGCCGATCGCATGAAGCCGATGGGCGAGTCCGGCCGCGTGGCGAACATGCCCAGCGACGACTGGATCGTCATCGAAAACGCGACGCCCGCCATCGTCGATCGCGAGACCTGGGATCGCGCGCAGGTGATGGTGCGGCGGCGTTTCGAGGCGAAGGGCGGCCACGGCAAGCAGACGAACCGCTGGCTGCTCAGCGGCGTCCTGCGCTGCGGCGAGTGCGGCTTCGCCTTCTGGGGCGAGCGCAAGCACAAGGGTCACATCCCGGGACGCAAGCCGGTGATCACGCCGTATTACACCTGCGCTGGCCGCCGCGGGCGTGGCAAGGCCGTCTGCGCGACGCCGGCTGCGCTGCGGGCGGACGCCCTCGAAACCTGGGCGCTCGGGAAGTTGCAGGCGCTGATCCTGGCGGACGCCACCGGCGTGGATGAGGCGATCGACCGCTTCGTCGTGGCCGCCAGCGGCCTGGACCAGCCCGCGACCGACATGGCCGCGCTGCAGCGCGAGGCCGAGAAGATCGACACGACCGTGAAAGCGCTGATGACCGGGCTTGATCCCGCGAACCTGCCGATGATCAACGACCAGCTCACGCAGCTGCGGCGGCGTAAGGAACACCTCCAGGCCGAGCTGCGGGCGGCCCGGGCGGCGTCGCGTGGTACGGACGAGCCGGCACTGCGGAAGTGGGCGGCGGAACGGATCACGGGCCTCACGGACGCGGTGGCGGGCCGCCGCAACGAGCGCGTACGGCGCGTGATCGCCAGCTACATCGACGAGATCGTCGTCTACCCGACCGAGCGCCGCGGCGTCATGCGCCTGAACGCGGGCCTCGCGGCGTTGGTTGGCGACGCCCCCTTGGCCCCAAACGCAAGCGACCGGCCCGAAGGCCGGTCGCGGGTTGCTGGTATAGAGGG
>JAGNKU010000030.1 GCA_017999985.1 Phycisphaerae bacterium | reverse complement strand
CAGGTTCACGCTGCGCTGAGATCGTCGCCCACCTTCGAACGTACTCCACCCCTAAAAACCGAGCCCCGTCCGTCGCGACACATGACGCGCTACACCCCGTAAGCAATTGCCGTGCCGAACAGAATTGAGACATCATACCCATTTCCGGTTGACGTCCGACGGCGCCCGGAACGTGTCCTCACTGCCGTTCGCGGCTCGGTTGGCGGACGCGGGCGCGGATTTTCGCTTGCGCTTCGGGGTCGGATTCCGGCGCGCTGCGCGGACCCGCTCGCTCGCGCTCGGGGCTCTGATTACAAACGCGCTGCGCGACGCTCTCGCTCGCGCTTCGGGCTCGGATTAATCGCCGTCGTCGCTTCCTCCCCTCCATGCCTTCGTGCTCGCGACGCCGGCGCTTGTGAACGGCCGCCGGCCCTCGGTACGATGGACTGCGAACCTGCTGAGGAGCACCCATGACCAGCGGACTCATCGGCCTGACGCTGCTCGCCGCCGGGCTTACCGCACCGGCGTTCGACCTGGTGACCGCGGACGGCGTCTCGATCCGCGCGCAGGTGCGGGCCAGCGTCTACAGCTACGAGGTCAGCAACGTCGGGGCGCCGCCGATCCGGGCATTCGAGGTCGGCTACAGCGACGGATACGACTTCAAGGCACCCGAGGGGTGGGAGATTCAGAACACGCCCGGGACATTTCGCGCCGTGGCCGGCAAGGACGGGCTGCCCATCGGGCCGGGCCGCTCCGAGCTATTCTCGTTTCGCGTCACCAGCCGCGGCGGCGTGCTCGGCACGGTGACGGCCCGCTGCGCGACAGACGAGCGCGCGGCCGTCGTCGTGCCACGCATCTGGGGCGTCGTGCCGCTGCCGCATTCGTATCTGCTGGTGGTGGCGGCGACGCTTGTCGGGCTGGCGCTGCTGCATCACGTGCTGACGGCGGCGCGCGGGCGCACCCCCGCTGCCCCGCAGTGAGATCACCGCCCGCGCACGTCCTCGCGCGCGGGATAGTACTCCCGCAACAGCACCGGCAACGCTTCAGCCAGGGCCTGCGTGCAGCGCTGCTGCGCCGCGGGCTCCTCGGCGTCGGAACTGCACGGCGTCACGGCCTCGATCTTGCTGAAATAGGCGCAGCGGTCGCCGGGCCAGTTGAGCAGCCAGCGCGCCCGCCCCCGGCTGTCGCAGAACTGGCCGCTGGCGCTGAGCGTGTACATGAGGAAGAGGTTGCCTTCACGCTGGTCGATGCGCAGGGCGCGGGTCGGGATGCGCAGGACGCTGCCGCCCTGCCCCGGCACGTCGATCGATACCGCGCGCATCCTGAACACCGTCGCCCCGGTCTGTCGATAGCAGACGTCCGGCGTGTGCGGCACCTGGCAGTGCGGGTCGGCGTAGTAGGTCGCGAACAGCAGCACCCAATCCACCGGCGAGGCCGAGCCGCGCGGCTCCACGCAGACCAGGGCAATCTCGTCGGTGCCGACTTCGCGGAAATGGTCCGCGCCCATGCCGACCGGAAACGGCGTCGAGACGAACGAAGGCATGCCCGCGGGGCTGAAGTCGGCGAACGGCCGCCGCAGCGCGATCGTGCGCTTCTCCAGCCGCGCGCGGACCGCTTTCATCGCCGGGCGCAGCTCGACCGCAGCCGCTACCAGCACCAGGGCCGAGACGAGAAAGACCGGCGGACAGAGGCGGGTCAGCGTGCGCATGGGTTCAGCGCTCCTCCGCGGCCACCGGCGCGCGCTCGGCCGGCTGCGGCACAAAGAGGTTCAGCAGTCCGATCGCCGCGGCGAACAGCAGATATGCGAGCACCAGCGAGAGCACGGCCGCCGTCGCGCGTGGCCAGGCGCTGAGCGGCGCGGCGTGGGCGTACACCGCGAACAGGCCCAGCAGGACGAAGCGGCCGAGATTGGACAGCAGTACGATCGGAACAGCCGCCAGCGCCAGCAGGACCACCTGCCAGCGCGGTCGGCGGCGCGCGCAGACCACGCAGACGCCGAGGACCGCATGCGTAACCAACAGCGAAGCGCCACGCCGGGGCTCGCCCGGCGCGACGGTCCCGGTCTGGCTGCCGCGCACGAAGTCGAGGTCCGGCCCGGTTTGCGTCACGTTTACGCCGGGCAACGCGGACAGCAGGGCGCGGCCGGCCGCGAGCGTGTAGGTTTCCGCACGGATGATGAGCGCGGCGTACTGGCGCGGGCCGAGCGGTATGCTGAGCGCGAGCAACAGAAACATGGGCAGGCACGGCCGCAGTAGGCGCCGCCCGCACGTGGTCAGCAGCACGCCCACACAAACGGGGACTAGCGCGATCGCCCGCAGGTAACCGAATTCCAGCGGCCACAGATTCAACGCCACCACGGCCAGGCCGAGCACGATGATGACCGGCCCCCACGCCGAGCCATGGTCGAGCGCAGCGGCGAGGTCACGGCGGCGCTGCCAGGCCAACAGCGCGACGAGCAGCGGCAACACCAGCGCATGCGACCACTCGCCGGAGTCGCGGATCGTGCCCCAGGCCATGCGCAGCTCGAATTGAAACACAAGCGCCACCAGCACCAGAAGCACCAGCAGCCGCACGAGCGCGGCTCGTCCGGAGATCGACGGCTGGCTGACGGCGACGGTCTGTGTGGGGCACATCGAAGCACACCTCAGCGGCGCGCGGCGCTACGGCACGTAGTAGGCGCGGGCGTAACGTCCGGTGCTGAACACCCACCAGTGGTCGTAGACGAAGCGCTGCCGGAAGCGCTTCGCCGGGATGTCCAGGTGCTGGGCGCGCCGCCAGTTGCGCAGGTCCGCGACCACCTGCTCGGCGGCGGGCGACTCCAGGACGATTGGTGACTTTTCCTGCGGATCAGTGGCGAGGTCATATTCCTGGACCCGCCCGCTGGTCGGCCAGTACACGCGTTTGGTGTTGCCCTCGACGTAGCCCGCCGGGCTGCCCTCGTACCAGGCGGTGAAGTACAGCCGCCGGTCGGGGTCGCAGGGCGTCAAGGCACAACGTCCCTCGAAGCCGGCGCCGCTGATGTCGAAGCCGAGCAGGGTCAACAGCGTCGGGGTCACGTCGAGTTGCGAACAGGGCCACGCCGCGCGCGTGCCGGGTGGTACGTGCCCGGGCCAGTGAAGCACCCACGGCACGCGGAGCACTTCCTCGTAGGGGATCCAGCGGAGACGATGGGACTCGGCCCGGAATCCTTCGCCGTGGTCCCCAAGCATGCACAACAGCGTCTGATCGGCGAGCTGGTGGGCCGCCAGGCGCTGCAGCAGCTCGGCGATGAAGGCGTCGGTGTAGCGGAGCGCCTGCAGGTAGCGGTTGCGCGAGCCATTGGCGGGCGGCTCGAACCACGCCGGCACCTCGTAGGGATCGTGCGCGGCGGAAGTGATCAGCATGAACAGGAACGGTCCGGACGCGCTGGTTGCCCAGGCCAGCGCCGGGTCCAGTATGCGGAAGTCATCGCCGCTGAGGTAGCCGAGGTCGGCGGACGCATCTTCCAGGTTCTCGCGGAACCACGCCCAGTCGAAGCCGAAATTGGCGAAGGTCGCCGGCGCGCACTGGAACGTCCCCTTCGACATCTCGAAGAACGCGCTGCGGTAGCCGACGCGGGCCAGCAGCGTCGGCAGGCCCTCGTACGGCGCGTCGGCGAGCACCGATTCGACGTAGTCGGGACCAACGTCCGGCGTGGTGCCCGTGAGCGTCGCCCACATCGCCTTGCCGGTCTGCGGCACAGGCACCCGCAGGCTCTCGAACAACATGCCCTCGCCGGCCAGCCGGTTCAGCGTCGGCATGGCCTCGTACTCCGGCGTACCGGCGACCGCGGCGGTGTAGGGCACGCTCTCCAACATCAACAGCACGATGTTCGGTCGAACAGCCGCTGCGGCGGGCGGCAGGCCGACGGAGCGTTCGCCGGCGATCGGCACGTGGCGCGCAGGCGTACCGGGCGCGGGGGTCAGGTCGGAGGTGGCGAACGCCGACTCGATGACGCCCCAGTGGCTGCTGTAGCCGAGCACCTGGTCGAGCGACTCGGGGACAAAGCTCCGCGTGGCGCGGCGATGGACCGCGAGCAGCAGAATCACCAGCGCGGCACACACCGCCGCTCCCCCGACCCACCACCCGCGCGCCAGCTTTGCGGGCGCGGGTCGTACGATGCGCCAGATAACCCACGCCAGGGCGGCGGGGACCGCAACCACCAGGCCGAGCGCGACGCGCGGATGGTAGCCAAGATGCGGTCGGACGGTGGGCCAGAAATCCGTCGGGTGGCGCAGCACAACCTGGAGCACGCCCGGCTGGAGCTGCACGCCGGTGACGGCCAGCCAGATGCCGTTCAACACCGCCCAGACCAGAACCAACGTCGCGAGTACCAGCGTGAGCCGCGCCGTCCACTTGCGCGGCCAGACCGCGTAAGCGAGGGCACCAAGGGTGGCAAGGCCGGCGAAGAAGGCGAGATCGGGCAGGGCCACACCGAGCCAGGCCTCGACGACGCTGGGCGGCGCGCAACTGCGGACGATGCGCAGCTTGGCCAGGACGGTGACCAGCAGCGCCGCGGCGAGCAGGAAGACTTCCGTGCGAGCAACGCAGGCGCGCAGGGTACGCCGCGCCATACCGGGCGCGTGAAGCGGCACCCTGTTTTCGGGCCTGCCATCCGTCATCCCGCCCACCAATGGCCTGGACCGTGACCGCGGTCCACAGCCTCGGCATTGTAGTCTGGATGGCTGTGAATTGGCAGCGCGCCGCACCGGCGGTCCATGATGCCGCGGGGACGATTGGTTTTCCTTGCCGTAGCCGCCGCCGATCCGGTACGATGTGCATGGGGCCGCGCCGCTGCCGGCCGCATTCGACCTGGTATTTTGCCACCGGAGCACGTACGCGTCGCCCATCCGCGATGCCCACGGGAAAGGAACGTCATGCCCGATAAGTGCCAACACCGCCTGCCCGTCTGTGCCATCGTTCTCATCGCCGCCGGTCCGTGGCTGGCGCCTTTCGCGGCCGCCCAGACAGTGGACGTCTCGGCGAAATTGCACCCCGCGCTGCAACAGCGACTGGCGGAGACCGCGGGGCCGGTGAAAGCCTGGGTGTTCTTTGCCGACAAAGGTGTGCATTCGCCAGCCGAGCTGCAGGCCGCCCTGCAGACGGTGGCGCAGACCTATAATGCGCGCGCGGCGCAGCGGCGTGCGCTGCGCGGCCTGAATGCTGCCCGGGATGGCGCGCTGTTTGACGAGCACGATCTGCCGGTGGTGCCGGCATACGTGGAGGCGGTGGCGAAGACGGGGGCGCGGCTGCACATCACCAGCCGCTGGCTGAACGCGGTGAGCGTGTGGGCGGATGGCACGCAGCTCGCGCAGATCGCCACCCTGGCCTGCGTGGACCGCCTCGAAGCGGTCCGCCGTTCACAACGCCCGCAGCCGCTGAATGTGCAGGACATCGGCCCGGGCCCGTTCCCCGGTGGTGAGACGCGCAGCATCAACTATGGGAACTCCCTCGCGCAACTCACGCAGATCAACTTGGTGGCACTGCACGACGCGGGCTTCACCGGGAGCGGCGTGATCATCGGCATCCTGGACACGGGTTTTCATCGCACGCACGAGGCGTTCACGAATCCTCTGCACCCGCTGTCGGTCATCGCGGAGTACGACTTCGTCAACAACGACGGCAACACCGACTACCAGACCGGCGATCCATCCGGGCAGTACAATCACGGGACGATGATTCTCGGCTGCATCGGGGCGTACAAGCCCGGGAGCCTGGTCGGCGGCGCATTCAACGCGTCCTTCGTACTGTGCAAGACGGAAGACACCACGCAGGAAGTGCCGGCCGAGGAAGACAACTATGTCGCGGGGCTCGAGTTCATCGAGTCGCATGGCTGCGACATGAGCACCGCGTCGCTCGGCTACATCGACTGGTACACGCAGGCCCAGCTCGATGGCCAGACGGCGGTCACGACCATCGCCTGCAACATTCTGACCGCCAACGGCGTGCACCATACCAACGCCGCCGGTAACGAATATCACGACTCCAACCCGGCGACGTCCAGCCTGATCGCCCCGGCGGACGCGTTCCAGGTCATCACGTGCGGCGCGGTCAGCAGCTCGGGGGCCATCGCCTCGTTCAGCTCCGACGGCCCCACCGCCGATGGCCGCGTCAAGCCGGAAGTCCTGGCCCGCGGCGTCAGCACGAACACGGTGTCGCCGTACTCGGACACCGGTTACACGACCGCCGACGGGACTTCGCTGTCAACGCCGCTGGTGGCCTGCGCCGTGGCGTGCCTGATCCAGGCGCGGCCCTACTGGACAGTGGACCAGATGCGCCAACACCTGTTCGAGACTGCCGACTACTACGTGCAGAACGGCACTTTCGATCCGCTGTACGTGCGCGGCTATGGCATCGTCAATGCGTTCGGCGCTTACGACACGTGCGCCGACGCCGGTGTGGTCATGCTGGACCACAATCGGTACATGTGCGCGGACACCGTCACGATCACGGTGAACGACTGCGGGCTGAATGCAGACCCGGCGGCGATCGAAACGCTGTCCGTCTCAATCGTGTCCAACACGGAAGCGGCCGGTGAGACTGTGCTCCTGACGGAACTCGCGTCCGACGCGGCGGAGTTCCAGGGCTCGATCGCCGTGAGCCTGACGGATGCCGCCGGCGTGCTGCAGGTCAGTGCGGGCGACACGCTCACATTGACCTACATCGACGCCGACAACGGCCAGGGGCAGCAGGTCACGGTCACCGCGACCGCCCTCGTCGATTGCACGCCGCCGACCATCACCAACGTCCACGCCGCCGACATCCAGCCGCGCAGCGCGGTCATCACCTTCGACTGCGACGAGCTTGCCAGTGGCACCGTCCGCTACGGCCTGAGCTGCGGCGCGCTGAACAACACCGCCACGGGCGGCCTGGCCATGTCGCCGACGATCAGCCTGAGCGGCCTGACCGACGACACGACCTACTACTACAAGG
>JAGNKU010000029.1 GCA_017999985.1 Phycisphaerae bacterium | reverse complement strand
CCGGTTCGGCCCGCTCCGCGTCGGAAAGCGCCAAGCAATCCGCCAAGCCGCTCTCGGCGCCGCGCTCTAAGTCGTTTGGCGGATTGTCGTTAGGTGGTGATTCGCAGCGGTTTTGTAAACCGCAGGTCGTCGGTTCGAATCCGACCGGTGGCTTTCCCGCCTGACGCCGCGCCCGCTTGCACGGCGTCGCCTTTGTCCGCGTACGCAAAAGACTTGCGCGCCGCGCTCGGCGTGCCTGCGGTGCAGACCACGATGCGCCGAGCCGCGCGGCTGGGCGCTCGTCCGCGCTCGGACTGCCTGCAGTACTGCCTGCACCCGTCGCGTGCTGCACCTTCGTCAGCGCCCGTCTGCCCATCCGCCGTTTCGGCCGGGCACCCTGCGTCGTCGGCGCTGGCGTGGTCGGTGCCGGTCGCGCGCATGGCGATCTTCTCGGGCTGGGCGTCGGGCTTCGCCGCGAGGCTCGGCAGCGCGTCGAGCGCGCCCGTCAGGTCGTGGACGCCGAGCTTCGTGTAGACGCCCAGCGTGAGCGTCGGCGTCGAGTGGCGGGCGAGTTCCTGGGCGACCTTTACCGACACGCCGCTGGTGACGAGCAACGTGATGAAGCTGACGCGGAGGGCGTGGAAGTCGGCGACGCGACCCGCTGCGTCGACCTCTGCCAGGAACTCGGTGTTCCGGCGACGCCGGCGTTCCTGTCGATCGCGCGTCTCGCGAATCCACCGCCCCCGTGCCCGGCGAAGATCCGCCCGGATCATCTCGGCTGCCTGGTCCCGCCACCAGCCGGGCCACACGGGTTTCGTGGCCGGCCGATCCGCGAGCCACAGCTTCAGCGTCGCCGCCAGATCCTCCCGGATCGGTTGGACGTCGGCGCGCCGGCGTTTACTGCTCTTCGCCTCCAGCCGGATGGCAGGCGTGTCCGCGTCGAGGTCGAAGTTCCGCGGCGTCAGGCTCGCCAACTCGCCGGCCCGGAATCCAGTCCCCGCCGCCACGCGGTACAGCATCGCGCGATCGGCGCCGGAGAGGCTCTGCCGCCATCGGGGCGCCGTTGCCGTCGTCTCCACCAGCCAGCGGAGCTCGTCCGCGTCGAGCGCGCGGCGTTCGTACCGGCGGTCCGTCGCCGTGTTGAACCCGGCCAGATGAGCCAGCGCGTCTTCGCGAACGCGGCCATCGGCCCGCAGCCAGCGCGAGAACTGCTTGATCGCGCGCAGGTAGTGCTGGCACGTCTGCAGGCTCTTCCCGTCCTTGCGGATCTCGCCGATCGCGCCCTGCACGGCCGACGCGACCAGCCCGCTGACGCGATCGACCCTCATGCTCGCGAGCAGCGCTTCGACGCGCTTCGTCACGTGGGCAACCTGCTTCGGCGTTACGCCCTTCGCGTCGAGGTGCGCCCGCCAGTCCGCAACGTGCTCAGCGATCGGACGCTGTTCGGCTTCGGCATAGCGGTCCGCCCGCGCGTCGATGACGCCATCTCGACGCAGCGCCGAGTCGGCGACGTGCTTCGCGAGAATACGCTCGGCCGCGGCGCGATCCGTCGTGCCGGTCGAGCGGAATTTCCGCTTGCCCGCGTGGTCGTACCACTGCGCCACCCATGGGCCGCCGAGGGTACGCTTGAAGATCGTTCCCTGCCGGTTGCTTCGTCGCCTTCGTCCCATCTTCATCCGCCTCCGTGCGGTGCCGAATGCACGGCCGTCCCGAGCGCCACGTCAACCTCGGCGCTCGCCAACGTCGCTCCTCGTCGTTCGTCTGCCAGACGTCTCATGCCCAACACAGCTACCGGCCCGCTTGGCCGGCCAGCAAGGCCGATTCGGCCGTCATCTGGGCGGAAATCTCGGCCAGGGCCGCCATTTCCGCGTCCTGTCGCGGTATCCGGCCGTCGAATTCAATGATCGCCGCCCGCTCCTCGTACATCTCGCGCCATTCGGTGGGCAGCGCGCCCAGCGCTACGGCGCGTCCAGGATCGTCACTTCCGGCGCTCGGCCGGGACGTCGCTCGACGCTGACCAAGCCAGCCGTCTCCAGGGCCCGCAGCCCGCGACGGGCCGCGTAGCGGTTGACGCGCATCGCAGCCAGATCGGTGTAAGACAGCTTGACCGTTCGCTTTCGTGTCAATCCGGCCCGCAGCCACAGCGCCATGCCCACCGCGCCCGCCCGGCCCCGCAGCGACAAGGCGGCGCACAGCCAGTTCCAGGGGATCGGCCCTTTCAGGAACCGTTCGCCGGGCTTCGGACGTGGCGGCCGCACCGACGGCTTCGGTTTCAGCGGTCGCGGCGTCGGCAACCGCAGCCGCTCCGGTTCCAGGCTCGGCATCGTCGGGGGTCCCAGCTTCAGTAAGGAGAGAGAAAAGAGATTGCACGGGGTGAGCGCCGGTGCTACAGGTAGGGTGCGCGCCGGTGCAACATCTCGCGTCCCACCCCACGGTCACACCATGAGCGCCGGCGCTACAGGTTTCGGCCGGCGGAAGCTCAGCCAGGACGGCTTGCACGGTGTCCCACATGCGCCGGCCGCGTTCATCGGCGTAGCGCTCCGGCCAGGTGAACACCTTCGCTTCGGTCCGAAGGCGGAAGCTGTCCAGCACGGCAGCGCTGGCGTCGGACATCGCCCGCTGCGCTTCGCTCACCGCGTCGGCAATCCGCAAAGCCGGCGCTTCGATGAGAATGGCATCATGGACTGGCGCACAAACGGCGACGCCGCGCTCGGTCGCGAAGATGCATGCCAGCCGGAGCATTTCCGCGCCGTTCGCTTGCATCGGGAAGTTCGCCAGCATCCGGGGATTCACGTCGGGGCCGGTGCGCACCTTCCAGCCGAACACGGTATGCAGCTGGCCGCGGAGCATCGCGTACGACACGGCCGCGTCCGACCATTGCCAGAAGCGTCGGTATGTTTCGCGATGACGGTGCATCAGGTCGCGTGCAATCGCCGGTGATTGCCCGATCCGCGCCGCGAGCGAGTCGGCCCCCATGCCGTATTGGACGGCCAGGACGCACGCCTTGTACTGCTCGCGGATCGGCCCGTGCGTCACCTTCGTGGCTTCGGCTGGAACCGCGCCTGCCTGCTTCGCGAACGTCAGGTAGGGGTCGCCCGATTCGTACGCGGCGATCATCGCTGGATCGCCGGACAGCGCCGCGGCGATGCCGAATTCCTGTTGCGACCAGTCCACGTACGCGAGCGCCCAGCCCGGATCGGGCGCAATCAGCCCGCGCAACCAGACGGCCGGGCCGAAGATGAACCGCGTATTGCTGGGCTGGTTCCGCCCCGTGCGTGCGCGAAATGCCGACAACAGGCAGCGATTCCGTCCGTCCGCTCCGACGGCCAATTCCGACAGCCGCATCTGCGACAGCGATACGCGAAGCTCGCGGACCGGCGCAATCGCCGGGTGCGCGCGGGCCATTTCGCGGAAGGTGTCATCGTCCAAGGCGAGTGCGCCCGACGGCAGCCGCGGCCACGGGATGCCGTTCGCGCCAAGCCAACCGACCCACCGCTCCGCCTTGAACGTCCGGCCGTCGAACACGCCGTAATCGGCGTCGATGCGCGCGATAAGCTGATCCTGAATCGCGTGCCACCGATCCCGCATGCGTTCGAATAGCGGCACGTCAACCGGGACGCCGTTCGCTTCGATCCGCGCCGCCGCGACCATGTACCGGCCGCGCAGCAGCGCCCGCGGCAGGTCGATATCGTCGCGCATGCGCGACAGCAGTTTCTTGAGCGCCGCGACGTCGCCTTCGCAGTAGTCCAGCAGCGCGGCCCGCTCCGCGTCGCTGTACTCGCCGCCCCGCAGCGCCAGTGACCGCATGGACTCCTTTTCAGCGACCGCCAGGCCGTCGATTCCGTAGTATGCCAGCGCCCCAAGCAATCCCGCGCCGCACGGGGTGGGCAGCCCGTTCGTGGCGTTGCGAAACTCGATGAACAGGTCCAGGACGTTCGCCGGCATCGGCCAGCCCAGGCGCAGGAAACAGCCGGCTTCAGCGCCGGCGTAATACGCCACCATGAGCGCATCCGGGTCCGTCGCGAACGGCGCGGACCGCAGCGCCCGCAGCACTTCGCGCCACAATCGCAACGTGCGGCCGTCTTCCAGCCGTCGCGCGACCATGCACAGCGGCTCCGGTGGTTCACCGACGGGCGCGGCGTACTCGAAAGCAACCGCCCACGTTTCCCGGAATGTCCGATCGCTGAGCTTCACGCTTCGCCCCGCAGTCGACGAATGACGGGATGCTCGATGCTGTCGATGTAGCGCACCTTGAATGCGGTGCGCAGCAGCGTCGTGAAATCAGAGTCCGGCCACTGCGGGGCGGGCAGGTCGCCCGTCGCTTCGAAGAGTTCGTACGCGCCGAGCGACATATTCGCCTTCACGCGGACCCAGCGCGTCGCCGCGTGGTCGGCGGCTTCCAGCGCCGAGCGGTTCCATTCGTCGACGCGGCCGTCTTCACCGGGCAGCTTGACCGGCCACAGAAACACGACGCCTTGTCGGTTGACCGCGGTAAACAGCGCGACCGGCTTCAACTCGCCGGGTAGCTCGCCCCAGAGCTCGGGCGCGACCAGATATGTTTCGCGCTCGTCCTTGAGCTCGAGCACTGCCGTCTGCAACCGGTACGCCTCGTCGGGATGGACACGAACAAACTCCTGTCCCGTGGGTTTCCGCACGGGCACCGTGGTCAGAAGCTTCTTCACGCCGAGGTTGGCGGCAAAATCCTGGGACAGGCGCAGCTTGCCGAGGTCGCTGAACGGATCTGCCTGTGTGCCGAACGCCGGATCGGGTAGACTGTGCTTCGACATACGAACTCCCTCATGGATGCCCGCCGCTGCAACGGCGGGCTCTTCTTTAGTGGGTCAATCACCGGCGCCGGGGCTTTGGTGTGGCGCCCTCGCTCAGCCAGGTCCGCAGAGCGTCAACGGGATACAGGACGGCCTTGCCGAGCCGGATGTGCGGGATTTCGTTGCGACTGGTCATGCTCCACAGCAACCGCGCCCCGATTCCCAGGGCGATCGCCGCGTCCTTCGCCCGCAACGCCAGCCGCGGCACCGACTCAGTTGCGTCCTCGTTCTCTGTCGCGTCCGTTTTGACAACCTGATTCACATCCTCATCTGGCATGGTGGTTCTCCCTCTTCTGCCATTCGTTCCGATCCGGGCAACCGGCGTCGATCCACGCCGACAACTCGGATTCGCGTACTCGTACCGCCCGGCCGAACCGCACCAACGCCGGTGCGAACCTTCCGGCTGCGGCGTCCATCCGCACCTTGCGGACACTCAACCCGAGCGTCCGGGCGACGTCTCGCAACATCAGCAGCCTGGACATGACTGGCCTTCTGATCGCAGCAATTCCGTTCGTGTCGTTGAGGGAACCGTAAACGCGGATTCCGACCGACAGCGTTCGCCCGCGGAACGACATGTCGGTCGGGCGCAGGGAGCTGTCAGGAATGGGGGAGAACGGCGTGGAACCGACCGACTGATCTACCGGCCGGTATTTGACGTGTCGTCGTTGCGGTGTTGGCGCTCGCGCCTCTGACGTGCGGATTCACGATCCACGGCCGCCCGGACGTCGCCTTCAGTGAACCCATCGCCCAGTTCGCGTGCGCAGTCCATGTAGGTGCGGTAGCGCCCCGTGCCCCATGCGTCGATGATCCGGCGGTGCTTCTTTTCGCTCACCTGGGGCGAGCGACGCTTCTTGGCCGGCTTCAGGGACGGCATCGGAAGAAATCGGAGCAGAGCTGGGGCGTTTGTCGACACGAGCTCATCGCGGGAGCGGTTCGCCGCAACCAAATCCGCCTCGATCCGCATCCAGGGCGGCGCCGCGGGGTTGCCGACGTCGGGGTACACTCGCTTCACGATTTCCACGTCGTCATCCGTGGGTCTGTAGCAGCGACGCACGCCCCCGTCTCCGTACATCGGCGGTAGCGGCGCGTGAGCTGGTCGGTAGATCGGCGGCTCGTTCGTCAGGGGACGTGGCTCCGGCCGTAGCCACAGCCGCATGTAGACGAAATCCCCCGCGCTCAGGCCATCGTCGAAGCCACGTATGTTGCCCCAGGAGTCGTTCTCAAGCGGGCGCGCATCCCAGAGCCACGTCTCGGGGGGTGGTCGGTGCAAAGGGTCGGTCTCGGGCACGCCCGCTATCCTACCACGGCTGTCACGTACAAACCCGCGGCGATATCGCCGGTGCGGCCCGCAACCGCTGCCCCCCTGGTGGCGAATCGCCCGCCCGTCATCGCCCGCGACGCCGTGGCCGCTAACCGCTTGGGGTCCGATCACGCCGTTTGGTAGAATGCCGTGTATGCTGGCGCCTACGACTACCCACGTCAGCCTGCTGGCACGCCTGGTGGACAAGTCCGACGAGGCGGCGTGGCGCGAGTTCTCGGAGCGCTACGGCGAGATGATCGCTAACGTCGGACGGCGTTGGGGGTTACAGCCCACCGATTGTGACGACCTCGTGCAGGAGGTGCTACTGGCCCTCAGCAAGGCCATGCAAGGCTTCGAGTACCAGCCTGAGAAGGGCAAGTTCCGCGCCTATCTCAAGACGATCACGCTTCACGCGATCGCTCGTGTTTCTCGGCAGAGAGCGGTCGCAGGGCAGCTAGAGGTGATGGATACCCCGTGTGCCGCGGCCAACTGCCTCGACTCAAACGAGGGCGCGTGGGAAGAGGAGTGGCGGGCCAACCATGTGCGCCGCGCGATGCAGGTGATCGAGGTTGAGTTCAGCGGCCCGCAGCTGCGCGCGTTTCAGCGCTACGCCGTTGAGGGAGCCGAGGCGCAGGCCGTCGCGGAGGCGTCGAACCTGACGGTGAACCAGGTGTATCAGGCGAAGTCGCGCATTCTGAAGCGCCTGACAGAACTCGTTCAGGAGCAGGTTGACGACGAGGGTTGAGCAAGCGGAGCCGGTGGCCGTGAGCAAGGGCTCGGACTGGTACTGCGAAGAGGCACTGCTGCTGCGCGCGGTTCAGGTCAGCGGCTGGTCGCCGCCGATCGAGCCGAGCATCCCGGGGTTTGCCGATTGGCAGGAGTTGCGCCGCGGCGGACAGGGCGTGGTCTTCAGCGCGACGCAGCTTTCCACACGCCGACGCGTCGCGGTCAAGATCCTCATGGGGGGGCCGGTGGCGTCACGGGCACAGCTTCGCCGTTTCGAACGCGAGATCGATCTCATTGCCGGTTTCCAGCACCCCCACATCGTCCGGCTCTACGACCGTGGCGTGACGGCCCAGGGGCTGCCGTACTACGTCATGGAGCTGATCGACGGGTGCAGCCTGGACGAATACCTCGGCCTGCACCCGCCTGGAGGCGCTGAGCTTGCGGTGAAGGCGACCGGAGGTGTCGCGCATCGCGCCCTGCCCGCGTCGCCGGTACTGCCTCCGGTCAAGGATGCGCTGAGCCTGCTGGCCGAGGTCTGCGAGGCAGTCGCGTACGCACACGAGCGTGGCGTGGTCCACCGCGACCTGAAGCCGGGCAATATCCTGGTCGACCAGGCGGGTAAGCCGCACGTGCTGGACTTTGGCCTGGGCCGGGCGATGCTGGGGAGCGGGGCCCGATCGTCCGCGGCGTTGAGCCATACCGGTGATTTCATGGGTACGCTGCCCTGGGCGAGCCCGGAGCAGGTGGAGGGCGTGCCGGACCGGGTCGATGCGCGCGGCGACGTCTACTCCCTGGGCCTTATCTTGTATCAGGCGCTGACGGGTCGGCATCCGTACCCGGTCGGCAGCCTGCGTGAGGCCCTGGACGGCATTCGCTCCGTCGACCCGCAGCGGCCGACGTCGCTGCGCAAGGAACTCGACGCAGCACTCGATGTCCTGGTGCTCAAGTGCCTGGCCAAGGAACCGGCGCTCCGCTACCGGGACGCCGCGGAATTGGCCGGCGACATTCGGAACTACCTCTCAGGTCGACCGCTGCGCGCCAGAGGCGAGTCGTTCATCGGGCGCTTGCGCAGACGCGCACGCCGCACGCAGCCGGCTTTGCTTTTCGGCGCCCTGCTGCTGTGTGGCGTTGGCGCATCCGGTCTGGTCTGGGCGTTGCGTGCCTTCGGACCGGTCGGGGACCAAGCCGCTGCACCAGCCGGTGCGGGATCCTCGTGGAACACGGTTCGCCTGCGGGACGGTCCCACGGTGATCTTGGACAGCTTCGCCGGCCTGGGAAATCGGATCAGCGTGCCGACGAACCTCGCCGTTGGCCACGAAACGCCCGCAAGCGTGACGCTGCAAAGCGGGCAGTCGCTCGAAGTGGGCGGCTACTTTACCGTCGGCAACGGGACCCGCGCGCGCCTGGACGTTAAGGACGGCGCAGCGGTGCGCTGTTGGAACGCGCGGGTTGCGGATCTGGACCAGGGGGATGGCGTCGTGACCATCCGGGGCCGAGGCACGCGCTGGGTAGTCCAGGAGCGCCAATCGTTCGATGGCTGGTTTCTCGTCGGCGGAGACGGCACAGGGGAGTTCCGTATCCTCGACGGTGCCGCGGTCGAGGATTGCCGCGGCCACATTGCCTGGAACGGAACTGGGCGGGCAATTGTGGACGGGGTGGGCTCGACGTGGACACATCGCTTCTTCTTCGAGGTCGGCCGCTTTGGCCACGCGGAATTGGCGGTTCGCAACGGCGGGCAACTCTTCAACCTCGAAGCATGGATCGGCCGAGCGCCTGAATCCGAAGGAGGCGTACTGATTGCGGGGACGGGTTCGCAGTGGATCAACCGCGGGTCGCTGTACGTCGGTGGGTATCCTGAACGGCCGGGAGGGCTGGCGCGTCTTGCGGTAGAAGACGGCGGCACGGTTGTCGTTTGCCATGCCCTGCGGGTTTGGGGGCCTGGCACGGTGGCTTTGAACGGCGGCTGGCTGGCCGCGAGTGTCATTGATCACCGCCGCGGCGGCCGGTTTGAGTTCGTATCCGGCGCGCTCGAGACCGAGACGTTCGAGGGCGATCTCGCGAATGCGGAGGGCACGCTGGTCTGCGGTCCCCGTGCCCGCGCAACCACCATCACCGGCGACTACAGCCAGGCCGGTGGTGCGCTGCAGTTGACGCTCCGCGGCGCGGATGCGCCGGAAATGCCGCGGTTGCGCGTGGGTGGAACCGCGACCCTCGGCGGGCGTTTGATCCTGGACGCCACCACGGACTTTCAACCGTCGCCGAATGAGGAACATGTGATTCTCGAGGCCGCATTCGTCGAGGGCGAGTTCGAACATCCCGCAGGGCGGATCGATTTCGCGGGCGGGGGATCGTGCGAGATCATCTACACGCCGACGCAGGTGGTCCTCACGCACTTTCGCGACCCACTCCCAGGCCGCGACGACGCCCCCCAATCACCGCTCTGCGATTCCTGCCCGGCATTCGCGCCGGACGGTCCATTCCCGGCGCGCCTGGCGGCGAACACAACCGGCGACTCGGACTTCACGTTCGTCGGACCTCCCGACAACGTGGGATTTCCGTTGGGCGACCGTACTGTCGTTTACGACTTCGGCGGCCCGCGCGTGCTGGACGGTGACGGGGCCGATTTCTGCATCTATGAATGGTATTTCGGTGGTCTTCGCCATCGCGACATCGATGTTCTGGTAAGCCAGGATGGAGTGAACTTCGTCAGCGCAAAGTCCACCGAGGGCCCGGGAATGCGCATCGCCGGGGACGAAGCACACGCCGCGCCGGGCCAAGTCCGGAGCTACGATCTGGCCGTGACGGGCTTCGGCGCCGTCCGCTACATCCGAATCGACGGCCTGATTGATGCAGCCACTGGACTCGAAGGCAGATTCCACCTCGACGCGGTGGGGGCGATCCACTGCGCTCCCGCGGACGCCGCCGATCGGCCTCAGTGACCCCAGGCGGCCGTTCACGCGACCCGTCGAACGCCCGCACCGCTGATCACCCCGCCGCCTCGGGGGTTCGCTCGCGGGGTTGACCGGCCTCGTTTTTCGGCAGAACGGGGCTGCACCCCATCTACCGCCTACTGAGGGCAAGCTCGGTCGCCAGCGTGACGACGGACCGCGGAGCCGCCGCCGCGAGCCCGATTACGGAAACTTGTCGGCAGCGCATTTGGGAGCCTCAGAGCCGGAGGATCGCATCATGAGTCGCACTTGGAGCGTTGCAGCCGCCGTCGCCGTGTGGGCGACCGCCGGCGCATTCGCGCAAACCCCTGTCGATGGAGCATTTACGTACCAGGGCCAGCTCAAGGACCAGGGCCAGCCGGCCGGCGGGCCATACAATATGCAGTTCCGCCTCTACGCGGCCGACGCGGGCGGGACGCCGCTGGCCACCTATCCGCCGGGCAGCCCCATGGCCGTGACGGTTCAGGACGGCCTGTTCACGGCCCTCATCGACTTCGGGATCGAGGCTTTCAACGGCGAGCGGCGCTGGGTTGAAGTCGTGGTCGAGGGCGTCACGCTCGCGCCGCGCCAGGAGCTGACCGTTACGCCATACGCGCTGTTTGCGCTTAACGGTCCCGGCATTCAGAGCTTCTGGGAGGCTGGGGTCGGGGGAACGATTTACTACAACACCGGCAGTGTGGGAATCGGCACCGCCACGCCCTCAGCTCCGCTCACCGTCAACGGCGTGGTGGAGTCACAGTCCGGCGGCTTCAAGTTCCCTGACGGCACCATGCAGGCGACGGCGGCGACCAGCGGGGCGCTTGACAACCACGGCCCCAATCCCCTGCAGATCGCTCTGTTGCGCTGGTACGATGTCAATTGCGCCGGAGTCACTTACACTGTCAGCAATGAACCCCGCAGCCTGGCGTTTGACGGGGACCACATCTATGTGCTTCGGGCGAGTGACTACGAGCACGACGGGCTGACCAAACTGCGGACCAGCGACGTGGATTCTGTCGGGGGCAAGGACTTTGGGAGTGCCGATGTCCGTGGCGTCGCCTTCGATGGAGCCAATATCTGGGTGACCGACGCCTACTCCCGCACGGTTATGAAACTACGCGCTCGCGATCTGCTCTTGCTGGGCACGTACGACGTGCTGCACGGCCCTCGTGGCGTGGCTTTTGACGGGGCCGCCATCTGGGTGGCTTGCGCCGACGCCGGCAAAGTGCGCAAGCTGCGAGCGAGCGATGGTGGCTTCTTGGGCGACTATTTGGTGGGAAATGGATGCATCGACCTGGCTATTGATGGCGCCAACATCTGGGTAGCCAATTCGCTGGAGGGCACTGTGACCAAGCTCCGAGCCAGCGACGGTGCCGAACTGGGGACCTACACCGTTGGAGAGGAGGGGTACAGCCCCAGCGACGTCGCCTTCGACGGGACAAGCATCTGGGTGCCGAGCTATCACGACGATCCGGTAGACGACGTTGTGACCAAGTTGCGGGCCAGCGATGGGGCCGTGCTTGGAAACTACACGGTTGGACGGAATCCTGCCGCGGTGGCCTTTGACGGGGCCAGCATCTGGGTAGCGAACTATGGCAGCAACAATGTGACCAAGTTGCGAGCCAGCGATGGAGCCGTGCTGGGGACCTACCCTGTCGGCCCAAGTCCGAGGGCGATCGCCTTTGACGGGGCCAACATCTGGGTGGCGTGCGCGGACGGCACCTTGTGGAAGTTGTAAGCGCGAAGCGCTTCGCTGGCGGCTCTTCGCTAGCGAGGTCAGACAAGGGACAGAATTCGGGAGACACGCCGATGTTCGCAAGACATAGCTCACCTGTGATGTGCATCGCTCTGGCCTGTGCGATCGCGGCTGGCGCAGCCGCGCAGGATTTCGAGGTGCCCTGGTTCACGTTCGACGGCGGCGGCGCAATGTGGGCCACCGGCGGCGACTTCGAGGTCTCCGGCAGCATCGCGCAGCCGGACGCAAGCGCAGTGGTCATGACTGGCGGTGGTTTCAAAGTGTCTGGTGGTTTCTGGCCCGGGGCGCTCCACCGGCCGGGCGCGTGCTGCCAGCCGGACGGCTCCTGCGCGATCACGCTCGAGTCCGAGTGCGCCGGCGTCTGGCACGGCGCCTGGTCATCCTGCGACCCGAACCCCTGTCCCCAGCCCGCCGCGTGTTGCTTCGTCGACGGAAGCTGCCAAATGCGGACGGAGGCGGATTGCCTGGGTGTCATGGGCTTCTTCCAGGGCGACGGGACCGTCTGCGACCCCAACCCGTGCCCGCCCCCTGGCGCCTGCTGCCAGCCCGACGGATCCTGTATCGTCCTGCCGGAGTTCATGTGCACCGGCGTCTGGCAGGGCGCCGGGACCGACTGCACACCCAATCCTTGCCCCGGGCCGCCCGGGTCCTGGCATTTTGAGACCATTGACAGCGATGGCTCTGTCGGCCGGCTTCCCTCGCTCGCCGTGGACGCCGACGGAATTCCGCACGTGGCGTATTGGGACGACATGACGGTTCGCGTCAAATACGCGAAGCGCGTCGGCGGCGTCTGGCAAGTGGAATTTATCAGTGAATTCCAGGGACGCTATCCGTCACTGGCGCTTGACGCCCAGGGCCGACCGCACATCTCGTGGAACAAGGCGGTGTTTGGGTCCCCCGTGATGTACACGTATTGGGACGGGGCGCAGTGGATTACACAGCAGCTTCCGAGCGAGGTGCACCGCGGCCACAACAACCGCTCGTCATTGGCCCTGACGGCGGGCGGCCTGCCGCGCCTGGCGGTCATGCCTACGGGCAGCGAGACTTTCACGTCTGGGCTTGACTACCTCGCCTGGGACGGGTCCGCCTGGTCGAGAGTGCAACTCGTATCCGGCGGCACGCAGGCGGGCGTCCCCGCGCTCGCGCTCGACCCCAACGGCGATCCGCGGATTGTCTGGCACATCCTGTGGAGCTCGGGCGCAGAGTTTCTCAAGTGCTTCTGGTCGGACGGAGCGGGCTGGTCCTCCGAGACGATCACCACTGCAATTGAGAACCTGACGTTGTTTGATCGGGCGTCGCTGGCGATCGACGCAAGCGGCACGCCGCACACCGTCTTCACGAGCACCTCCGGCCCGCTGATGCACGCGCGCCGGACCGCCTCGGGCTGGGAGTTCGAGCAGATCGGCGCCTATCCTCCGCTGCCCTCTGAGAGTTCTATCGCGCTTGACGCCTACGATGACCCACACGTCGCGGTGGGGCACTGGTCTGTGAGGTACGCCCACCGAGCGCTGGCTCCCTGGACGGTCGAAACGGTCGTGCCCTCCACGGGACCGGAAAACACCCCCTGCATCGCCGTCGGCCCCAACGGCTACCCGCACATCGCCTGGTGGGATTGCATCGGCAACAACTTGGAGTACGCCTGGTGGGAGCGGTCCGTACCGGGCGATTTCGACGGCGACGGTGACGTAGACCTGGACGACTACGAGGTCATCAATGACTGTCTCGAAGGCCCCGAAGGCCCCCTCCCTCCGGAGTGCGCTCCGGCTGACCTGGACGGCGACCAAGACGTGGACCTGGAAGACTTCGCCGAGTTTCAGCGCTCTTTCACGGGGCCGTAGGCAGGGCCGGAGTCCGACGCGGATCGGCTGTACGAGTTCCGACGACGCAAACAAAGTCTGTTTCTGTTCGCCGCTGTTCCCGCGGCCATCAGGAGAAAGCCGGCCCTGGTAGGACCCGCGGCGACGGGTGGCGTGCGGGGTTGCGCCGGCCGGTGCGGCGCTCGCGATCGGGGCGCAACGAAACGCCGACGACACCCTCGGGGCGCGACTGCCCGCTGGGTGGTCGCCGGCGCCGGCTGATATGTCCATCGCACCCGAGGCGTGGGCGGATCACGGCCTCGCCATGCGTTCGTACACCGCTTCCTGCTCCTTCTCGGCCGCCGCGATGTCCTTGAGAACACCGGCCAGTGCCGCCTTGGCCTGCTCGCCGGCTTCTCGCTTCCGCGCGGCCTGTTCGCGCATCAGGTCGATGTGCGCCGTCGACGCGAGCGGCACGATCCCCGCCTGGAGACGCTCGGCGGTCTGCTCATCGCGGTCGGCATCCTTCACGAGCTCGCCACGATCGCGCAGCTCCACGGCCTGAGCGCGCAGGGCCGCGAGGCGATCACCGACCGCCGCAAGCTGCGCCCGGAGGGCCTCGTCCGGACAGGTCTCGATGAGCTTCCGCCGGGCATCGCTGGCGTCGCTGACCGCCGCCCTGATCTCGTGCAGGCGGGTGTACAGCGGCGCCGTCGCGTCGTTGTGCGCCGCCTCAGCCGCGGCCAGCTTCCGATCCTCATCTGCGATGCGATGCTGGACCGAGGCCTGCTCCTTTTCCAACGCGATCGCCTTGCGCCGCTGCTCGTGCCAGCGCGCACGCTGCGTGAACAGCTCGACCGCAGTCTGCAGTTCCGTCAGCGTCTTGCTGTTCTCGGCGAGCACTTTCTCGACGCTGGCGGTCGTCACCTTCTCGCCGGCAGCCAGCTTGCGGGCGGTGGTCCAGAAGTCGGCCTCGCGATTCTCACGCCGCAGTTTCAGTTCCTTCAGCACTTCGAGCATGACGTCCCTTTCACGTGTGGGGAATGAGATTGCGGCGATCGCCCGTTGCGAGCGCCGCACAGACTTCGTCGGAGTTGCCGTGGCGAGCCATCCACGCCCGCGCGTCCGCGTCCCACAGCCTGGTGAACGCGAAGGGCGGCGGCACGCGGCCGATCTTCGTGATGGGCCAGCCAGCGAGGCGCTCGGGCTCGTCGCCCAGCGCCGCCAAGTACCGGTAGGAAGACGACAAGCCGTACGTCGCGGCATCGAAAACGCCGACCGGCGTCATCGCGTAGCCGAGCGCATCGGCTCGGTGCATGAGGTGCAACGCAGTGCGAATGAACGGCCACTCGTGCCCAAGCCACGGCACGGCCGCATCGGGGCCGTTGGTTGGGCGCTCCCTGCCGGTCAGGTCCGCGGCCAGTAGCAGCCGGCCAAACTGAACGAAGTCCGGGTCCGGCTCGGCGTCGTCGCGTGGGCCGGCGTTGACGATGTGGGCGAGCTCGTGCAGGGCGACGCCGGTCGTCACGACCCGGAAGGCGCTTCGGCGGGCGACCCGGATGCGCTTGGCGCTGTGCGCCGCGATCTCGGCCGGGTCCAGCAGGATCGCCGGGCCGCGGCCGCGCCACCGGCGCTGGCGTTCGAGCGTCGGGCGCAACATCAGGTCCAGGTGCCGCGACGTTAGCGCCAGGGCGCCCCCGTCGCCGCCCTGGTACTCCGGCGGCAGGTCGGAGCGCAGGACCACGCAGAACGGCCCCGTGGCCGCGTGGGGGGCCAACGTGTGGCAGAGGGCCTCAGCGTACGCGCAGAGCCGCCTCATTGGGCACCCCCTGCGTTCACCAACGCCATCACCGCCCGGCGAATCGCGTCGGGTAGCGTAGGCCACGCGGCCACGATGGCGGCGAGGTCGGCGTCGTTGACCGCCTGCGCTGGCGTGGTTACGCTCGCCCCGTCGCAACTGCCGGCAGTACTGCCTGCACCGACGGCAGCGGCGTTGTAACTAGCGACGTTCTCGCTGGTTACGGAGCCACCAGGCTGATTTGTAAACCGCAGGTTGTCGGTTCGAATCCGACCGGTGGCTTTTCCGTCTATGCGGGCGAAGTTCAACTTCGCCCTACTGTGGGGGTTACCCCACGCCGACTCCGACCACACTTGCCGTGATCGAC
>JAGNKU010000028.1 GCA_017999985.1 Phycisphaerae bacterium | reverse complement strand
TTTTTCGCTTCTTCAAGCACGTGCTGGGTTGCCGGCACCTGCTGAGCCATTGCACGAACGGCATCGAGATTCAGACCTACCTGGGCATCATCGCCTGTCTGCTCATCGCCCTGTGGACCGGCCGAAATGCTCGCGGACGGCAGCGGGGGCGAGTCCATCTCCACGAGTGGCGGCGACTGCGATGACGTGTGCGGCGCGAAGCCGCGCCAGGCGCACTGACGCGGAAGGCACCGCACGCCACGCGCGCAAGCGTCGCCGCCCACGGCGTTCTTTCCAGGCCTGCTTTGCGGACGCGCCCGGGGCCATTTCCGGTAGACAGCACTCCGCCTACCCTGCTACGCTGTGCGCAGCGGACACGTTGGCTGCGCGGCGCGCACTCGTGGCGCCGCCAAACAGGGGATGCCATGCCGCATCTGTCGGAGGCGGATACCTGTCGTCGATACGTCGTGCCGGCGTTGCATAGCGCAGGCTGGGACGACGAACGCATCGCCGAGCAGCGCACGTTCACCGACGGACGGATCATGGTGGCGGGCAGCAAGGTCCACCGCCGGCCGGGCAAGCGGGCCGACTACATCCTCCGCTACCGCCCGGACATGCCGATCGCCGTCGTCGAGGCCAAGCCCACGTACAGGACGCCCGGCGAAGGGCTCCAGCAGGCGAAGGACTACGCCGAAATCCTCGGCCTCAAGTTCGCCTACGCGACCAACGGCCACGGCATTGTGGAGTTCGACTACCTCACCGGCCGGGAGCGCGAGCTCAACGCCTTCCCGACGCCGGACGAGCTGTGGAACCGGCTGACGGCGGCCACCGGGCTGGCTCCGGAAGCGGCCCAACGGCTCCTGACGCCGGCGTACCACCTGAGCGGCAAGTCCCCGCGCTATTACCAGGAAATCGCGATCAATCGGACGGTGCAGGCGATCCTCCAGGGCAAGCGCCGCGTCCTGCTCACGATGGCCACCGGCACCGGCAAGACCGTGGTCGCGTTCCAGATCTGCTGGAAACTCTGGTCCAGCCGCTGGAACCGCACCGGCGAGCATCGCCGGCCGCGCATCCTGTATCTCGCCGACCGCAACATCCTGATCGACGACCCGAAGGACAAGATCTTCGCCCCATTCGGCGACGCGCGCTGCAAGATCGAGAACGGCGTCGCCCCCAAGAGCCGGGAGATGTACTTCGCCATCTATCAGGCCATCGCGAAGGACGAGCGGCGCCCCGGCCTGTATCGCGAGTATGCTCCGGACTTCTTCGACCTCGTCATCGTGGACGAATGCCATCGCGGCAGCGCCCGTGACGAGAGCAACTGGCGCGAAATCCTGGAGTACTTCGAGCCAGCGTACCAGCTCGGCATGACCGCCACGCCGCTGCGGGACGACAACCGGGATACGTACCAGTACTTCGGCAACCCGCTCTACCAATACAGCCTGCGTCAGGGCATCGACGACGGCTTCCTCGCGCCGTACCGCGTCCACCGCGTCATCACGCAGTGGGACGCCGCCGGCTGGCGGCCCAGCCAGGGCGACCTGGACCGCTACGGCCGAGAAATTCCGGACGAGCAGTACGAAACCGCCGACTTTGAGCGCGTCGTGGCGCTGAAAGCCCGCACCGAGGCCGTCGCCAGGCACCTGACCGAGTTCCTGAAGCGGACCGACCGCTTCGCCAAGACCATCGTCTTCTGCGTGGACCAGGAGCACGCCCTCGACATGCGGACGGCCCTTGTCAACCTGAACAGCGACCTCGTCCAGCAGCATCCGAACTACGTCTGCCGTGTCACGTCCGATGAGCACGAGATCGGCCGCGGGCACCTGAGCAACTTCCAGGACCTGGAACGGCCGACGCCGGTAATCCTCACCACGTCGCAGATGCTCACGACCGGCGTGGACGCCCCCACCTGCAAGAACATCGTGCTGGTCCGCGTCATCAACTCGATGACCGACTTCAAGCAGATCATCGGCCGCGGCACGCGTGTTCGCGACGACTACGGCAAGCTCTGGTTCAGCATCCTCGATTACACCGGCTCGGCGACGCGGCTGTTCGCCGACCCGGACTTCGACGGCGAGCCCATCGAAATCGAGGAGGGGCCCATTGACCAGCAGCCGGAATCCGAGCCGCCCGAACCTGAGCCGGAGCCGGAACCGCCCGAACCTGTGCCGCCGCTGCCGCCAGAACCGCCGGGGGATTCACGCCGGAAGTTCTACTACGACGGCGGGCACGTTGAGATTGCCGCGCACCTTGTGTACGAGCTGGACCCGGACGGGAAGCAGCTCCGCGTCGTGAGGTTCACGGATTACACGGCGGAGAAGGTCCGCACACTGTTCCGCAGCGCGGCGGATTTGCGGCGGGCGTGGGCGGACCCCCAGCAGCGGGCGGAGGTCATCAGCAAGCTGGCCGAGCGCGGCATCGACTTCGACGAGCTGGCCACGGCGGCGAACCAGCCGGACGCCGACCCGTTCGACCTGCTCTGCCACGTGGCATTCAATGCCCCGCTGCGGACGCGCCGGGAGCGGGCTGAGCGGCTCCGGCGAGAGAAGAAGGATTTCTTCGAACAGTACGGACCCGAGGCCCGGGCGGTCCTGGACGAGCTGCTCGACAAGTACACCGAGCACGGGACGGCCCAGTTCGTTATTCCCGACGCGCTGGAGTTGCCGCCAATCAACCGGCATGGGAACGTGATCGAAATCGCGCGTCAGTTCGGCGGAGAGCCGAATCTCGTGGAAGCGCTAAACGCCCTACAGCGGTTGCTCTACGCCGCGTAGCTTCGACAAAGACGAAGAGGACGGGGTTGCCGTGAAACGAAGAAGAAGGAAGCTGATAGAAGTCCTGGGCATCCGCATTCGGCGAGATTACGTGGCCAACATGCATGGCTATAAGTGTCAGTTAGCCAACGGAACCTGGGTCCTTCAGACCCCCGCTGGGAACTACGTCGCTAGGTTCGGTAGTGAGCAAGAACTCGAAAAATGGTGGGCCGAACTTCAAAGGATGCAAGGCCGAAATCCTGAACCCCTCCAGCTAGTCAGTCGGCCAGTCTTTCGTCACGTTCCCGAAGAACACAAACCGGCGACGTGGGACGACTATGGTAAGGACGGTCACTGGTGGTGAGGGGAGCGTCGGGCGGCGTTACGTGCCACATAGGAGTAGAAATCGTGTCGGAGAGCCATGACAAGCAACATAGAGCAAGCGCGAGCCAGTTCTTTGTGGCAGCCGAGCTATGTCGCCGCGGCTGGGTCGCAGTCGTCACAACCGGCAACTGTCCGAACACCGATATCCTCTGCAGCAACAAGGAAGGCACGCGGTTTGTACATATCCAAGTCAAGACGTTCCGCCCTGGCGATACTACCTGTAGCGTCGGCCGGCGAGCAGAAAAGGACTACGGCAAGAACTTCTTCTGGGTTCTTGGAGGGATACCTCTTCCGGAAAGCAATGAGCCGCCCACTTACTACATCATTCCTGCCCGGACCATGGCCACGCGGGTCAAGCGCGCGCACGAGAAGTGGCTCGCTACTCCAGGTAAGCGGGGGCAAGAACACCAACATACTGATTTTCGCACTGTCTATCTGCCCCCTGGTAAGGACGAGGCTGGCTGGAGCATCGAAACATACATGAATCGCTGGGATCTAATCGAGGCCCGACTCCGTTGAAATCCTCCAGACGCAGAGAAAGCAAAACGACGCCCACCACCGCCCAGCAACTCGGCTCCCTCATCAAATCCGCCCGCGACATCATGCGGAAGGACAAGGGCCTGTCCGGCGACCTCGACCGGCTGCCGATGCTCACCTGGATCATGTTCCTCAAGTTCCTCGACGACCTGGAACAGATCGAGGAGTCGCGGGCCAAGCTCGGCGGGCAGCGCTACAAGCCGGCCATCGACAAGCCTTACCGCTGGCGCGACTGGGCGGCGAAAGAGGACGGCATCACCGGCCCCGAGCTGCTCGCCTTCATCCAGCACGAGGAATGCACCCGCCCCGACGGCACCAAGGGCCCCGGCCTGTTCGCCTACCTCCGCAACCTCGGCAACGGCAATGGCAAGGGCACCGCCATCAGCCGCCGCCGCGTCATCGCCACCGTCTTCTCCGGCGTCCAGAACCGCATGACCTCCGGCTACCTGCTGCGCGACGTGATCAACAAGGTCGGCGGCATCCACTTCCTCGCCAAGGACGAGCTGTTCACGCTCGGCCACCTGTACGAGTCGATGCTGAAGGAAATGCGCGACGCCGCCGGCGACAACGGCGAGTTCTACACGCCGCGGGCCGTCGTCCGCTTCATGGTCACCGTGCTCGACCCCCAGCTCGGCGAGACCATCCTCGACCCGGCCTGCGGCACCGGCGGCTTCCTGGTAGAGACATTCGCTCACCTCGAAAAGCAGTGCCAGACCGTCCAGCAGCGCAGAATCCTCCAGGACGCGAGCATCTTCGGCGGCGAGGCCAAACCCCTGCCGTACCTGCTGTGCCAGATGAACCTGCTACTGCACGGCCTGGAGGCCCCCAACATCGACCCCGGCAACAGCCTGCGCCACCGGCTCTCCGAGATCGGCGACCGCGACCGCGTGGACGTGATCCTCACGAATCCGCCGTTCGGCGGCGAAGAGGAGCGCGGCATCCTGGGCAACTTCCCGGAGGACAAGCAGACCGCCGAGACGGCGTTGCTGTTCCTCCAGCTCATCATGCGGAAGCTCCGGCGGCCGGGTACGGGGAGCACGGGCCTCCGGCCTGTGAAGGGGACGGCCACGAGCACCGGCGGCCGCGCCGCGGTCGTCGTCCCCAACGGCACGCTCTTCGGCGACGGCGTCTGCGCGCGGATCAAGGCCGAGTTGCTGCGCGACTTCAACCTGCACACGATCGTCCGGCTGCCCAACGGCGTGTTCGCCCCGTACACGAGCATCCCGACGAACCTGCTGTTCTTCGACCGCAGCGGGCCGACGAAGGACATCTGGTACTACGAGCAGCCGCTGCCGGAGGGCCGCAAGAACTACACCAAGACCGCCCCGCTCCAGTTCGAGGAGTTCGCCGACTGCCTGAAATGGTGGCCCAAGCGCAAGGAGAACGACCGGGCGTGGAAGGTGAAGGCGGCGGACGTGTTGAAGACCGACGACGCCGGCAACGTCGTCTCGGTCAACCTCGACATCAAGAACCCGCGCGGCGCCCCGGACCTGGAACACCTCCCGCCGGAGCAGCTCGTCGCGGACATCCTGGAGAAGGAGCAGCGGATCGTGGAGATCATGGGGGAGATCAAGACGGTGTTGACGAAAGGCGTGGCGACGTGACCAAGCGCAAATCCGTCCGGCATTCACAGCTTCCAGCCCCTGCGGCCGGTTACGACGCCGTCCTGGGCGGTATCGTCAACTTGCTTGAGGCCGCGCGCCGCGCCGCGGTCCGCACGGTCAACGCCGTCATGACGGCGACCTACTGGGAGATCGGCCGGCGGATTGTCGAGCACGAGCAGGGCGGGACGCGGCGCGCCGAATACGGCGAGGAACTCCTGAAACGCTTGGCTGCGGACCTTACGACCCGCTTCGGACGGGGCTTTGGTTACGTGAACCTGACGCAGATGCGTCGCTTTTATCTCGCGTGGCCGCTGCCCGAGATTCTTCAGACGCCGTCTGAAGAATTGGCACGCCGGGTCCCCGCCCAGATTGTGCAGACACCGTCTGAAGAATCTCCCACGCTCGCCATTCGCCCGACATCGTCTGGCGTATCCGCCCTGGCGACGCTCGCCGCCCGCTTTCCATTGCCGTGGTCGCACTACGTGAAGCTGCTCGGCGTGCGCAACCCGGAGGCCCGGCGGTTCTACGAGGCCGAGGCCCTCCGCGGCGGCTGGACCGTCCGGCAGCTCGACCGGCAGATCGACACCCAGTTCTATGAGCGCACGGCCCTGTCGCGAAACAAGGCCGCCATGCTGCGCAAGGGGGCCGCCGCGCAGCCGGCCGACGCCGTCACGCCCGAGGAGGAGCTCAAGGACCCCTACGTCCTGGAGTTCCTCGACCTGCGTGACGAGTACTCGGAAACCGACCTCGAAGACGCCCTGATCCGCCAACTGGAAGGGTTCCTGCTGGAGCTGGGCAACGATTTCGCCTTCATCGGCCGGCAGCGGCGGCTCCGGATCGGCGACGAGTGGTACCGCCTGGACCTGCTGTTCTTCCACCGTCGGCTGCGCTGCCTGGTCGTCATCGACCTGAAGCTCGGCAAGTTCACGCACGCCGACGCCGGCCAGATGCACCTGTACCTCAACTACGCCCGGCAGCACTGGCTGCGGCCCGGCGAAAACCCGCCGGTCGGGCTGATTCTCTGCGCCCATAAGGACGCCGCGGTCGCCCGGTACGCCCTGGACGGCCTGCCGAACAAGGTACTCGCCGCCGAATACCGCACGACCCTGCCGGATGAGAAGCTGCTGGCGGCGGAGATTGACCGCACGCGCGCCGCACTGGAGCGCCGAGCCGTCGCCGACCGTCCGAGCCCGAAGCGCAAGCGAGGGCCCCGCCGATGACAAAGCAGCGTACAGCCCAGCCGCCGGAGCAGCTCGTCGCGGACAGTCTGGCGAAGGAGCAGCAGATCGTGGAGATCGTGGGGGGAATTAGGACGGCCTTACAGGACGGAGTCCGGCGATGAAGCGGTACCGAATCGCCGAAATCTGCACTCTCGTGAAGGGGCTTTCCCCAACGCTGAAGACTGAACCCGGCGAATACCCACTCGTGGTAACGGCAGCCTACCGGCGCACGGCGAGCACCTACCAACTCGATCGACCTTCCGTCTGTATTCCACTCGTGTCTTCGACCGGGCATGGTGACGCGGCACTGCACCGGGTTCACTACCAAGACGGTAAGTACGCGGTCGCAAATCTACTCGTGGCGCTCGTTCCCAATGATCACGCGGTGTGCAACCCCAAGTACCTGTATCACCTGCTCAACACGAAACGGGATGAATTGCTAGTTCCGCTGATGCAGGGCACGGCAAACGTCTCCCTCAAGATTGATGACATCGCCGCGGTTGAGATCCCGCTGCCGCCGCTGGCGGAGCAGCGGCGGATCGTGGCGAAGATCGACCAGCTCGCCGCCAAGATCGCCGAGGCCCGCGGCCTGCAAAATGACGCTGCCGACGCAGAAGAGCGGTTGCTAGTTGCCATGGCACACCGCGCGGATATCGACGAAGTAGAAAAGGCGCGACTCGGGTGGAAACAGATTGTCTTGCGGGAAGTTCTCGCTGAGGTAGCCGATCCAGTTCGCCCTGAGCCGGATAAGCGCTACCCCAATCTCGGCATTTACAGTTTTGCGCGGGGACTATTCCCGAAGCAGCCGATCGATGGGCTTACGACAAGCGCTGCGACGCTTTGCCGCGTGCGTGCTGGCCAGTTCATTTACAGCCGCCTCTTTGCCTTTGAAGGTGCCTATGGCATCGTAACTGGTGAGTTTGACGGCTCATACGTATCGAACGAGTATCCAACGTTTAGTTGCGATGGCGACCGCATCTTGCCTGAGTTCCTCTTCGCTTATTTCAAATCGCCGCGGGCGTGGGCCGCAGTTGCGACTGGAAGCAAAGGCCTCGGGCATCGGCGGCAGCGCGTGAAACCTGAACGGCTGCTATCCCACCAGCTCATGCTCCCTACGCTGGACTGGCAGCAGCGAATCGTCGACGTTCATCGAAAGGTGGCTCAATTGAAACAGCTCCAGGCCCAAACCGCCGCCGAGCTCGACGCCCTCCTGCCCGCCATCCTCGACAAGGCATTCAAGGGTGACCTATGAGCATGACGGCGCAGATCGTATCTCAGAGCTGGACATTGGTTGTCGCGATCACGGGGGCTGTCACCGGCATCATAAGCTTGCTCTGGAATATCCGGCGGGACCTTGCGGATCGCCCCAAGGTTCAAGTGACGGCAAGTGAGAACTTCTTGCTACCGTACGATGGGGCCAGTGAGGACGATCTTGCCCGAACATACGTCGTCATCACAGCAGTGAATGCGGGGCGAAGGCCTGTGACCATTAACGGGTTTTGTTTCGTTCAGTCCGACGGTCAACATGCCGTCCTCGCGCCGGACTTCACCACACGCTCGGGAATGTTGTGTGACCGCTTGCCGAAGGAACTGGCTGAGGGGCAAGCGGCAAAGTGCGTGATGCCGTCGGAGATCTTCGACAGAGCGATGGTCAAGAAGTTCTTCGTCGGGGACACAGTCGGCCGTCACTGGTACTCAGCCGCGTTTCCTTTACGCGTCAAAACCATCGCAGGTGCGCAGCAAGAAGCGGCCGCGGCGAAGGATAACAAATAGCGGTGGTGCGAGGGTGATCGACTCGATCTTGCTTGAGGCTCGAACCACTACGAAGTCAGATGCCCTCTTGCCCACAATCTTCGACAAGGCGTTAAAGGGTGAGCCATGAGCAAGTCCGAGGGATGCAACCCGACCACTGAGCAGAAGCGCGCCGCACTCGAACACGTTCGCTACGAGATCCGACAACTTGCCCTACTCTACCGCGCCCGGACATCGCCGCCTGACGCGTTACTCAACAACGCTCGCATTGAAACCACCGTCATTCATCTGAACATTCTCATCGAGTTCTTCGAGACGGACATCCAGGATCGCTACAAGGACGACGTGTTGGCCGCGGATTACGATTTCCCCGTCTCAGCCTTGACAGTCGATCGCGCAGCTGTCGAGCGGCGCAACAAAGAGGTGGCGCATCTCACGTACACGCGCACAGCACGTCCGCGGCACGAGTGGGGCTGGGACTTCGACCGGCTCGTCCCGCCGGTGTTGAGACAATCACGCGCGTTTATCGCCCACATCCTGAAATCGGCGGGCATGGTGGAAGCCGACCTTGAGCGCAGACAGTGGGAGGAGGTTGCCGGGCTAATCGATCATCTGCTCGCCCGGCCCGTTACCGTGACCACGGCCGCAACGACGGAGGTCAGTTCGTACACGCGCAACGCCACCAGCACGCAGGACCCTCAAACCGTATTCGTGGCGATTCACCCATGCACGATTCTCGATGGACCTGCCGAGGGTATCGACAACGCGAACGATCGCGCCGCCACTGGCGCGTCAACTGAGGTGGAGCCGATGACCCACGTTCGTTTCCCATCGCCCTGGCCGATTGACCGGGTCATCGAAGCACTGGAACGTGGCGACACATTGGCCCAGCTTGTGGCGCCCAACCGAAGCACAGGAGGCCACGATGTTCGCGAACATCTGTTGGAACGCCTCTTCGGCGACATCGCCGACGAAGTGTTTGGCGCCGCAAACGTGGCACTGCGGCGGCAAATCAGGACTACGCTTGGGCTCAAGACGACAGCGTTCCCGGGAACAGCTCAACCAGACGTTGCCGTGCGTCGCGCGGGGCGTGTGCACATCTGCGAGGTGAAGTCCAACCGTTACGATTACGATCGCTTTGACTGTGTGCTCGACAGCAAGCCGTTTCGTGAGTTCCTGGCCAAAGCCGGGCATGTCGGCCCAGACCCGTGGGAGGTCGAGCAGGACCTGATCAAGCTGAATCAGTTTCCGACACTCAGTGACCGCGTGGGTAGCTGTCTCTTTCTGATGGTGGATGCTTACCGGGGGTCGGGTCGGTCGTGGCTACGTGCCTTCCGCGATCGTGCCACGTTCATGGAGACCGTTCGGACGCCGTTGGTACGATCCTGGGCAGATCGACTGCTCGGGACAACACAGATTGTGGCGCTGAAGGCACCTGGCGCATCGGCGAACCTCATCGTCTGCGAGGTACACGCCTGGCATGACACAAACCAAGATGGGCGGCAGGCCGCAGAAGGCCCCACATTGTGAAGCTCAATCAAAGCCCGAGTGGCAGGGAGACACACCGATGAGGAAACGAAAAGGCCCTTCGCTCGTCTGCCAGCACCTGGAGAACATCTCCCGTGCCGCGCTCGAGAAGTACCAGCACATCGTTCGCGGCTATGTTCGCAAGCAGCACGGAATCTACGCGCTCTATCGACGTGGCCGGCTGTACTACGTGGGCCTCGCCTCCAACCTCTGCGGACGGCTGAACAGCCACCTGCGCGACCGGCATGGCCAATCCTGGGATCGCTTCGCGGTTTACCTGACGGGCGACAACCCGCACATGAAGGAACTCGAATCGTTGGTGCTGCGAATCGTCCGCCCGCCCGGCAACCGGGTGGCCGGCAAATTCGCCCAGGCCGAGAACCTGTACCGGCGCTTCAGCCGTGAGATGAAGGAACATGCGCTTCGAGAGCTGGCCGACCTGCTCGGGCGCCGCCGGCCGCGTGTGCACATTCGATCTGGCGGCAAGAGCCGCGCATCACGCGCCAGACCTGACCTACATGGGTGCTTCGCGCGTGCTACCACCCTGGAGCGTGTCTGCAAGGGGAAGCGGCTTCGCGCTCGCGTGCACAAGGACGGGATGATCCAGTACAAGGGCAAGAAGTTCCGCTCGGTGTCGCGCGCCGCCACCGCCGCTGCGGGCCGCCCGCGCAACGGCTGGGCGTTCTGGCGGGTTAAGAACCGCGCGGGCCAGTGGGTCACGCTGCGCGACTGGGTCGGCAAATAGGGCTGCAACGCGCAGCAGTACACTCGGCTCAGTACTGCAACGGGGGTGGAGATATGTCGGCGGTCAAGAGGAAGCTGCGCCACGCGCGTGCGTGCGCGAATGGATCGAAACCCGCTACATAGGGGAGTGTCGCACATGAGTGAGGCAGTGCATTCTGAAGGGACCGCCACATCGCCCGAAACTACACGCCCCGCGCCAGCGCCGAGCGGGCATAGCCCCGCCGATCCGACCCCCGCGACAGAGCCACCAGTCTCGGCCGCGCCGGCGTGGGTCACGTCCGGCGTGCTGGCCACAATGGCGCTTGCCCTGATCGCATCGATAGTCGCCCAGGTTATCAAAGCCCCTGCCGCCTCCCTGTCGCTCCAGGTGGGTGGCGTGCTGCTCCACATGCTGATCTGGATGGGCATCGCCCTCGTCTTGTGCGCCGCTTCTCGGCGCCACCGACAGCACAGCCTCACAGCGTTAGCGTGGGTGATGCTACTTGAAGCGGGCCTCGCACTGGCCGTCGCGATGTACCACCACCGTGTCACCGATTGGAGGGTGGATACATTGGCGAGCGAGTGGCAGCGCGGATTGCCGCGCCGCGTATTGGACGAGCCTCTGGTGGATGAGTCGCTGGAGTCCCTGGAGCAGTTGGTCGTCAACGACGAGCGCCTGTTGTGGCAGTGTGACGTGAGGCTTGCCCGGGAGACGGCCGGGGACAGACCTACGCGGATGACGGCGTACTGGGTCCCGGGTTGGCGGCTCGGGACCGTAATCGGACAGGCCACGGATATTCGCGGAATTTGGGAGCGCGTGCATGCTCGGTCATATACCGAAGAAGACCGTACGTGTCTGGCGGAGTACGTGGTTGACCGAGAGTACGGACGACAGGCGGCCGCGGCACGAAACCGGAAGTAGCGAAGAGAATCCGGCAAGATCGGGTTGACGTGGGGGAGATGGCGCGTGTTACGCTAAACACAACGGGACGGCACCGCGACGGCGGTGCCAAGCGCCTGCCCGTCTCGTCGCTCCGCACTATCGGCGGCGAGCCGGGCGGCGGCCCGCGAAAGGTAGTGTGAATCCGATGTCAGAGAGAATCTTCTTGGTCTTCGCCAGACATCCGGCGGCGGCGGACGGTGAGCGAACCACCCGGTCACCCGGACTGATCGTAGCGGTGCGCGGGCGAGAGGCTGCACTTCAAATTGCGGGAGCATTGAAGGGCCAATATCCCGGTCTCGCGTTCGACGTGAAGTTGCGAAGCGGCGGGTACGCCCGGCACTTCGTGGAGGGTGTCGAAGCTGCGTGTCAGGCCGCCTATGCGCATCCGGACGATGACTACGGACGCATGGTCCAGCACGCCGCGCGACTGGCTCGCGACATGAAAATCACAGCCGTGGTACCCACCGGCAAGCTGCCGTCGCCGCTCGCGGACCCGATACCCATCGTGTGGTTGCGGAGCATTGTCCCACAGCGAACTGTGAAGGGGGATTCGTCCAAGCTGACGGATTACCTCAAGCGCCGAAGCGTTCACGTTTTCAAGTTCGGGGGCAAGAACCTCGTGGAGCGTGCTGAGGCATTGAAGGTGTTCAGGGCCAGCTCCAAAGTGCACAAGCTCATCAGCGAGTACGGCAACGACGGGACGTGACGCCGACACACCCCGTCATTCACTGCCGGTCACCGCGCCTCACCTTTTTCAAGCGTTGTCGCGCTCATTTCGATCTGCGAATCAAGCACTTTTCTGGAAATCGCCTCCACTTTTTTCACGCATGATGGAATAGCACGCGATTGGTAAGCATCGTGCTTACCTGTTCGTGTCGCTTATGTGGAGCGCGTTATGAACGACAGCAGATTCAGAGGGCGCAACCGGCACACGGTTGAGCGCGCATCAAGGCAATCCGTCCCAGCAGAATTGGCAGACGAGAGTGCCGTCGGCACGCTGCTCGGTGTCTCTGGCAGGACCGTCGCGCGCATGGTCGACGCCGGGCGGCTGCCGGCTCCCGTGCGGATTGGGCGGCTGAAGCGGTGGCGGCTCGCGGAAGTGCGGGCGTGGGTCGCGGCCGGCTGCCCCGACGCCGCGACGTTCGCGCGGCTGACCGGGCAGGACGCCAACGCGGTGCCCGGCGCTCGGGATGCGCAGGGAGGCCAGCCATGAAAGACCGTATACTCGGCGGTGAACACGTTGCGCGGGGGCCGCGTATCGTTCCAATTCATGATCTTTGTCCTGTGTGCGGCAAGCGCGGCCCGTGCGTCTGGTGGGACGTCGAAACAGTTGCCGGAGTCTTTGGCGGCAGACGGTGCCTGCGCTGGCCCCCGAAGACGGCCGCCGTGAGGCGCCGCCTGGTGGCGGATTTAATGGCGATCGGCAACAAGCCGCCGTCGCCCCTGTCAGAGGACTCAGGTAGCGCGGCTCCGCCCGTGATTGATCCAGCCAAGAAGGGAGGGCCGGCCAATGGCAAAGGCTGATGTACTGGAGAAGTTGAAGAACGTCCGCGCGACCGGCCCGGGCAAGTGGCAAGCGTGCTGCCCGGCGCACGACGACAAGACCCCCTCGCTGTCCGTCACGGAGAAGGCTGACGGCACGGTCCTACTGTGCTGTCACGCCGGGTGCGCGCAGAAGGACATCATCAGCGCGCTCAGCCTGCAACCGCGCGACTTGTTCCCGGCGAAGAACAACGGCCACCCTGTACGCCGCGGCCCGAAGGTGTACCCGTCGGTCGAGGCCGCCGCCCAGGAGGTCGCCCGCCGAGCGAAGGGCGTGGTCGAGGCTACCTACAAGTATACGGATATCTATTACCGCGTGCGGGTGAAGACCGCCGCCGGCAAGACGTTCCGCCCCATCCGCGCGGCGGACGACGGCTGGGCACTCAGCGACCCGCCCGGGCTGCTGCCGTTGTACGGCGCCGACCAGCTTGGTGACGGCGTGGTCTACGTCTGCGAGGGCGAGAAGGCCACCGACGCGGCGCGCAACATCGGGCTCACAGCCACGACGAGCGGGAGCAGCTCGAGCGCGCACAAGGCCGACTGGACGCCGCTCGCCTGCCGGCAGGTGGTCGTCCTGCCGGACTACGACGAGCCCGGTGAGAAATACGCCACGGCGGTCGTGCATGAACTCCACAAGCTGCGGCCGCGCGCGGAATGCCGCATCGTGCGACTGCCCGACTCGACCGAACCCGGCGACGACATCTACGACTTCATTGCGCGGCGCCGGGCGGACGGCATTGGCGATGCGCAGATCCGTAATGAGATTGAGCAACTCGCCGCCGCGGCGCCGGTGACCACGGAGCAGGTGTCGGAGGGCGACATGGAAGGCCCGCCAGTCCGCTGCTACCGGGCCACGCCACAAGGGCTGGTCTACATGAAGCCGACGCGCGACGGTGACGTGCCCGTGCCGCTGACGAACTTCACGGCGCAGATTGTGGCGCAGGTCGTCCTGGACGACGGCGTTGAGCAACAGCGTCAGATCGAGATCGAGGCCAAGCTCCCCGGGAAGACCTGGAGGTTCACCATCCCCGCGTCGCAGCTCGCGACGATGAACTGGCCGCTCACGAATATGGGAGTGCAGGCGATCGTGTATCCAGGCTTTAGCACAAAGGACCAGGCGCGGGCCGCCATTCAGATGCTGAGCAGCAACCCAGCCGTCCGGACGGTCTACACCCACCTCGGCTGGCGAAAGGTCGGCGACGGCTGGGTCTACCTGCACGCCGGTGGCGCAGTTGGGCCGAATGGGCCGGTCCTGGGAATAGACACGGCGGCGCCGGCCGGGCTCGACAAGTACGTACTGCCCGCCCCCCCGACCGGGGACGAGTTGGTCGCGGCGATCCGCGCCAGCCTGAGGCTTCTGGACCTCGCCCCGCCGGCAGTCATGTTCCCGTTGTTCTCCGCGATCTGGCGGGCCGTGCTGGGTCATGCGCCGTTCAGTGTGCACCTTGCCGGCGCAACGGGTGTGTTCAAGAGCGAGGTGGCGGCCCTCGCCCAGCAGCACTTCGGCGCGGAGATGAACGCCAAAAACCTGCCGGCGGCGTGGTCGTCCACGGGCAACGCGCTCGAGGCCACGGCGTTTGCGGCGAAGGATGCGGTCCTGGTCGTGGACGACTTCGCGCCAGCCGGCTCGTCGAACGATGTGCAGCGCTATCACCGCGAGGCAGACCGGCTCCTTCGCGCACAAGGCAACCGAAGTGGGCGGCAACGGATGCGGGCAGATGCCACGCTGCGCGCCGTGAAACCACCCCGGGGGATGATTCTCTCCACGGGCGAGGATGTTCCTCGGGGACACAGCATCCGGGCACGGACGATCGTGCTGGAGATTACGGCGGGCGACGTGGACCCGGAGCGGCTCACCGCCGCGCAGGCTGACGCGGTGGGCGCCTTGTACGCTCTTGCACTGGCCGGATACATCCGATGGTTGGCACCCCGCTACGGCGAGGTACTCAAGAGTCTGCCGGGCGAGGTTGCAGCGTTGCGTGTCAAGGCCACGCAAGCCAATCAGCATCGCCGGACGCCGGAGATCGTGGCCGACCTGCTCGTCGGGCTGCGCTACTTCCTGAAGTTCGCGGTCGAGGTCGGCGCGATCACCGCCGACAAGGACCACGAGCTTCGGGAACGGGCATGGGCGGCGATGGGCGCGGCGGCGGCGGCACAGACGGCGCAGCATCAGGCCGCGGATCCGGTGCGGCGCTTTCTGGAGCTGCTGACGGCCGCTCTCGCGAGCGGTCACGCACACGTTGCGGGCATGGAGGGCGGCGAACCTGACCAGCCTCAGGCTTGGGGCTGGCGGCAATTCACCGTTGGGACCGGGGAATATCAGCGTGACGAGTGGCGACCGCAGGGTGACCGGGTCGGCTGGATCGACAAGGACTCGTTGTTCTTGGAGCCCGAAGCGGTGTACCGCGTGGTGCAGGCGATGGCGGCCGGAGAACCTCTGCCGGTGAACAGCAAGACGCTGCACAAGCGCCTCGCGGAACGTGGCCTGCTGGCCTCAGCGGACTCGCAGCGGAGCCGAAACACCGTGCGGATCACAGCCGAGACGCAACGTCGATACGTACTTCATCTGCGCGCAAGCTGCCTTACGTCTGAGGAATCGGCCCAATCGGCCCAATCGAACCACACCCCCCCGCCAGACGCGCCAAACGCCGAATCTGGGCCGATTTCGGGGTCCGATTCCGGCCGGGGTAGCCCAGAATCGAACCAGCAAATCGGCCCACTGGCAGCGCCAGAACGCCGTATTGGTTCGATTGGGTCGATTGGGTCGATTCCGGAGACATGTGAGGCCCAGCCTGCGCATGGCGTTGTCGCAGGCGATGCCGCACCGGCCGCGGCCTGCGGTGACGGCCAGCGCAGGCGGGAGGTTCTATGACGGCGGCGGCCCTGGTCATGGAACTGCGCCGGGGCGGTGTGGTCCTGGAGGCCCACGGCGATCAGCTCGTCGTGGACGGGCCGGCGCATTTACTGACGGATGCCCTGCTCGGCGATCTACGCCGCCTGAAGTCGGAGCTTCTCTGTCTCGTTAGCGGCACGCCCATCGCGCAGCCGGGCAACGGCACGGTCAACTCCGAGCCGTCCAACGACACGGGCGCGGTCCGGTGGGCGCCGCCGACTCCGCGCGAACATGAGATCATCGCCTGGCTCCAGGCGCATCCGGTGCCGTCCGTGGCGCCCGCCGAATTCCCGCCCGTCCACGGCCCCCTGGCGCTTGGCGACGTGCCGGTCGGCTGGACGCCGGCAGCGTGGGCGGCCGAGCTGCGGCGCAAGGCCCACCGCTGCCAGGAGCTGCACCCGGACACCGCCGACTACTACACACGCTGGGCGGACAACATCGAGCAGCGGCTCGGTCGGCTGGCGCGACCCGCCCGGTCGGCGTTGGGCGGCGGGTACGCTGACAAAAAACAGCGCTGAGGTTTGACATGAGCTTGGATGCGAGTTATGTTTGTAGCATGGAGGCCAAGATGAGTGACAAGACGCTCGACCTAGAAGGGCAGCTTCGCAAGGCGATGGGGGCTGCGATCCGAGCCGGCGAGACGATGTACACGCTGAGCCGCGACTCGGGGGTAGACCGGGCTGCGATCGTGCGGTTCATGCACGGCCAGCGCGGGCTGAACATGACCAGCGCCGGGAAGCTCTGCCGGATGTTGAACCTGGAACTGCGGCCCGTGCGGCGCCGCAAGGCAAAGGGGGGTTGAACATGGCATTCGTTTTTCGCCCCACCATTATCCGCCACAAGAAAGGCCGCAAGGTGCGCTCCAAGGGGAAGCACTTTCACGCGTGCTACGTCAGCCCGCTGGACGGCGAGGAGAAGCGACACGCCCTTGCGTTGCCGAGCGGAGCACCCGTTACGAATCGCGAGGTCGCCGAGAAGGTGCTCCGCGACCTGCTGGAACGTCGTCAACGCGAGGCGGCGGGCCTAACGAACGCGTACGTCGATGCCGCTAGCACACCGGTGCGCAAGCTGCTGGCGGACTACGTCCGGCACCTGCGCCGGAAACGTGTGAAGGGGCGGCCGCTGCGCCGGTCGTATGTCAAAGAGGCCCTGCGCGTTGGGAAGTGGTTAATCGACCGGGGCGTCGCCAAGGTCGCCGAACTGAACGCCGCCAACCTCGACACGGCGCTCGGCACGCTGACTGCGTTGCGCAAGAGCGCCAAGACCTTCAACATCTACCGCTCCCACATTCACGGGCTGTGCGAATACGGCGTGAGCATCGCGAAGGCAATCGAGGCGAACCCCGTCAAGCAGATCGCGGCGCATGGTCGCAATCCGACGCGCGTTCGTCGGGCGCTAACCTTTGCCGAAGCCGAGAAGCTCCTTCAGTACGCCGGACCGCGGGCACTCTGGTACGAATTCGCTCTCTACACGGGCTTGCGCGTGGCCGAGATTGCCGCGCTGCGGTGGTCGGACCTGGACCTCGACAGCCTGACGCCCTGCGTACGCTTGCGGGCGGTGACGACCAAGAGCGGGCGGGCGGACACGGTGCCGCTGAAGCGCACGCTCGCGGACAAGCTCCGCAAGCAGAAGCCCGACCCAGCGCAGCCGAAGGCACGCGTGTTCCTGACGACGCCGACCCGCGCCACGTTCAAGTCGGACTGCACGCGGGCGGGCATCGTGCTGGCTGACGACCGGGGGCGTGTGGTAGATCGGCACGCGCTGCGACACACGTTCATCTCGTGGTTGAGCGTAGCCGGCGTCACACCGCGGGTCGCACAGAAGCTCGCCCGACACACGTCCATCGATTTGACCATGCGGGTCTATACCGACGAGACGCTCTTGAACGCGACGGCCGCGGTCGAGGGTCTGCCCGATCTCGGCACCGACGACCACGTGGATGCCGAACGCGCCGCGCTGCGGCCCACCGGCACTGACGGCGACTGCGGCGAAGTGGTTGTACCCCCTGTTGTACCCGATGTTGTACTGACGGGCGGGGAAAGCACGCGACACAACGCGACTTGCTCGATCGGTGCCGAATCAGAGTGCGGCGTAAACGACTCTGCCGACGCGAGTTGTCGCGTCGCGACGTGTGGTGTCGCGGACGAGGGGGAAATGGTGGCGGACGGACTTGAACCGTCGACCTGCGGGTTATGAATCCGCCGCTCTGAACCAGCTGAGCTACGCCACCGCGTCGCGCACGCACCGCGCGGCCGTGCCGCCCGATGCGGAACCGCAGTATACCGCCCGCCCCCGCGCTTGACCAGCGCCCGCGGCGAGCGGTGAGACGGTTGCGTTGTCATAAGTCTCGCAGAGTGGGATGCGTACGAAGGTCGGCGGGTTGGCGTACCCGCGGCGGGCCTCATTTCTGCGCACGGAGCGGCTTTTCAGAACGGGCGCTGCGGTTTTTT
>JAGNKU010000027.1 GCA_017999985.1 Phycisphaerae bacterium | reverse complement strand
TAGAGGGGCAGCAACCCCGTTCGAGCGAGGTCTCCCGACGGAGACGTGGACCATCCGGGCCGTGCGTAGCAGGTCGCCAGGGCAAGCGGTTCTGGCGTCGAATCTCAGGTTATGTCAGCCGCCACCGCAACCTGGGCGACACGCCTTGCGCACCGCTGCCGCGGGAGCCAAGGCGTCGCCGAACAGCCGCCCCTAGCTCGGATCGTCGGCCAGCTTCTCACTGCGCCGGCCGAAGAGCATCCGCTTCAGGTATTCATTCTCCTGCAGCAAACGCGCGGGCTGTCAGCGGGCGCGGTTCAAGGTCGCGTGTCGCGTGCGGGGCACCGAGCGGACGGCGGGGTTGACGATCCACCACGGCCGGCACACGTTCGCGTCGTTCGCGCTGGCGCGGGGCGTGTCGCCGGTCGCCGTCCAGCAGGCACTGGGGCACTCCAGCCTGAGCGTCACGAACGTGTACGCACATCTGTTGGATGATGATGGGGCGGATGGAAATCTGTTCGGCTCCGCGGAGAGAATCGCGGCGCGTGCCAGCACTGATCCATGTGCGGGCTGACTCTGTCAGTCAGTTGGCGCCGAGAGCGAAACCCATCTTGTCGTGAGACCGCATCACGCGTCGGGTAGTGCCCGCCGCGGCAAACGGAGTGCGTCGGACTTCCGATGTCACCAACCCTCGATCTACGCGATCTACATTGATGGCTGTCCCTCACTTCGCGATGGAATCGAGCCCGCCAGATCGCTTGCATCGGTTCAACGTGGCCTTCCGTACGATGCGGATGACATCGACTCCCACGAATAGCCCTCTTTCGAGGCTCAATCACACGGTCTATGCACTCAGTGGCTACACTTCGCGGTGCGGAGCGCCCCAACACCGCGCAAGACGCGCTTCTGGCTGGCCGTCAGCGCTGCCGGGCAGAACTGGTAACCTGAGGGGTTCCAGTGAAAGGTCTCGAGCGTGTGGTCTACGGACCCACTTCGCAGTCCTCCTTTCCCGGGCTTTTCGTGGCGCGCCCACACTCTGGGCACCGTTCTGAAACAAGACCCGTCAGATTGTAGCCACAGCCAGAGCAGCGCGGCGGGCCAGTCCTAGCGTGCCCATACCGCGTGGCACCCCAAAAGATGAAACAACCCAGCCATACGGAAACACATAGTCCAAACGCGCCGGGGAGGAACGCAGAAACAGCAACGATCCATCCCGATGACCATGATACAGCCCATTCATGCGAGATCTGAGGCACAGAGGTTGCCACACCAGCGACTAGAGGTGGCACAGATACAAAGATAGCAAGGACACAACGAGCTCCTCGCGCAGTATGCAATACCAGTTCGTAAACCGTCCATATCACGAACCACACTGACGTGCACTCTATTGCAGCGTTGCCGATAGGGCTGTCTGTCGCGCTGATGACTCCGATATACCAGCCTCGCGCAACGGCCAGCATGTGGGAAGCACAAATGCAGACAGCGAGGCAGTACATTGCTACGGCAATAGCAGCGTGAGCCTTCGGCGACAGTTTCTTGGATGCCCAAAGCATGTAGCTATGACCACTGTTGATGGAACGCATCAGTTGGCGCAGTTCCGATATGCTCCTTCGGCCGCCTGCGAACACGTCCTAGATTGGAAACTGCACGCGTTCCAAATCAAAGTTGGAGCGACCAGGTCCGAAATGCCACAGGCAGCCATGCATAACAAGTATGCCGGACCCCCTGTTACTAACGTTAGACAACCGACTGCACACCCGGCCAGACCAATAGCACTAGGAGCTACGGCTAATACACAGTCCTCGGCGTCTGCACGGCACTTCTTTTTGCGACAGTCTTGAACACACAGACACCACCAGTCTCGGTCGTATGAGTATTTGCCATCGCAGGGCCGAGGCTCTGGTTCTCCGCAATTGACGTTCATGCAATTGATTGCGTCGAATAAGCCGAAAGGATCCACGGCAAACATCGGCGCGTTTCTCACGTACGCAAACAAGTTGGGATCACTATGCTCTTGCACCGGGTCACGACCAAACCACCGCCCCAGTGCCGCACTGTAGTAGCGATATCCCCAATACCCCAGCTTGGTCTCGTCATCCCAGTACTTCGTGCTGAACCGCATTGGGTTTTCGGCCGCGTACGGTCCGGGATTGTCGGCTGCATCGAACGTGCCATCTTGATTGGTGTCCGGTCCGACGACGTTCCCGTACGGGTCATATTCGTACTTCGCGACCAGGGCCGTGTTCGCGCTGCTCGCCGACAGGTTTACCACCTGACCGACGTTGCCCTGAGCGTCGTGGCAGAACACATAGTCGACATACGTTGGCTGGGTCCCAGCCGAAACACGCTGATGCACGGCCAGCAGGCCACCGATGCCGCCGGCCGACTTGCGGTCGTTTACAGCCCCGTTCAGGCCGGAGAGATCCAAGCCCCACGTGTACTGCCGCACCGGGGCATCGTTCTCGTCGAGTTCCGCCAGCATGAGCCAGTCCTGCCAGACGAACTTCCGCACGTACGCGCCCTTCAGCGGGTCACTCGACCAGTCGCCGGCGCCGCCGTTGAGCGTCTGATCCCAAACCGTGACCGCCTTCCGCACGCGGCGGCCCTGATGATCATAGGCGAAATCCACCTTGACCTGTCCATCCTGCTCGGTCCCGGATGCCGGCTGAACCGCGGTGAGCCGGTTTTCGGCGTCCCATGTGTATGTTTTGGCCGCGGCTGCGTTGCCGGTGGAAATCAGCGAAACGAAGGGGTTGATGTCGGTAAAGCTCACAACGCCGTCGCCGTTGATGTCCGCGTTTTCCAGTGGACAGCCGGTCTGATACTGTGCCCAGCAGGCTTGCGGGTCCGGCTGCTGGCTGCACGTGACGGCGGATACGAACAGGTTCAGGTCGTCATTGCCCACGGTTCCGCTGCAGTTCATATCGCCAGCGACGTACGACTGCCGGAGGTTGCCGTCGGCATCGTATTCGTACCGTTCGCGTGCTACCGTGCCGCCGGTGCGGTCCCAGCGGGTGTACTGGTTCAGTTGATTGCGGGCATAGGTGACCGTGAGACCGCCGTCCGTGTAGGTCTTGCGGTTACCGATTGGATCGTACGCATAGCTCCAGTTCTCGCCCGCCCCGCCGGTCTGCACGGTGCTGGTCAATTCGTTCCGGCTATTGTAGTCCAGATCTCGCGTCAGCGTCGGCGTGAATGCCAGGCCGTCATAGGCCACGTCCGTCCGTCGGCCGAGATCGTCCGCCGCGACGGTCTGGTTGCGGTAATCATAACGCGACAGTACTGTGCTTTGGCCCTGTTTCCAGGTGTGCGTAACCACTGCGACAATGCCGCGACCTGGCTCGGGCGACCACTCGCTGCTCAAACGCTCGGTCCCCGCTGTCACGTAGCCGATGCTGCCGACAGAGTCTCTAGCGGCCTGATAGCCGTACCACGCTCCGTCGGTGGCACCTCCCCCCGGTAGGCCCGGGCCTGTGACGCGCTCCAGTCGGCCCGTCGCCCCGGTGTAGGAGTAGTCCGCCACGTACTCGCCGGCGATCGCCTGCTGTGTAAGCTGGCCGCCTTTGGCCGAGTCAAACGTCTGCGTCAGCGTCTTGGTGTAGAGCCCGCTCGTGGCGATGCTAACGCTGGTCGGCCACTGCGAATAGTCGTAGTCATAGTTCAGGCCGTATGGACCGCCTTGTGTCACGGTGTCCAGGCGGCCGCGCCGCTCGTACGTCATTGTCACGGCGGGCGTGCCGTCGCTATGCGCGATTGTGAGCAACTCCGAAGTCCGTGGGTCATAGCCGTAGGTGGTTGTGACCTGCTGTCCAGCGACGGTACGGGCCCACAGCCGCTGGAAGAGCTGCCCGTTAGCGGTGTACTGGTAGTCGACGGCCGTGTTGTCGGCGTACTTCTTCTGCTCCAGCAACCCCGTCGCGTCATCGTAGGTCCATTCGGTCACGTCGCCGTTGCCCACGCTCGGCCAGCTTGAGCCGTCCCAGCCGGTGTCAGGGGCGCGATACGTATGCAGCTTCCACCGCTCACCGTACGGCGTGTATTGGATCCAGCTCGGCTGCGGTGTGCCACCCCACGTGTACTCGATCCGGCCGTATTCGTCATAGGCGTAGTACGTATCCTTGCCGAGGGCGTCGATCACCTGCTTGACTTGCCCGGCGCCCGGTTCACCTTGCAAGTAGTATAGATACTCTGTGGTTCGATTGGCCGCGTCCTTCACTTTCCAGACGCGGCCGATCGCGTTGTACTCGGTGCCAGTCAAGATCCCTCCGCGTGATGCGAGGGTCTGGCGGCCGATTCCGTCGTATTCGTAAGATGTCTCCGCGGCCGTTCGCGAGAGCAACGACGCGAGCCGCCCATATTCCCATGTCGCAACGGCGGTGTTCGTCCAATCGCTGTGTTTGGAGTGTTCTCGCCGCGCGTGCGCCACAGCGTTCAGCGTGGTCGTCTCGATGATCTCGTCGCCCCGCTCGTCCTGAGTCGTCCCGCAGCCGATCACTTTCCAGCCGGAGCCATCCGGGTTATTGACTGTGCCGAATCCGCGGACCAGTTCCTTCTCGACAGCGAGGACACGCTCAACCCCGCCGGCCTCAACGGTCTTGGTCGTCTTCACGCGGTATGTGAGCGCGCCTGTCGTTTCCGACGACTCGATCATCTCCGTATACCGGTCGTCGCCAGTCGTGTCCAACGTCTCATCGTACGGCTCGCTGGGCTCGATGCCGCTGCGCGCTACCAGCTGCGTGCCGGACCGCTCGTACTCATAGAGCTGCGGTGCCGCCACGAGTCCCCCCGCGGAGTTGCGCGTCTCGACCTTCTTCAAGTCACCCTGGGAGTCGTAGAAATAGGTCGTGGTAAGCGTCTCGCTACCTGTGCTGCTCCAGCCGGGACGTTGCTCGGTCATCACACGACCGAGCATATCGCGCGTCGTGGTCACATAGCGCGGCGAAGGGTTGCTGCCAGTGTAGACGGTGGTCGTGAGACTCCCCTGGGCAGCGGAGTAAACATAATAGGTCGGCACCACACCGGTACCGGTCACGCTCTTGATCTGCCCGTCGCGGTAGTACGCGCGAATCTCGGTCTGTCCGTCCGGGCGGGTCGTGGTAACTTCTCGCCCATCTTCGGTCGTGAAGCCGTAGGCGTGCGTCGTCTTGAGCAGTTCCGCGCCGCTCGCGTCCAGGTCAATCTCAGCCACAACGCGCCCGGCAAGGTCAGAGATGGTCCGCATTCTGCGCAGCACGGTGAAGCTGCCGACGGTCGCGTCGAAGGCCTGCTCGTCATAACCGTGCAGGAGCGTTACGGCCGGCAGGGCCCGCGTCTCATACGTCTCGGTGCCGTACACGTACTGCTTGATCTCGCGCTTCTGCGCGCCGATCTCACGCACCTCGAGAATCGGCCGTCCGGCGGGGTCCTGCACGTACCGCGTTCTTACGCCGTCGGGGTCGGTTACGGTGCGCCTGCGGCAGCAATCTTCCCAAGCCGTGATGCGCTGCGTCCCGTTCGAGTAGCATTCCCGCGCGAGCCGCCCGCGGCTATCGTACCCGAAGAAGGTCCACTCCGTGTACTGTGCATCCGGCATGCCATCGGAGTCCCAACGGGAGCCCACAAAGGTGCGCCTACCGGCCCCATCGAATGACTCGACGCTGTTGCTGGCCGGGAAGTTCCGCGGACTCCTAATCGTATTCCCGTACGTACCGCCCAACTGCACCGTCCACGCGGATTCGTTGAAAGTCGCCGACTCGGCCGTGAAACTGCGTGTCGTCACCACCCCATCGGGCTGCTGCATCTCCTGCCAGAGCCAGCGGTCCGCCGGGAAAGGCGGAAACGGCGCCACCGAGTACCCGTAAGGTGTGTACTGGTAGAATGAGACGGTGGTCACAAGAGCAGACGAGGGATTCCAGTACCGCCACTCAGCACGAATGTGTTCCACGTTGTCCGGAACGATGTTGCTCTCGAACTTGCTGACCAGGCTGCTGTCAACATATGTCTCTTCGAGGCCGACCGTGAGACCGGCTGCGAGGGGATGACCTTCCCCATCGACGCCCTCCACCTTGGGCTCATAGGTCGTCTCGGTGTACGTGTCCCAGCTAGCGATTGAAGTGGGGCGCGCGTCGTCCTTCCACCCACGATTCACGCGCACCGTCGCGTTCGCAGAGAAATCAACCGGGTATTCGTACCATACCCATGACCCGTCGGCGTTCTCCTGCCACATTACCGCGCCAGCGAATTCGCTCGGCGGTGCATAGAACTCGCGGGTCGTTACTTCCGGACTCGGCCCATCAGGGTCGACAATCTCCGTGGTCCAGGGATCATCGACACTCGCGTGCCATGAACTACGCTTGCTCTCCGTGTACCATGCCCCCGAACTCGACCGCAGCTCGATCGTGCGATCGCGTCGCCATTGCCCGAGTTGCTGATCCGATTCCCAGACGACGGCCTCACGCCGGTACTCGACACTTCCGTCGCCGGTCGTGACCTGCCAGGAGCGATTGCCGTCCGTGCATTCAATGTCGTACCGGACTTCGATCGCGTTATCCGATCCTCTTCGCGTGATCACCAAGTGGTCGCAATCCGGGCTGGATACCTGCCACTTGAGGAGCATGGCACCGTACGGACAGCAGCCCCCCTTGTTCGGATAGCTGCAGGGCGAATCGTAGTTCACGTCCGCCTCAGAGGCGTGCAGCCGAATCTCATACTCCGTGCTGCTGATCACGCGCACCACGGCCGACGAATCGGCGCCGTCAACGGACAGGATTCCGCACGTGTCATGGGCCAAGCACGCGTCCGGGTTGTTGCGGAAATCGCATATCCTGTCGGGCCACACGCCCCAAAGCGGTACGCCGGAAATCTGAAGCAGGTCTGGATCCGCGAGCGCGAGACTGGGCGTCTGCGCTGCCAGAACCAGCCGGACTTGATGAACGGGGCTTTGCGGGTCGGCCTGGATCGAGCCCACCGCAAACTCGACTAGAGGACCGTCCCCGATTGAAACGCTTTCGGAGCCGAGGCTCCCACCTCCGCCAGCACCGCCTGCGCCGCAAGTAACGCAGCCTCCGCCAGTGTCCGCTTCGCCACGGATCTTAATGGACGCGGAATATGTGCGTTTCGTTGGATCACCGCTTGTGACCGTGATCTGCAAACGTCCGGGGTTTGGTCCGGCGCGGTATTGCCACCAGCCACCCTCGGTGGTTGTGCCCGAGGCCACGAGGACCAGGAACGGGCTCGGATTGCCGGAGAGAATGGCAATAGTGGGATCCGGTGGCATCCAGTCCTTCGCCGGCGGCGGGCACCAAGTCGCGACAATGGTGACGTCATCACCAGGACAAGGTTCAGAATTCGAGACGTCGAACGAATTGTACGCATAGCCGGGGATGCAGAGAACGCAACACGCGAGAGCGACAACCCACACATTTTGGAAACGCGAGTTCATCGAAACACCCTCCACGATACCGGAAAAAGCGGAACGAACCACACCCGCGAGACGGAACAGAGGTCAATGCCTGGCCAGAGGTTCGAGAACCTCTGGCGCACAGGCACTGCGTGTTCAACGGTTCGACACAACCACCCGTGTGCAGCCGACACAGCCGCGTGGATCATCACCAGCGCGGATCGAAGCCACCCCACCCTCGCGTTCGCACGCCCCTCAGACGCGCTAGACCGTGCGCGAGCCTTCGATAGGCACTGTAGCTTCTCCCAGCCTGCCGTCAACCGCCATGCTGGTTTTTCTGCCGATCGCAGCGACAAAGCCAGCCGCACTAGCTTGGCAGGCGCGACATTTGACCACCAGCACCAGAACTACCCAACGGTGGCGCCAGCGTTCGCGCTCAGAAAATCCGCGCTGAATGAGCACGTGCTCCATAGAACCCGGTCCGCAAACGCTTGCATTGTTGCAGGACTGCAACGCAGGCCGAGCACGAAAAGCTGGGACGCGGTCACCATGCTGTGCACAACTCGCATGCCGAGCGGGCATAACTCTATTGTTGCTGTAGACTAACGTGATCTAGGGAAGCAACTCCGCGTGCTCTCGACAAGTTACCCGCGCAGAGCGTCCGCACGGGCCCGTTCGCTGGGCCGGTCGACGCGTGTCGGCGGCGACGTGGCCGGCTACCGATGCAGGTCGACGTCGGGTTCGGCGATGCCATTTTACCGCAGCCGAAGGTCGAGGCGTTTCCGTCGCTGCGCGATCAGGACGCGCCAAGGCTGCGGATGTACTCGTCGGTGACGTCTTCCGGCCGGAGAGGCTCGCCCACGCGCGCAGCGTGCAAAACCCATCAACCGAACCGGCCGGCGAACCATAGTTCGGATGCTCTGCGGGTTCACGACCATTTTGTTAACGCGCCGCGTATGTAACCAGTAGTGGGCCGCGCTGGCCCGCGTCCCGTCGGACGACGCGCCGATCGCGAAGGAAGGCTTGTTTCGTTCAGATCGAACACTCAGAGGAGCGACGGCATAGGTGAACGGGTAGTGGGCTGGGGCGTCCCAGCCCTGACGACCGACCTGCCAGTGGGACCCGTTCATGGCTTTGCCGTACCCAATCCGAGACATCGCGCCCCATGAACGGCGCCGCGAAGTCGCCCAGATTCTGACGCGTGGCCTGCTACGCTGGCGACAGCGGCGCCGCGCTGACGGGCTCGACGCGCAGGCTCGCGGAGATCCCGGCACATGCCTTGAGGTTTCCCGCGAAACGAGGCTGAGTGCGTCGGCCGACGGCCGCGGGCTATCCCCGCGGAAGAACGGAGATGACGCATGAATCTCGACGCCGAACAGGAGGTTGCCCGCGTGCTGGCCCGGGGCCTGCTTCGCTGGCGACGCCGCATGCATGCGGCTGGCTTCGACGCGGCCCAGAACCCGGTCGAAATCCTCGCGAATCGCCTTGAGCTTTCCGGCGAAACGAGGCTCAGTGTGTCTGACGGTACCCGCGGGTTATCAGCGCGGGGCGACGGAGAAGACGCATGAGCCTTGAGGTCGAGACGCAACTCGCCGCCCTTGAAAACATGTCGGTGGGCGAGCTGCATGAACGCTACGAGGACGTCTTCGGTGAGCCATCACGTAGCCGGCACCGGCGCTACCTGATTCGCCGGATCGCGTGGCGACTCCAGGCGAACGCCGAGGGCGGGCTTACGGAACGGGCGCTGCAGCGCGCTGCCGAGCTGGCCAACGACGCGGACGTGCGCGTGATGCCGCCGCGCCACGGCGCCAAGCCGCTCGTGGCCCCGCCGGCGGCCGGCGCCGCCGTGGTGCGCGTGCCGGTAACGACCGACTCGCGTCTGCCCGCACCCGGCGCAGCGATCACGCGCAAGTACAAGGGCCGCACGATCAACGTCGTGGTCCTGCCGGACGGTTTCGAGTACGACGGCCAGCGCTACAAATCGCTCAGCGCAGTCACGACGGCCATCACCGGCTCGCACATGAACGGCTTCCGGTTCTTCCGGCTCGGGGTGACGTCATGACGCGCCGGCGGGCGAGTGTACCGGCTCCGCCCAGCGTCCAGGTGCGCTGCGCGATCTACACGCGCAAGAGCAGCGACGAGGGGCTGCAGCAGGACTTTAACTCGCTCGACGCCCAGCGCGAGGCCGCGGAGGCCTACATCGCCAGCCAGAAGGCCGAGGGCTGGGTGTGCCTGCCAGATCGGTATGACGACGGCGGTTTCACGGGCGGGAACATGGAGCGGCCGGGGCTCAAGCAGCTCCTAACCGACATCGACGCGGGCAAGGTCGACTGCGTGGTCGTCTACAAGGTCGACCGCCTCAGCCGATCGTTGATGGACTTTGCCAGGATCGTGGAGACGTTCGAGCGCCACAATGTGTCGTTCGTCTCGGTCACCCAGCACTTCAACACCACCAATTCGATGGGCCGGCTGACGCTTAACATCCTCCTGTCCTTCGCCCAATTCGAGCGCGAGATCATCGGCGAGCGCATCCGCGACAAGCTGGCCGCGTCGCGCCAGAAGGGGAAGTGGACCGGCGGCAGCCCAATTCTGGGCTACGACGTCGACCGCTCCAGCGGCGGGCCCAAGCTCGTAGTCAACGCGATCGAGGCTGCCCGCGTGCGCGAGATCTTCGAGCTGTACGCCGAACGTGGGTCGCTCTTGAGCGTGGCGGGCGAGCTGCGGCGGCGCGGGTGGACGACGAAGCGCTGGACGACCAGGTCCGGCAAGGCGAAAGGTGACCTCCCGTTCGACAAGTGCAACCTATACAGCCTGCTGCGGAACGTGCTCTACATCGGGAAGGTCCGCTACCGCCGTGATGTCTTCGCCGGCGAGCACGAAGCGATCGTGCCGGAGGAGCTGTTCCGAAGCGTACAGACGCGACTGCAGCAGAACGGGCGTTCCGGATGCGCGGAGGTGCGGAACCGGCACGGCGCCCTGCTGCGCGGCCTCCTGTACTGCAAGGCGTGCGGTCGCGTGATGACGCACACGTTCACCGGCCGCGGCAATAAGCACTATCGCTACTACGTCTGCACCAACGCGATCAAGAAGGGCTGGGACAACTGCCCGACCAAGTCGCTGCCGGCGGCGGAGATCGACCGGGCGGTGGTCGACCAGATCCGCTGCATCGGTCAAGACGCCGAGCTGCTGGGCGAGACGCTGGCCGAAGCGCAGCGCCACGTGCGGACTCAGACGGAGCGGCTCGCGGTCGAGCGCCGCAGTCTGGAGCGCGGACTGGCCCGGGCGTACACCGGAATTCGCGAGCTCGCGTCCACCCCGGCGTCGCCGGCGGCGAGTGCCCAGATCGCCCACCTCAACGAACAGATCCGCGACGCCGAGCACCGGGTGGCCGAGATCGCCGCGCAGACGGTCGAGCTCCAGCGCGACCTCGTGACCGAGGCGGACGTGGCGGCAGCGTCCGCCGACTTCGACAACGTCTGGCGTGCCCTCAGCCCACGCGAGCAGGCGCGGCTCGTCCACCTGCTTGTCGCGCGTGTCGAATTCGACCCGACCGACAGCACGATCGAGCTGACGTTCCACCCGACGGGCATCCGGGCGCTGGCGGGCGGCGCCGGTGCAGACGCGCACGTGGAGGACGCGGCGTGATCACCGTGAAACGCAAGGTGCATTTCGTGCGGCGGGCCCATGGGCGACGCGTGGCGAAGCCCGTCACCGAGGATATTCCCGCGCCGTCGCCGGGCCGCGTGCCGCGCGTAGCGCGCCTGATGGCCCTGGCGATCCGTTTCGACGGGCTGATCCGCGAGGGCAGGGTCACCGACCAGTCCGACCTGGCTCGCCTCGCACACATCACACAGCCACGCTTGACGCAGATCATGAACCTCAACCACCTCGCCCCCGACATCCAGGAGCAACTGCTTTTCCTGCCGCTCGTTACCTGCGGTCGCGACACGATCCACGAGCGGATGCTACGGCCAATCGCGGCCCAGACGCGCTGGCAGGCACAGCGGCAGCTGTGGAATGCCCTTAACGCTTGATCGGCGGCGCACAACCTCCACTCGGCCAGCAAGTTGCAGAAAAGCGCATCCGGGCTTGACAAACATCGTGCCGAACATTACCCTAACAACATGATCGGTCGAAGGGCGTTCGACCGATGCCAGCCCGGAATTGCCGGCGGCAGGCCAAGGAATCGCCACCCAAGGATGGGGGCCGCCGGCGCATAAACCGCATGCCGTGCGCCCGCTCCGTCGGGCGTCCGGGCGTGCCTCGGCGACATGGATCACGCAACACGAACTACCGCGCAGGCGGAGCGCCTGCGCTCCGGCTCCGACCGCCATTTTGGTGAGGCCATCCGCCGCAAGCGGCTGGCCAAGGGGCTCGGGCTGCGGCGCTTCGCGCAACTCGTCGGCGTCAGCCCGACGTACGTGTCGCAGGTCGAACAGGGCAACGTCGATCCGCCGACGGCCGAACGCGTCGCGCGGATGGCGCAGCTCCTGGACGAACCTGCCGATGCGCTGATCGCCCTCGCCGGCCGCATGCCTCAGGACCTGCCCGCGATCATCCGTTCCCAGCCGCTCGAGTTGGCAGCCTTCCTGCGCGAGGCGCGCGGGCTGACACGCGCGCAGCTGCAGGACTTTGTGGAGCAGGCGAAACGGCTCAACGCGGAGAACCGGAGGTCTGGGCCGTGAGTACGTGGGCATCAGGGGAAACGCCGCGGCAGGTGCCGTACCTGACCGCGCGCGAGATCGAGCGGCGGGCGATGGCGCTGCTGGCGGACTATGAACGCCGGCACGGACCGGTGGCGGAGCCACCCGTGCCGATCGACGAGATCCTGGAACTGCATCTGGGTCTGCAACTGGAGTTCGGCGATCTGCGCGAACGGCTGGGCCGGCCCGGGGTGCTGGGCGCCCTGCTGACCAACGAGCGGTGCGTCGCCATCGACGGTCACCTCGACCCGAACGCGCACCCGCGGCAGGAAGGGCGCTACCGCTTCACGCTGGCGCATGAGGTCGGCCACTGGGTGCTGCACCGTCACCTCCAGGGCGCCACGCTGGTGGAGCTGGCTACCGAGCATACCTCGCATGGCGGGCGCAGCCGCGAACGGCAGCGGATTGAGGTGCAGGCGAACCTCTTTGCCTCGTGCCTGCTCATGCCGCGGCTGCTGGTTCGCCAGGTCTGGCGCGACATTCGCGGCAGCGACAGCCCGTTCTGTGTTGATGCCGTCGACGAGCGCAGCTCGTACGCCACGCTGCGCGCGGTGCTACGCTCTGTGCTGTCGCCCTATGACGAACGGGGGCCGGACGACGTGCTGCTCGAGCATTTCAGCCGGCCGTTTGCGGCGCGGTTTCAGGTGTCCGCGGAGGCGATGCGCATCCGACTGGAGCAGCTGCAGCTCGTGATCCGGACGGACCGCAGAAGGTAGCGGCGACCGCGGCTTGTTTTTTTGTCCACAGTGTTTACCGGCCAATACACAGGCGATTCAGGGAACGGAAGCATGAGTAAGAGCAGAATCAAGTCCGGGCCGCAGGGCGCGTCTGTCACGGATGCCAGCGTGCGCAACCTGCGTCCGGATGAACAGAAGCTGATCGCGCTTTCGCGTCAGGTGGGGTATGGCTGGCTGACGAACATCGCCGTGCGGGACGGCCAGCTCGTTTTCACAGCACAGCCGCGCGCCCGGCGCAAGTTCCGGCTCGGCAAGCCCGATGCGGGGCGCCACACGCAGCCGATGGCGGAGGATTTCAAGCTCAAGGCGCACCACCTTGATCTGATCGAGCGGCTGCGCCGCGTACAGAACGGCATGATCGTCAGCATCGAAGTGCAGGACGGTCTGCCGGTCGATCTGACCCTCGAGGAGGACGTCAACGTGTAGCCCGGTTCACGCCCGGTCCAGTGTGCCCAAAACCAGATAAACGACTCGTCAACTGACTGGCCGCGAATGCGGAGGTCGTTGGGTGTCGCCGTAGCCGGCGATCGCTCAACCCTCCGCATCGCGGCCAGCGCTCTTACTGCGCGCTGAGTTCGGCTGACACCCACGGCCCCGCCTCCGGCCCCGGAGGCCACCCGTGGAAGCCGAATCCGCCCGTGGCGCCGTCCTCGGCGCCTACACCCAAAAACTCATCCGCATCAAAGCCCGACAGCTCATCCGGACGCCCTGGTTCGAACGCTACGAGCGCGAGGACCTGCAGCAGGAACTGCTGCTGTACGTCCTCAAGCACATCGGCAAGTTCGATCCGGACAAGGCCAAGCTCACCACCTTCATCAACCGCATCGTGGACTCGCACGCTGCCATGCTCGTACGCGATCGGCGCCGCGCGAAACGGGCGCCAGGCTTCTTCGCGCGCTCGATCGAGACGCTGCGCGAGAACGTGACCGACGAACCCGTATCCGGCGCGGGGGCGCTGGCTGAGGACGACGGCCTGCGCCGGCTTGGGCTGGCCGCTGGCGATCCACAGGCCACGCGCGACATGCGCGCCGCCGTTGCCCGTGTTGTCGCCGGCCTACCCGCCCCCCTGGCGGAGGTCTGCGCCCGGCTGGTGGACGGCAACGTCGCTTCCGTCGCCCGCGAGTTGGGCATTTCGCGTCGTCAGGTTGGCAACGCGATCGCTGAGCTGCGGCGGCGCTTCACGGCGGCAGGCCTGGACCTCACCACGGGGGCGGACACGCCAGACGGGCACGGCATAGGTAGCCGGATGGAGAGCCAACCGGGCTCGTGACGGGAGACCGCTGATGACCTCGGGCGTGTATCGATTCCTGCTCAAACCTGACGTGCCCCTCGACGAGGCCGAGATGTCCCTGCAGTTGGCCATTCTCGCCGCGGAGGGGCTGTTCGGCGGGGCCCGCGTCCGGATGGAGGCGGGTTACCGCTTGGACGAACCGCAGCGCGCGCTGCTCGTGGATGCAAATACCGAGGTTGGCAGTGCGGTCGTCCGCATCTTCACAGCTTTCCTCACGCGCGAGTTCGGTGAGACGCGCTTTGAGGTGCGGCGCATCGAGGGTCCGAAGAACGCCGGCGCCGGGGCTCACACCGGACCGGAGGTCGGCGCGGAGGTCAGCTTGTGACATCCGCACGCGTGCCACTCGTGTCACTCGGTCAAGGGGACTATCGCCGCGACTACCAGCCGGAGGACCTGGGCATGAAGCCCACGCAGCCTGATTCGCTGAACCTGCATTTTCTGATCCGCGAGCCCGCAGACGTTTATCACGCCAAAAGCGCGGACCACGTCACATCGCACACCCTGAACGACTTCCGCCGGTGTCCGCTGCTGTTCCGCAAGAAGGAACTCGGTCTCGTGCCGGAGCGGGACACGACGGCCTACCTGATCGGCCGAGCGGCGCACGCGCTGATCCTGGAGGGCCGCGAGCGCTACCAGCGCGAGTTCGCCGTCGGCGGGCCAATCAATCCGAAGACGGGCCAGCCGTTCGGCTCGAACACGAAGGCGTTCGCGGAGTGGGCCGAACGGCAGAACCGGCCCGTGCTCAGCGATGCCCATGCCGCGTTGGTCGAGCAGATGGCCGCGGCGGTGAAGGGGCACGCGCTGGCGGGCGAGCTGCTGGCGGAGGGCGTCGCCGAAGGCGTCGTGCGCTGCGAGTACGCGCAGTTCCAGTGCCAGGCGCGGATCGACTGGATCAGCCCGCGGCTCGAGCACGGGATGGTCGACCTGAAGACCACGGACGACCTGGACTCGTTCGAGTTCGCGCTCCGCGCGCTGGGGTACGTCCATCAGGTCGCGTTCTACCGCGCGCTCGTCGCGCTGGTCAGCGGCCACGTTCTCCCCGTGCACATTGTGGCCGTCGAGAAGCGCGAGCCGTTCCGCGTCGGCGTCTGGCGGATCGCGTCGGAAGTGCTCGACCAGGCGCAGGCCCAGAACGAGGAGGCAATGGCCGAGCTGCGCCGCTGCCGCGCGACCGGCAACTGGTTCACCCGTTACGAGGGGCTGCGCGTGATCGACCGCCTGTGAGCCCGGGCGCGGGGCCGGATGGCGTGGCCGTCAACCCCACACCTCCTCCCCCTCGCTCGAAACGGCCCGGACTCCCTGTACCGGCCCCGCGCCCGGATTCATGGCAGAAGGCACGAAGGAGAACGAACACATGAAGCTGCTGGAACAGGTGCAACGGGGGGTGGTCAGCGCCCCGCGGCGAACGGTGATTTACGGCGTGGGCGGCGTGGGCAAGAGCACGTTCGCCGCGATGGCCCCCCGTCCGATCTTCATCCCCACCGAGGACGGGCTGGCTGGCATTGACTGCCACCGGTTCCCGCTGGCGGGCAGCGTCGCCGACGTGATCGCGGCGCTGGGCGAGCTGTACACCGAGCCGCACGAGTACCAGACGGTCGTCATCGACTCGCTGGACTGGCTCCAGACGCTCGTCTTCGCGCGCATCTGCAAGGAACGCGGCGTCGAGAGTATCGAGGACATCCCCTACGGCAAGGGCTACGTGTTCGCGCTGACGCCGTGGCGCGAGGTGCTGGCCGGGCTGGATGCGCTGCGGAACGACCGCGGTCTGGGCGTTATCCTGATCGCCCACGCCCAGATCGAGCGCTTCGCCGATCCCCGCCTGGACACGTACGACCGCTACAGCCCGCGGCTTCAGAAGCTGGCGTCGGCCCTGATCCAGGAATGGGCCGACGAGGTCCTGTTCGCGACCTACAAGGTCCACACCAAGACCACCACCGAGGCGTTCGACCGCAAGCGCGTGCAGGCAATCGGCGACGGCGTGCGCATCCTCTGCACGACCGAGCGGCCCGCGCACGTGGCCAAGAACCGCCTCGGGCTGCCGGAGGAGATCCCCCTGGACTACCGCATCTACGCCGCCTTCCTGCGCGGCGAGAACCCCCTGGCTGACACGGAAACCCCCAACCCAGAAGGAGACTGAACGTGGCGAACCTGAACGGCTTTGACGCCGGCGCCGTGGACCCGAACTTCGCGTTCGATCCGGTCCCGGCCGGGAAGTACACGGCGGTGATCACCGCCAGCGAGATGAAGCCCACCAAGAAGGGCACCGGCCAGTATCTGGAGCTGACGTTCCAGATCATCGAGGGCGAGCACAAGGGGCGGAACCTGTGGGCCCGCCTGAACCTCGACAACCCCGACGCGACGGCGGTCAAGATCGCCCGCGCGGAGCTGTCGGCGATCTGCCGGGCGGTGGGCGTGCTGGCGCCACAGGACTCGGTCGAGCTGCACAACCTCCCGCTGACCGTCAAGGTCGGCGTCAAGAACCGCGACGACACCGGCGAGCCGACGAACGTCATCAAGGGCTACGAGAAGAAGGGCGCGGCTGCGGCGCGACCGGCGGTGATCGGCAACGGGAAAGCGCCATGGCAGCGGTAGCGCCGGTGACGATCGAGCTGCCCTGGCCGCCGTCGGTGAACCACTACTACCGGCGAGTCGGCCCGCGGACGCTGATCAGCCGGGCCGGGCGGGAGTTCCGACGACGGGTAGCGCGCATTCTGGCAGCGCGCCGCCTGTCGCCGGCGCAAGGCCGGCTGGCGGTGACGGTGGAGGTGTACCCGCCCGACCGCCGGCGCCGCGATATCGACAACCTGCTGAAGGCCGTGCTCGACGCCTGCCAGCACGGCGGCGCGTTCCCCGACGACAGCCGGATCGTCTGGCTGTTGATTCACCGGACACAGGTCGTGCGCGGCGGACGCGTGATCGTGACGATTCGCGACCTGGCGAACAGGCCGCCGCCCCCGACTGACGCGGACATCTGGACCGCCCGCGACCGGGAGGCGGGCGGGTGGTCCCCATCCCTGAACTGAGAGGAGAACCCATATGGCTGAGCAACTGATCGACCTGGCGGTCGTGCGGATCGATGGCGAAACGCAGCCCCGCACAGCGATCAACCCGGGCATCGTGCAGGAGTACGCCGAGGCGCTGGAGGCGGGCACCGAATTCCCCGCCGTCACGATCGTCCACGACGGCGCGACGCACTGGCTCGTGGACGGGTTCCACCGCTTCTTCGCGCATCGCCGCCTGAACCGGCCGCAGATCAAGGCCGAGGTGCTCGCCGGCGAGCTGGCCGATGCCAGATGGCTGAGCGTGGCGGCGAACAAGGCGCACGGGCTGCGGCGCACGAACGAGGACAAGGCCAAGGCCGTCACGCGCGCGCTGAAGCTCCGCCCCGACCTGGGAAACCCGACCATTGCGGAGCACGTCGGGGTCGACGAGAAGACCGTGCGACGGCACCGCGAGATCCTGGAGCAGCGGCAAGCGCCCCGGAGCTCAGGTTCGGAAATTCCGAACCTGCCGACGCGCGTCGGCCGTGACGGCAAGCGCTACCCGGCCCGCCACGGCGCCCGGGGTCCGCGCCGCATCGCCAGGAACGCCTTCCAGCCCATCCGGGGGCACAGCAACCCCCCGCCCATGCGGGCCCTCAGCATGCCCCAGGACCCGGTCATGGGCGCCCGCACGCTCATCGAGCTGTTCGACACGACCTACCTCCGGGCCCTCGTGGCCTTCCTCACCAAGCACCTCGAAGGAGTTACCGCATGAAACTCGAAGATCTGTTCAGTCGTCACGACCCCTACATGACGGTGGTCGACGTCACGCCGGAACTGGCGGAGGAGATCATCAGCCACTGCAACACGCGCAACCGCTCGCTCAGCGACAAGCACGTCGACTATCTGGCGGAGGAGATGCGCTCCGGCCGGTGGCGGCTCACGCACCAGGGCATCGCCTTCAGCCCGAACCGCGTGCTCCTGGATGGCCAGCATCGGCTGTGGGCCGTCGCGATGTCGGGTGTCACCGTCCCGATGCGCATCTTCGTCAACCTGCCCGAGGAGATCATGGAGGCGGTCGACACCGGCCGCATCCGCACGAACGACCAGATCATCAGCCTGGGCGGCGACCTCGGGAAGATCACTGCCGCCGAGCTGGCGACGCTGCGGGCGATGCTCTCGGCGTGTGAAGCGCCGCGCCGCCGGTCGGCGGGCGAGGAGCACGTGCTGTTGCGGAACCACCTCGACGCGGTCCGCTTCGCAATGCGGCTGCTGCCGCGTAGCAGCTACCGCGGCGTGGCCAATGGGACGACCCGGGCGGTGCTTGCGCGGGCCTGGTACTCGAGCGACCGCGGTCGCCTGCGGCGCTTCGCGGATGTGCTGCAGACGGGCCTGCCGCAGGACGAGGGCGATCAGGCGGCGCTGACGCTGATTCAGTTCCTGATCAAGACGGCGGGCCACACGTCGAGTGCCATGCGCCGCGAACGCTACCAGAAGACGGAGCGGGCGCTGCAGGCGTACTTGAGCCGCGAGCCGATGACCAAGCTCTACGCAGCCACCGAGGAGCTGTTCCCTCTGCCGGAAGAGGCCCGCCGAGCGAGCGCCTGATGCAGCTGCGTCCCTACCAGTTGGAGGCCGTCGCGGCCGTCTACCGCCATCTGCGCGAGCGGGATGACCACCCCTGCGTGGTCATCCCGACCGCCGGCGGCAAGACGCCGGTCGTCGCGCACATCTGCCGGGACGCCGTGCAGCTCTGGGGCGGTAAAGTGCTGGTCCTGGCGCACGTGAAGGAGTTGCTCGAGCAGGCGGCCGAGAAGCTGCGAGCCGTCGCACCCGACCTGCCCTTCGGCCTGTACTCGGCCGGGCTGAAGCGCCGCGATCTGGGCTATGCCGTTACCGTGGCGGGCATCCAGTCGGTCTATCAGCGCGCCGCCGACATCGGCCGGGTCGACCTCGTGATCGTCGATGAGGCCCATCTGATTCCGCCCGACGGCGAGGGCATGTACCGCACGCTGTTGGCGGACATGCTCCGCATCAACCCGCAGATGCGCGTGATTGGCTTCACGGCTACGCCGTTCCGGATGCGCACCGGAACGATCTGTTCGCCGGAGAACATCCTCAACGCGGTCTGCTACGAGATTGGCGTCCGCGAGCTGATCGTGCAGGGCTACCTGTGCCCGTTGCGCACCAAGGCGGGCACGCAGAAGCCCGACACCGACAAGCTGCACGTCCGCGCCGGTGAATACGTCGCCAGCGAGGTCGAGCAGCTCATGGACGAGGACAACCTCGTCCAGGCCGCGTGCCGGGAAATCATCGCACACACGCAGGGACGCCAGGCCGTGCTGATCTTCGCGGCGGGCGTGGCGCACGCCCAGCACGTGGCGCGCGTGCTGCACGACCGGCACGGCGTGGAGTGTGGCTTCGTCTGCGGCGACACGCTGCCGTTCGAGCGCGACGAGACGCTGCGGCGGTTCCGGGGCGGCGACCTCAAATATCTCGTCAACGTCAACGTCCTCACGACCGGGTTCGACGCCCCGAACATCGACTGCGTCGCGCTGCTGCGGCCGACGCTCTCGCCCGGGCTGTATTACCAGATGGTCGGGCGGGGATTCCGGCTGCACCCGGGCAAGACGGACTGCGTGGTGCTCGATTTCGGCGGCAATGTCCTGCGGCATGGGCCGGTCGATCAGCTCTGTGTCGACGGCCGGCCGCCCGGAGCCGGCGAAGCGCCGGTAAAGGAGTGCCCAAGCTGCCACGAGCTGGTGGCCGCGGGCTACGCGACCTGCCCGGCCTGCGGGCACGTCTTCCCGCCGCGCGAGATGCGGCAGCACGAGCGGCGTGCCAGCGACGCCGGCATCCTGTCCGATCAGGTGACGCGCGTCGATTACGACGTCGAGGAGGTCTTCTACGCCGTCCACACGAAGCGCAACGCGCCGCCCGATGCGCCGCGGACCCTGCG
>JAGNKU010000026.1 GCA_017999985.1 Phycisphaerae bacterium | reverse complement strand
GGCTGAAGGACGTGATCGAGAAGTCGCCGTCCGGCCCCTGGCCGCCTTCCTTGTCCAGCACCTTCAGCGCGATCAGGCCGGCGGTGAGGTAGGCGTTCTTGATCGCCGTGAACCCGGCATCGGCGGGGTCCCAGACCATCTCGAACTCGACCGAGCACTCGCGCAGCGTGGGCGCCGTCGCCCGCCAGCCCTGATTGGCCCGGGTGGTGACATCCGCCTCGCCCGCCTCCAGGTTGAGCGTGACGTTGCGGACGTTGGTCATTTCGGTGGATGCGGGGTTGCCGGCCGCGCCGTGGTACAGCTTGGCGTTCATCCCCAGTACGAAGTTCGCCATGTCTCAGTCCTCCATGACTGCCGGGCGCTACGTCAGCCCGAGCTCGATCACCGTGCCGGCCGTGGCGCGCAGGTACACCGTCTGGCCGTAGGACGGGCCGAGCATGACCATCGAGTCGGCCGGGATCGTCAGCTTCGCGGTCGCACCGGACACGTCGCGCACCTCCACGTTCGCGGCCAGCGGCCGCACGATCAGCGTGGCGCCGCGCGGCACCTCGACGGCCTGATCCGACCCCGTCGCCGTCAGCGACTCGAGCGCCTTGAAGTTCATGGGCCACTCCTTCGGTTTGAGGGGCACGACGGGCGGCGTGTACAGCAGCACATGCAGCCCAGCCTGCGTGGCCCGCAGGCCATAGCCGGTGTTGACGACCGCCCCGACCAGCGCGGCGTTGACCTCCGCCCGCGTCCACGGCTTGGCCGTCGCCGGCGAGTTGCGGGCGAAAACGAAGACCGTGTCGTACGCGCCGCTTGGGTTGAAGTTGGCCGTCGCTTGTTCACTGGCGCCCACCCGCAGCGTGACACGTCCGTTGCCGCCGCTGTTGTTCCGCCAGCACACCGCCGCGGCCGCCGCGACAACGCGTTCGCCGGGCGCGAGCGCCACATCGGCGACGCCGACGTTGAACGTCGCACCGGGGTAGCTGCCGTCGAGGTAGGTGCTGTCGCCGTCCTGCGGGACCTGGCTGACGTACTCCCAGTAATCCACGTCAGGCTCCCTTTGGCTCGACCTCGGGCGGCGGCTCGTCCGGCGGGTACGGGTACCAGCCGAACTGCGAGCCGTTCACGTTCGCGTTGAGGCGCGCCACACGCACCGTCGGCCCGAACAACGTGGCGTCGTCGCACGTGTAGACGTCGTCGACGTCGACGGTGTAGCCCTGCGAGGCGAGGTTGAAGCGCTTGCCCAGATACGCCACGTTCATCGACCCACCCGGCCCGCCGAGCCCTTGCGCCACAACCTTCCCATCCATGCGCCAGACGTACCGATCGAACAGCACCGCGAGTTCGCAGTAGTACCAGCGGTTCAGGTCGACCCGCCCGAAGCTGGCCAGGTGCGGCGAGCCCACCGCGCCGATGTGCAGCCGCAACGTGCCATCCTCGCCGAGTCGCAGCGATGCCCGATGGGTGGTGCCCGAGCCGATGAACAGCAAGTGTTCCCATTGGCCCACCGTCTGCGGCAGCGCGATCACGCGCAGTCCGAATCCAATCGTGTACGCCGTCCGGCTGACCGTGGTCGGGTTCCCGTTGGCGTCGTAGCCGTTGGCCACGGCGATGTTCACCACCGTTGTGCCGGTCGGAACCGTGAGTCGGCAGCCGCAGGCGCCGCTGCGCTTGTACGCCGCACTGACCGTCGCCCCCGTGAAGGTGACCATCTCCGCAAGGTCGAACGCCTCGAAGCCCGCGAACCACTGCAGCGGCATGGCGGTTCACCTCCGCACCCGGTACGTGACCGTCAGCACGCTCGTGAACTGCCGGTACTGCTCCAGGTGCTCCGGCGCGAACACCGGCTCGTTCTCGAGCGCGAGCCAGGCCGCCACGGCGAATCCCTCAAGCTTGCGGTAGCGCAGGTGGTCGCCGATCTCCTCGACCAGCCTCATCAGCGCGTCCAAAGCCGCCGGATCATCGACGTCGACCTTGCGCTGCACCCCGATGTCGATCGCGCAGTCGTGGAAGCCGTCCGCGCGCGTGGCCGCGCTGATCGCCAGGCTCTTGGGGATGACCGTGACCTTCACCGCCTGCAGCACCGGCAATTCCACGGCGGGGCGGTAGCCGCGTTCCGCCTGGAACGTCATGCTGAACGTCGCGCCGTTCAGGCTGGCGACGATCGCATCGGCGAGCGCAATGAGTGTGCTGTCCGGCATCACGAACCTCGCATCAGGCCTTCCAGCCAGGTGCCGATGAACTTCAGCAGCAGCGTGCCGACGCCGCAGAGCGTGGCGAAGGAGAGCTTCTGAATGGCCGCGAGCCGCGACTCGACCCGTTCCATGCGCACCAGGAGCGACTTCTCCGGGTGGTTGTTGCCGAAGACCGCCGAGCGAATCTCGCCCAGGTCCTTCAGGCACGTCGGCTGGAACTGGCACTTCTCGGGCTGACTGTCACTCATGGCATCAGCGCTCCATGCCTACGTGTTTCGTATGGACGCGCAGCGTGCGGCGGTACGTGTCGCTGTAGCGCCACGCCGGCTCGCCGCCGGGCGCCATCACCTCGTAGAGGAAGATCTGGTCGCCATCCGTCTCGCGGATGCGGTCGCCGGGCTTGGGTAACTCCTGCTTGCCCGCCAAGACGAGGTCCGCCGCCGTAATCAGGTAGTCCCGCGACTCCGTCCGATGCAGCACGCCGTATTCGTCGGCCTGCTCGAACGTGGTCTGCCCGATCGTGGCGGGCAGGTCTACGCTGTCGCCGGCGCGGAGGTAGGTGACCGTCCGCGACAGGTGGCGCGTGCGCTGCTCCTGCAACCACGCGGCGCCTTGTTCGAGCAGGTTCGACATGGTTGCCTACTGATTCATCCGGACGCGCACCGTGGTGGCGGCGTCTGCGGCCGCCTTGACGCACTTGCCGATCAGCTTGTTGCCGGTCGCGGTGGTCGTGGCGACGTTGTTCGTGTCGTCCCAGTAGACGTTGGCGCCCGCGGTGATCGCGGTACCGCCGCCGGTCGCCTTGGCGAAGTCAAACACGCCGTCCACTGCCAGCGACCCCAACGCGTTCGCTGCGATCGGTGTGCGGGACACGCCCACCAGCTCGCCCTGCACGATGACGTCGCCCGCGGCCACGGCCGAGCCGGGCGTGTAGTCAATCGAGCGGCCGTCATGTACGAATGTTGCCTGTGCCATCCTGTGTCACTCCTTCGGGGCTGGGTCCGTACTGCTACGCCTCGCCCTTGCTCTTGATCCCGCCGCGCGGTTCCTGCAGCGCGACGCCGAAATCGTGGTAGCCGCGCATCTGCACGCCGAGCACGTTGAAGTCCGCGTCGGCGGTTTCGATCGTGGGCGCTTCCTGGCCATTCAGGAACGCGACCTCGATGACCGGCAGGTCGATCGGATCGGCCAGCAGGTACCAGGCCTTCTCCGAGTACCCCGTGTACTGCGCGTTGCTCAGGTAGCGGCTGACCTCCGCACGGAACTTGCCCGTATGGGGGTTCGCGATCGGGTACTTGGTGCTGGCGGTCGTGTCGCGGACCTCCAGCGACTTGTAGAGCACCGTGGCCATGGCGCTCAGCGCCGTGGGCACGAGCACCACTGCCGGCATCGCGCCGAGCGGCTTGCCGTCCGGATCGGTCTGGTCCAGGAAGGCCTTCTCAGCCTTGGACATGCCCTCGATCGACAGCGCCGTGTCCGCACCGGTCAGGTAGTTGTTGTTGCCGGCGCTGAAGAACGCCGCATTGTTCATGAAGATCGACCAGAAGATGTCGTTGATCTTCAGGCCGGAGCCCCGCCCCAGCTTGCGTGGGACCGTGGTGATCGCGCCGAGGTCATCGTTGATGATGTCCCGACGGTCGATCGCCAGCAGCAAGCCGTAGGTGTCGGCCTTGTTCGTGTAGGCCTGCTCACCCAGCGTGCCGTGCTTCAGCTCGCCACCCGGCGCGACCTGCTCGTACTGGTCCTTGCCGATCAACCGGTAGCTGGTGACCGTCTTGAAGTCGCTGACGTTGCGGACGGCGCAGATGTTCCGCCAGGTCCGTTCGACGCTGAAGAAGCCCTCCAGCAGGAACTTGTTCGCGACGTTGCTGAGGATGCCGCCGATGTCGATCGTCGACGCCGCGGCCCGGATTTCCCGGCCGAAGGCGTAGCGCAGCATCTCCGGCGTGACGCGCCGCTCGCGGCCGACGTAGCCGTTGGCCCGGGCCGCCTCGACGATCAGCTCGGCCAAGCCGAGGCGCCCGTCGAACTGGCGGTCCGCCTCGTCGAGGACCGGCGCTTCGAAGTATCGCTCGATCTTCTCGACCCGGGCGGCCTGCAAGCACGCGGCCTCGAGCACCTGGCCGGTGACGGCCATCTCGGTCACGTGCACGGCCGGCGCCTTGGGACGCATGACCCGGAGCTTCTCCAGCTCGGTGCGGTCCGGGGTCCAGCCTTCGGCAATCGCCCGCGCCTCGATCTCGGGCAGCCGCCCACCCAGAATTGAGCGGATCGCGGCGATGCGCTTGGTCTCTGCCAGCGCCTGCGCGCGGACATCCGCGACCGGGTTGACGACCGATGCCGGCGTCGCACCGGCGGCGGGGCCGGCCTCCGTGCCGGCGCCCGCTGCCTCGTCACGCGCGACGTCGTCCTGCGGCGCCTCCGGCGCCACGTTATCGAGGACCTCCGTGTCCTTGTTCTCATCCATGAGTTCGCTCTCCTGTTGCTGCGCCGCGATCGTCGCGGTGGTATTCCCGTCCGCCCCCAGGTCCACGAAGCTGATCTCGCCCAGCACCGTCCGCCGGGCCACGTACAGCGGCCCCTCGAACGTGCGGCTGTTCACCGTGACGCTCTTGCCGGCGCGGACGAACTCAGCCTGGGCGACCTGCGCGCCGATCGAGGCCTGCCACGGGAAGCCGCGCTTGCCGCTGGCAACCACCTCGCGCGCGGCCACCGTATCGCGCGACACGATGCCCTCGGCGATCAGCCGGCCGGCCTCAACCGCGATGCGCTCGGTGTGTCCGACCCCGGCATACATGCTGTGGCCGAAGCGCACCGGCCGACGCTGCGATGGGATCGATAGGCCCTCCAGGTCGACCACGACCGGGAACCGCCAGCCTTCCACTCGCAGCGGCTCGCCTGTGTACGCGACCATCGTGAAGCGCGGGATGACCTCGGCCTCACCCTCGACGGCCAGCGCCTCGAGTGTGATCCGCCCGGGCAGGCAGCGCAGCTCGAGCCGATCCGGCACCTCTTCGTAAGCCTCACGCGCCCGCGCGGGCGTCGACGTCTTCCGTGACATCGCTCTCGTCCTCCTGACTGTCTGTTTCGGTGGGGGCGGCTGGCGAAGTCGGCGTCTGCGCGGTGAGCCCCAGCTCACGCATCAGCGCCAACTCGCGGGCGCGCTGGCGGAGCTCGGATTCCCAATCGAGCCCGGCCTTGGCGTACTCTGCCGCGAGGGTCGTCGTGTTGCTCTGCAGCCGCGTCGCCTGCGCGCCGGCTTCCTTCTGCGGATCGACGTGCTCGAACCCGTCCCAGAACCACTGGTGCGACAGGTCGACGCCGAGTCGCCGCAGCCACTGCGGCAGGTAGCCCTCGATGAGCACGGCCTCGTCCATCCACGCCTTGAGCAGCCGGTCAAGCACCATGTCGCCGAGGAAGTTCTGATCGACGCGGATCGCTTTGAAGAAGGCCTGGTGGTCGAGACGCCCCGAAGCGTAGTTGTAGCCCGACGAGTTGCCGGCGGCGATGTTGAACGGCATGTTCAGGCAGCGGGCGATCTCGTTGATCACCTCGTGCTTGAAGTCGCCGTATACGGTTGTGGGCTGCTCCGCCTTGACCTGGCCGATCTTCCAGCCGTACGGCATCGTCATCCATGTGCCGCGGTCCATCTCGACTGTGTCCATCGGCTCGACCGCGGCCGATTCGGCGTCGGCGGGTGCGTCCGTGTAGATCACGCCCGACGGCAGCGCGGCCTGTTCCGCCGCGCCCAGCACGGCCAGCGTGTAGCGACGCAGCGTCGCGAACAGCGAGAGCGAGCTGGTGACCTCCGGGATGCCGCGGCTCTGCGCCGGGCGCTCCGCCCGGAACAGGTGCACAACCGATTCCACGGGCATGAGGTTGTAGTCGTCAGGGCCGGCGCGCCAGGCGCGCTGGTCGCCGGGATGGCGCCGCAGGACGTAGTACGCGATCGGGTTGCCGAAGCCGTCGAAGACGATGCCGTCAACCGCCCGCTCCTCCGGCGGCAGCACGCCGAACGGCGTCGAGACCTGATCCGCTTCGATCAGCCGGAGGTCGAGCTGGACCGGCGCGGCGATGCGCGGGTTGCTGGTCAGCAGCCCGAAGCACTCGCCGCTCTCGCATTGCGCAATGCGCATCGTGCGGAGCTTGTGAGAAAGGCCGATCGCCTTGGCCCAGCGGGAAAATTCCTGCTCGATGAGGCGGTTGGCTTCCGGGTCTTCGGTAAGCATCTGGAGCCGCGGACCGGTGCCGACCACGTAATTCGCGAGCGTCAGGACGATGCCCTTGGCATACGAGTTGTTGGCGACTTCGTAGCGGGCCCGGCTGCGCAGCACGCGCCGGACGTCGGCGCCCATGGCCGCGTCGGCCGAGAGATAGTCGGCATTTGCCCAGTGGCGGCGGTTCTCCGGCGTGGTCTGGGCGGCGTCATACTTGCCGCGCACGACGAGCAGCCGGCCGCGCGGGGCGGTGGCGCTGTGGTTCTTGCGTGCGCCGAGCTGTCGCAGCCAGTTGAACACTGTCACACCGCTCCGGGAGGCACGACCTTCGTCATCCGAACGCCGAGGCCCTGCTTGGCCGCCTCCTTGCTGGCGAGGTAACGGTCGGCCTCGATCTGGTCCGGCAACGGCTGCTGCTTGACCGTCTGGCCGTCGACCGCCACCTCGGCCGGCTGCTGGGCGGCCTCGCGGATCGCGCTCGCGATTTCCTCAGGCATCGCGTGCTCCGACTTGCGGGAGCGGGACTTGAACCCGCAGCGCCGGCGCATGAAGCCGGCATGTTGCCGTTACACCATCCCGCTACGGGTTACATACGCCACGCGGAACCGGGCTGTCGGACGGAGGCTGCCGACCACGGGAATTGTTCCACCGGTAGACATGGCGACGGTGGACGGACTAAATGCCGACGCGTTCGGAGGTGGTAATGCGGCGTCCACAGTGTCGACACTCCCGCCGCCGCACAATTCGGCCGCCGGCGCCCGGCCGCGTGTAGACCACCCGGAAATGCCGGCACCCACAGCGCGGGCACTCGAGCCCGCGCGGGGCCTGCCCAGCGCTCGACTTCGGCGAGGCCTTCATCGCCGGGATCTCCGCAATTCCGAGAGCCGCACGGCCGGGCGGGCCTTCGGTGTGTCGCCTACCAGCCCGGGCGGAGCGGCGCCGCCCATCGAAGCCGCCACGGCGCAGCCGATTAGGCAATCCAGCCAGTGGTTGTCGAGACCGTCGACGCGCAGCTTCCACTCGTCGACGGTCCGGCCCCGGCCCGCGGTCTTGACGCGGTACTCGCTGGTCAGGTGGTCAGCGAGCAGGCGGTGACGCTCCGGCTGACGACCGAACAGCGACAGACAGCCCGGATCACCCATCGGCACGGCCAAGCGGGCCTGGATTAACGACTTCCAATAGTTCGTGTCGAACACGACGTGCCGGACGGTGCGCCGGCCGGTGATCACGGGGATGCGCCAGTTCAGCCCCACGCGGTCCCCGCGCTTGCGCTTGTACTCGATGAACGGAATCGACGACGCGCCGACATACCGGCCGTGGCTGGGCAGCACTATGCCGGCGAACTTGCTCTGCCGGCAAAACTGGTACACGACGTCCGACGACTGGCCCCAGTTCGCGTCGATCAGACAGCGGTCGATCCGCACCTGCGCCCCATCGTCGCGCTGCCACTCGCGCCCCAACGTCCGCTCCGTCAGCCGGTCGAGGCCTGCGTAGATCGCCCCCTCGATCCCGGCCCGCGGTGCAGCGGCTCCCAGCGTGCGCCGCATGTCACGCAGTGTGAAATACTCGGCCTTCTGATCCGGCTCGGTCCCGTAGTCGAGCACGTATCCCGTGAAGTTGTCCTCCCACGCGGCGACGAGCCAGAAGAGCGCCTTGGCTTGCACGTCGACGAACATCGTCACGTGCGTGGCCGCCAGCGGCACCTCGCCGCGGCGCTGACCGTTGAGCTTCGCCAAGATCTGGTCGACCGTGAGCAGCTCGTCATCGACCTGCTCCTCAGGTAGCGGCTCGTTCTGGTACTCCGCCCAGAATGCCGCTTCCCCCCGGTCGAGCTTGAGGTTCATGGCGTGCTGGATTGCGGACAATTCGTCCGGATGGTGTCGCTCTGGCCAGGCGATCACCGCGCCGGCGTCCATCGCCGCGCGGTTGGCGCGGTAGAATTCCGTGGCGTCAGCGATCCCGCGGTCGGCCTGCATACCCAGCCGCCACAATTCGGCGTAGCGCGTCCACAGCGCTTCGTCCGTGGGCCAGGCGTAGACCATCTTCGTCCGTTCGCCCTGCCACTGCGGATGCTTCTCGCGATCGAGGATGCGGTCGGCCAGGTCGTCCGGCCGGACCACCGTCAGTGTCATCAAGCCCGCAATCTTGCGGCCCGGGCCAGCCAGACCCAGGATGGCGCCGGCGAGGATGCGCTCGCGCGTGACGCACTGGCTCGGGCTGCGGGCGGACTCGTCGGTCTGCGGATCGTCAATCAGCACCAGCGACGGTCGCACGGATGAACCGTCCGCCCGCTTGTGCTTCATGCCGCGAATGCGCCCCGTGATGCCGGCCACGCAAACGATCGCGCCGTTGGACCGCGGCGAGTGGTTCCCCAGCCACTCCAGCGGCGGCAACGTGGGCAGCACGATCTCGCGCGCCGTCCAGCCGATGTGCGTCTGCTTCCCCTGGTAGAGCTGGCCCGCGGCGCGCTGGTGAATGCCCTCGAGCGCCCGCACCGGCCCGACGACCTCGCTGAAGTCGTCTTCCAGCAGGTCGTTCGATTCCAACTCGACCTTGATGCTGTCGAGCATGCCGGCGGCGTGCTCCTCGTCGCTGCCGACGAGCGCGACGAATTCCCGGTGACCGTACACCAGCGCCCACAGGCAGGCGACTTCGCACAGCGACGTCTTGCCGCTCCCGCGCGGCATCGCCATCGCGAACAGCCCGCCCGCGAGCACGGCCTGTTCGATCTTCCGGATGACCTTCAGGTGGTCGGGTGACCACGGCAGGTGAAACGTCTGCGGGAAGTACGCCTCGCAGAAGTGGCGAAAGTCGCGTTCGGCCCGCGCGCGTTGCTCGGGATTGCGCGAGGCGTGGACCCATTCGGCCGTGGCGATGTCCCGCCCGAGCAGCGCCATCTCGCGGTTGCGCTGCGCGGCGCGCTCCTTGTGAGCCTCATAGCCGGTAAGACCATCCGGCTCCGGTCGTGGCCGGTGCCGCTCGATCACCAGCCAGGCCACGTAGCGCAGCAGATCGAGCGTGCGGCCGTCGCCGATCCGAAATCCCGCCCGCGCGCGATGGCGGTGCAGCTGCCGCTCGGAGATGACCTCGCCGAGCGGTGTGCTGTTGAGCAGCCGGACCAGTTCGGTCGGCTTCAGTTTGCGCGGGTCAATCGGCACCGGACGCCATCTCCCGTACGAGCCACGCCGCGTACTGCACGAGGTTCAGCGTGCCGTCGGCGTTGGTCGGCGCACCAGCCGCGACGTCGGCCTGCAGCATTTCGACCGTGACGGCCTGGCCGCCCACGGCGGAGAGCAGTCGGGCCGCCTCCGCCAGGGGGAGTGCCGTAGGGTTCAGCTTGGCGTCGGCGCCGGCCATCACGCCGCCTCCCGCCCACGGCCGCCCCCGGGCCCGACAGGGCGGCCCCGGGGCGGCGTATGTAACGAGTGACGGGTCCAGGCCGCCCCGGTGCGGGCGAGAGCGCTCTCAGGGCCCGGCGGACCGCCGACTCGGACCTGGCGCCAAGACATGCAAGAATCTCTCGAATTCCTCGCCACATCGCCTTGCTTTCCCGGGAAAACGAGCGACTCATGTGTCTGTACGCATGGGGCGTACGCGATGGAGAAACGACGATGAACGCGACCACGAAAACCAACCGCCGCCTGACGCCCGGGACCCTGGTGGTCAGCCGCGAAGACGGCGAGCCCGGCCGGATCGTCCGAGTCTGCACCTTCCGCCGCAACGGCCTCGACGCCTGGTCGTACCTGGTCGACACCGCCGACGGCCGCGAGATCTGGGAGGTCGGCGAGTTGTTCGTTCCCACGCAGGCGTAAACACCGAACCCAACACGAGGAGCAATCCCCATGACCACGAAGCGCCACACGACGAAGCGGACCACACGGATCAGCATCTGGAAGGTCGACGGCGGCTACCGCGTCACGGGCGACACGCGGACGTTCCGCAGCCACAGCACCGCGTTCAACGCCGCCTGGCGGGCGGCGGCCCGCACGGGGGCCAGCCTGTACGCCATCACGCCCGACGGCCGGGCCATCCCGCTGCTCACGGGCCGGGTGATCCGGGAGATCGAAGGCTGGTGAGCGCAGCGCGCACTGAACGGAGGCACGACCATGTCGAAGCGCAAGACAAAGACGATCACGCCCACCCGCATCGAGGCGCTGCTGGCCGGCATCGCCCAGGGCCGCCTGGGGATCGAGACGCTCGCGCGCCGCGGCCTGGACCGGCTCGACTTCCACGAGGTGTACGGGCCGCAGGTCCGCCGCGCGCTGCTGCAGGCCTACGTGCAGGGCTACCAGGATGGCGCCCACGACCGCGGCGCCGGGCTGGACGCGCTGGTCGCCATGGTGGGCGCGGGCGAAAGGCGGGTTCCCGCCGCGCCCGCGAGCGCACTCGGACCTGCCACAGATTCCGCTGAGAAATCGCAGAATTCCGGCCCGCAAAGTGGATTCCCGGCGAAAAGCAGCGAACTGATGTGACTGTCGCAACGCGAAGGAGAAACGCCGATGACCACGAACCACGCGAACCAGACGCCGGACGCCAGCGAGATCCTGGAGACGCTGCGGATCACGAAGGTCCAGCGCCGCACGAGCTGCGGCGGGTCCTGGGTGGTCGGCACGATCGCCGGCCACCGCTTCGACGCCCTGGTCTTCCCCGAGCACGCCGAGTCGCCGGACTTCGAACTGGGCGACAGCCGCATCTCGAAGCTCTGGGTCAAGCACATCGACACGCAGACGACGGCCGCGAACTTCGACCGCGGCTGGGACATCCGCCCGACCACGCCGCTGGCCGCCACGGTCGTCGACCTGCTGGCGGCCGGGCTGGCCGAGCACGTGTTTGGCAACTAACGCGGAGGAGCAGCGATGAGCATCGAGTTCAAAGCAATCGAGTTCCCGACGGCCCACGAGGCCATCCAGTGGACGTACGCCAGCGGGAAGGGCGAGGCGATTCTGCTTGGCGGCAAGAACTACGTCGCCGAGCAGACTGAGATCGACCGCCTGGCCACCGCGGGCGTCGAGTTCGCGTACCTGTGCGATCACGAGATGCCGGACGGCACACACCGCATCATCACGGTCCCCGTCTACTAACCGGAGGAGAGCACCATGCCAGCGAAGAAGAACGAAAAGACCCTGCCGATCGTCGAACACGCCCTGGCCAACCGCATCGCCGCCCACCGGGCCGGCAACATCGGTGACGCGACCGACGACGGCCGCAAGGCGGACCTGGCCGTCAAGGCCGCGTACATCGCCCTGAAGGCCCACGAGGACATGACCTGGCTCCGCGACAAGCTCAGCGAGGCGATCGGCCGGATCGAGAGCGCCGAGAACACGAAGGACGCGCACATGGCGCTGGTCTGGCTCCGCACCAGCCTGTGGGACGACATCCAGGCCGCGCTGACCAAGCTCGAGGCGTATGACGATCTGCTTGCCTGAAGCCGCCGAAACCCGCCGCGGCGGGTCGCCCGGGCGCTGGAGACCCGGGCCTGACGAGGCCAACACAAGGAGACGGCCATGAAGAAGGACGAGATCAAGATTGGGAACGCGTACCAGGCGAAAGTGAGCGATCGCATCGTGACGGTGCGGATCGACAGTACCAACAGCCACGGTGGCTGGAACGCGACGAACACCGCCACCGGCAAGCGCATCCGCATCAAGAGTGCGCAGCGCCTGCGGCGGGCGGTGGGTGATGCGGCGCCGACGGGCCGGCGCTCGAAGAAGGCCAGCGCGGAAATCACGCCCGCCGATCAGGGCATCGCCGCCGCCCGGGCAGAGGCCGCGGAGCCCGAGGTCAACCCGACCGTCGAGGTCATCACTGGCCAGCCCGTGCCCGAGAAGAAGAAGCGCACGCGCAAGCCCGCCGCCGAACCGAAGCCCAAGCGGGTCAGCGCGCTCGACGCCGCGGCCCAGGTCCTGGCTGACGCCGGCCAGCCGATGCGGGCCAAAGAGATGATCGAAGCGATGGCGGAGCGCGGGCTGTGGTCGAGCCCCGGTGGCAAGACGCCCGAGGCCACGCTCTACGCTGCGATCATCCGCGAGATCGCCACGAAGGGCGACGCGGCCCGGTTCTGCAAGGTCGAGCGCGGGCAGTTCACCCGCGCCGCGGTGTAGGAGGCCCGACGCGTGAACACCGAACTGGACCGGCTCCGCGAGGTCGTCACCGCCGCCGAGGCGGTGCTCGCCGCCCGCGAGAACCAGATGCTCACAGCCGAGGAATGGGACGCACTCGAGCACGCCGTAGCCGCGGCGACACAACCGCCCCCTGATGAGCGCGACGAGACCTTCACCGTCGAAGACGGCGCGCTCGTCCGGCGCGTCGTGCCCCGCAAGGGCCAGCTGTACGAACACCGCTGCCCGCAGAACGCCTTCGAGGCCGCCGCCCACGCGATCAGTGAACTCGCCGGCGGCTTCGTCCTGGAGGACGTACGCCGGGCGGCGGAGATCACCTGGACGCAGGCGGCGGTCGTGCTGGCGTTCCTGAAGGAGCGCGGCTGCGTGGTCCCGGTCCACGGCCGCAAGCACGCCGCCGCATCCGGCACCGTCTTCGAAGATGCCATGACCGAGTACCACGCCCTCTACGAGGAGAAGTGATCCATGCGACTGACGTTGACCAACGACGACTGCGAGGTCCTGGCCGCCTGGGACCTGCCCAACACCCTCCTGACCGCCCAGGTCGAGCTGATCCTGACGGACGGTCTGTGGCACAAGCACCGCCTCGACCGCTGCGACGAATGCGGCGGGTTCGCGCCGCACGCCGACATGGTCGAGCGCCATGAGCCGCACGGCCCCGAAGCGCTGTGCCCGGCCTGCGCCGGCGCGGTGCAGGAGGCTTGATCCATGCTCGATGTGAGCAGCCAGATGACGTTCCGCGTCCACGCCGATGGCGACGGCCGGCTGACACTGCGCTTCCGCCGGCTGTTCGAGGACGAGAGTAACCGCAACCGCTGGCAGTACGACGTGCCGCTCGACGACAAGCCGGAGGACGTCGTACCCCGGCTGCGCGACATCGCTACGCAGGTCCTCGCCGCGGAGCACGAGCGGCTGGGCCAGACCCTCACCCACCTGCGCGGCGGCGAACCCAAGCAGCGCAAGTCCAAGCCATAGCGCGCGCCACATGCGCATTCCTTCCCCAACGCCTCGGCGGCCGCCGGGGTGTTGGTTCGGTGCGACAGTCAAGCCGGCTTGACTACGTGCTCGCATTCGTCAACTCCGCTTTACCAACGACTCGCTCCGCCTTCCGCCCGGTGAACTTCTCCCAGCGCTGCACGATGACGTCGCAGTACAACGGGTCGAGCTCCATCAGGAACGCCCGCCGCCCGGTCTGTTCAGCGGCGATCAGCGTCGAGCCGCTGCCGCCGAACAGGTCCAGCACGTTCTCGCCCGTCCGGCTCGAGTACTGGATCGCGCGCACCGCCAGCTCGACGGGCTTCTCCGTCAAATGGATCATGCTTTGCGGGTTGACTTTCTTGACCGACCACACGTCGGTCGCGTTGTTCGGGCCCAGGTACACGTGCGCGGCCCCTTCCCTCCACGAATAAAAACACCATTCATGGTTCCCCATGAAATCCTTGCGCGTGAGCACCGGGTGCTCTTTCACCCAGATGATTGCCTGCGAGAAGTACAGGCCGCAGGCCTTCAGCACGGGCGGGTAGTTCGCGCAGTTCGCGTAGCCGCCCCAGCAGTACAGCGCGCGCCCGGGCAACAGCACGCGCGCGATATTGCCGAACCAGGCATGCAGCAGCCGCTCGAACTCCTCGTCCGACACGAAGTCGTTCGCCAGCGGCCGGTCCTTCGCGCGCATCTTTCGATGCGTCGCCTTCGCCTTTTCCGGATGGCGCTCCAGGTCGAGCTTCTGATGGTGCTTGATGCCGGTCTTGCCGCGGGCCACGTCGAAGCCGCTGTGGTGCAACCCCTGCGCGTCCAGCGCCTTCACGTTTTTCTGCATGCCCGCGAATGACGACAGCCCGGCCGCGATCGCGTTGTTGCTGCGCGGCTCGACCTTCACGTTGTACGGTGGATCGGTGTTGACCAGGTGGACGAGCTGCCCGCCGAGCAACCGATCCACATCCCCGGGCGAACCGCTGTCGCCGCACAGCAAGCGGTGATCACCGAGCAGCCACAGGTCGCCGGGCTGCGTGATCGCTTCATCCGGCGGCTCCGGAATGTCATCCGGATCGGTCAGGCCGTCTTTTACGCCCGGGTCGAGCAGCTGCGCAAGCTCGTCCGCGTCGAACCCGAGCAGCGACCAGTCGATGCCGGCGCCCTGCAGCTCCGCCAGCTCGATCGGCAGCAGTTCGAGATTCCACTCGGCCAGCTCGGCGGTCTTGTTGTCGGCGATGCGATACGCGCGAATCTGCTCAGGCGTCAGGTCGCGGGCGACATGCACGGGCACCTGCTCGAGCCCGAGCTTCTGCGCCGCCTTCCAGCGCGTGTGGCCGCACACGATGACGCCATCCGCGTCGACGACGATCGGCTGGCGGAATCCGAACCGGCGGATCGACTCGGCGACCGCGTCCACCGCTGCGTCGTTGTCGCGCGGGTTCTTCTCGTAGGGTTTGATCTCGGCCAGCGGCCGCAGTTCAACGTTCAGCATGGTTCAGACCTCCTTGTCTTGGCCGTGGGCGGAACCTCCGCCGCCCGGTTGGCCCCCACGCGGCCCCGTTTGCCCCCGGGGCGTCGCGGGCGAGCGGGGTGGTAGCGACCTGCCACCCGGCGCCCCGTGGCCCGCCCGTTGGCCCCCGACGCGCCCCGCGGCGGCCCGGGCGGGTTGAGCTGGCGCAACAAACTCAGTCGCGTTTCCGACCTCGTTCCGCGGACCCAGACTGGCCGTTGCCACAGGGAGGAACCGCTGGCGGCTGGCGCTGGCGTTCATGGGCCCGTCCCTCCGCGTCCCGCCATGAGCGCTGCCGCGCTGCGCAGTTCGGCCGCGCGCACGGGATTCAGGTCGGCGCAGCGTCCGGCGAGTTGGAGCAAGCGGTTGTACCAGTCCCGCGGCGTCCACCCGTCACGGCAGCGCGCCAGCTCGAGCACGGCCCTGGGCTGGCTGTCACCGTTGCCCGCGTACCACGCGACGCCGTTGTCGTGCTCGGGGCGTCCGGCATACCTTTGCGGCGCGGCGGGCGAGGTATGCCCAAGGTCTGCCCCAAGGTCTGCCGGCTTATCTTTCGCAGCCGCCGGAGGTTGCGCCGTCGGGCATACCTCGGCATACCTTTTTCCGGGGGTCGCCTCATGCGCGGGCGCGTGCGTGCGCGCGGGCACGCACGCGCCTGTACACATGCGCGGGGGGTCGGGAAAAGGTATGCCAAGGTCTGCCGATTGCTGTAACTCTTCATCAGCACTTGACTTCGGTTGGCATACCTCAGAAGTCAAGGTATGCGAAAGGTATGCTTTTTCGGGAAAAGGTATGCCGTCGGTCCCAATTAGACAGTACTGCTGCCGACCACTTTTGTCGGGGTCGGCCGACGTGATGCGATAGCCCGCGATGACACAATCGCGTTTACGCGAGAGGCGCATGCCCAATTGCGTCAGCGCCCCGCGTTCCGTCGGCGCTGATACCTGTGTGGTGAGCAGGTCGGTGCGCTTGCCGCCGTCCTCCCACAGCAGTGTGGCCAGATCGCTGACGCCCACGCGCGCCTCGCCCCAGCGCTGCCACCAGGCGAGCACGAATGCGCGCCAATCGGCGGTCTCGACGTCCGAGCGCCGGCGGAGCTCGTCCGCGTTCGCCAGGAAGCCGGGGATACCCGCCACGCTGAGAATGCCGCCCATCACCGCGACGTACTGCTCGAAGCTGCCCATCACCTGCGTACCGGTCGGTCGGCCAGCCGCCAGCCACGCGCGGACCAGCGTCAGGGCCGCATGCACGAGCTGCGTGCGCTGCGCCCGCACGTATGCGAGCAGGTTGGGATGCCGGAAGCCGCTGCGGGATTCCGGCGTCTCCATGCGGGCGTCCAGCCGAATCCACACGACGCGCCGGGCCAGCTCGCGGCTGAACGCCAGGTTGTTGCCCGTCGTTGCCCAGACGGCACGGTTGGGCAGCAGGAGTTCCCGCGTGTGGCCGAGCTGGCGATCCCGCCAGAGGGTGTCGGTAAGCGCCGCCGCGAGATGCTCGCTGTCCAGGCGCTGGACGACATTACCCCACAGGATGGCGGGGCTGTCTGCCAGCAGCGCCGACGTGATCTTCTTGCGCCACTCGTCGGGGTCCTTCGCGGCGGTGGTCGCGCCGACTTCCTGGCCGAGGGCGGGCAGCAGCGCCGACTTCACGAGCAGGTCCTTGCCCGTCGCCGGCGAAGGAGCGTCCACGGCGTGCAGCGGCGTCGGCCCGGAAATCAGAGGCCGCACGAAGGGTAGCAGTATCAGGGCGAAAGCATTCGCGCGACTGGCATCGTCGATGAAGGGAAAATCAGCCAGGATGTCGAGCAAGGCGCTGCGCGCTGCCGCAATGGCTGCTTCGTCCGGCGCCTCAGGGACCGGCGCCAGATCCGTCAACGTGCGATGGTGCCACAGCCCGCTCGTGGCGTGGTATCCGTCTGCGACCACCAGACTGCCGTCGGCCGCGAAGGTGGGGCAGGTCACCACGCCGTACAGTGGCGGCAGGTCGAGGCTGGGTTGGGACAGGATGTCGCGCGCGATCGACAGCGGCGGCAGGTCGGAGGTGACGTAATCACCTTGCTTGCCGTGCTTGAGCGTGAACCAGTCGGCCACATTCGTCAGTTCGCCGCGCAGGGCATCGGGGTCCAGCTGCTGGACGCGCGGCAGGACCGTGGCGTGCTCCTGCTGCACGAAGGCAATGCGGGCGATCCCGCCGGCGCGCTGGAACAGACGCGGAGGCTGATTGGCTGCGTGCAGCGCGGCCAGCGCGTCGCTGCGGATGTCGCGCAACTGGCGTTCATTGCCCTGGATCTGCGGCCGACCTGTCGAGGCCGGCGGAGTTGGCGGTGACCGCGATGCCGGTGCGGCGCCGTTCTTCGATTTCCGCGGCTGGTACTGCCCGGTGACCGTCGCCAGCGCCTTGGCGATCGTCATCTGGCCGTAGGTCTGCTCGCCGTGCTGCTCATCCCACTTTTCGCGCATTAGGCCCGAGCGGCGGAAGAGGCGATCGATCTGCGCGGCGTCCTTCGTGTAGAACGCGAGCGTGAACGCGACCGATGAATCCGCCTCGCTGCGCGAGTTGAAATGGTCGTTCCAGCGGCCGGCCCACAGGGCGTTGAACTTCTCGCCGGATTTGCGGCTCTTGCCGGCCAAACGCAGGATCTCGTCGTCATTGATCACGGCGGGCGTGCTCGGCGGTGGAGGCTGTGCGGCCACGGGTCCGGCCGCAGCCGGCGCCGGCTCTGCGCCGATGACCGCTGCATACACCGCATCGAACGCGGACTGCCGCGGCATGACGTCCGCCGCGTACTCCGGCAGCCGCGCCCCCGTGACGGTGAAGAACCGCCCGCGGTCGTACACCTCCACCTGGCCGTCGGCATAGGGCTTGCGGCACTTCGAGCCGGTCTTCTGCGCCTGCACGAACACCTTCACGCCGCTGCCGGACGGACTCAGTTCGCTGTAGCTGTCGAGCTGCTGCAGGAAGTCCAGCGCCCACGGCTTGATCTGCCCGCTGGCGTCGATGCAGTCGTCCAGATCGATGCCGGCGTACGGGTCGTCGGGTGTGAACACGAAGCCCACGCCGACCAGGTCGGCGCAGTTCTGGCAGGCGGCCAGCGCTTGCTCGAACGTGCCCCAGGTCGCCGGATTGATGGACGAGGCCTTCCCGCCCTTCGTCGGACTCACCGGGCACTTCGTCTTCTGCCCGTCACGCAGCACGTACGTCCATGCCACCCACTGCGCGCGTTGCCGCAGGCAGGCCGGCACTGTGGCCGTCAGCCGCTGGGCGTCGAATGTGCGCGGATCATCCGGCACAGGCCACCTCCAAGGGGATCGCGCTCAAACCCACTGCTCGGGCCCAACGGTCCAGGAAGGTCCGGCGGCTGATGACGTGGTTCTTCCGCGCCGCGTTGCGCAGCCCCCAGCGGTCGCCCAGCAGCACGCAATAGCGCGCCGCGCGCGTCACTGCCGTGTACAGCCAGTTGCGGTCGGCGAAGAAGTGGGAGCGGTGGCACAGCACGACCGCGCAGGGGAATTCGCTGCCCTGGGCCTTGTGCGCGGTCAGGGCGTACGCGAGCTGCACGCGGTGCACGTCCTCCCCCTGAATGCGCCGCTCGCCCACGCCGTCGAACGCGATCCGGTAGCCGCCCTCAGCGCCAGATTCGTACGCCAGCACGCGGCCCTGCGTGCCGTTCATGACGCCCAGTTCGTAGTCGTTGGCCGTCTGGATGACCTTGTCGCCGACGGCGAACTTCCGGCCGGGGTCACCGTGCAGCAGATGCTGCATCATCTGATTGAGCGCCTTGGTGCCGAGTGCGCCCAGGTGCGTCGGGGTGATGATCTGGATGTCGCGCACCGGATCGAGCCCCAGCCGCTGCGGCAGCATCTTGAGCACTAGGTCGCGCAGGTAGGTTTGGATCGGCAGCGCGTCCTGGAAGGCATCGACCACCGTCCAGGCGGGATCGCTGACGGCGGTTGGCGACACCACGCCCGTGAGCACCGCCGTGCTGTTGGTCTTCAGAATGCCAGCCTGACGTTCGACGGTCTCGAGCACCACGGTGGGCACGAGCCGATGGGCGATCAGATCGCGCAGGACGTTGCCGGGGCCGACGGGTGGCAGCTGGTTGTGATCGCCGACCAGAACCAGCCGCGTGCGGTCGAAGTCGATCCGGGCCAGCAGCGCGGCCATGAGCGGCACATCGACCATTGACACTTCGTCGACAAGCACGGCGTCGTACGGCGGATCGGGCTCCACGTCGGGGTCGTCGCTGAAGTAGAACGGTTCTGACACGCTCGGCCGGCGGAATCTCTGACCGTCGTAGCCCAGCAGGCGGTGGATGGTCCGCGCCTCGAGGTCGAGACCTTGGGCGCGCAGCGTTTCCTCGATCCGTTTGGCGGCCTTGCCGGTTGGTGAGCACAGGGCGACCCGCAGTCCCGCGTCGCGAAACGCCCGCGCGACGCGGGCCAGGACGAACGTCTTCCCCGTGCCCGCGGCCCCCGAAACCAGCGCGATCGTGCATCGCAGCGCCCTATGCAGGGCGTCGACCTGGCGGGCGTTGAGCTGCTCGATCAGTCCGCGAGTACCGAGCGGGCGCTCCACCCAAGCATGCGTCGCGAGTGTGCGCTGGATCAGCCGCTCCGCCTCGAGCATGGCTGGCAGCGCCACGGCGTTGCCATCCGCGACCAGCGCCCCATCCTGCAGCAGCCGCTCGCCTGCGCTGCGGATCACATCCCGGCTGTCGAGCGTGTCGAGCAAGAGCAGTTCGTTGCCCTTATCAATCAGGTCGGCGCCGTTGATCCAGGTGTGGCCGCCGGCGATCTCTTCACCGACGACGTACAGCAGGCCGGCCGCGATCCGCCCGGCGTGGTCCTTGGGCGTGCCCATCGCGCGGGCGATCTTGTCCACGCGCTTGAACCCGTAGCCGTCGACGTACCGGATGAGCTGGTAGGGGTCGTTGCGCAGCACGCCGACGATGCTGTTGCCGAACGTCTTCAGCAACGTCTCGACCTGGTGCGGCGTCAGGCCAAAGCCGGCCAGGTACGAACGCACCTCGTTCTCAGCGCTGTTGGCGATCCACGCCTCACGCAGCGATTCCAACGTTGCCCGGGGGATACGCAGCTGGCGGTGCAGTTCCTCGAGGTCCTGGCGGATGATGCGGTCCAGGTTGGCGGCGCTCGCGGCGTACGTGACGATCTTGCGGGCGGTGATTTCGCCGATGCCGGTGAAGGCGGGGTGCTGAGCCAGGTACTGCACCAGGCCCTCGGTCGTCTCGGGCAGCTCGTACGACAGGGATTCCACGGCGAATTGGCGGCCGTACTTCGGGTCATGCTTCCAGCGGCCCACCAGCGCGACGACATCGCCGACGTTGGCGCAGAGCTTCCCGGCGAAACGCACGTTGCGCCCATCCTCGGCCGCCAGCACGCCCGCCGAGAAACCTGGGCTGCTGTGGTAGGTCTTCTCGATCGTGCCGCGGATCGTCTCAGGCATCCGGGCCCTCCCCTTGCGCGCGGGCCGCGGTCTCCCGGGCGACCATGCGCAAGTAAGCGTCCGTGAAGGCGCGGGCGGCTTGCCGCGATCCGCACCAGAGCACCGGCACGTGGAAACGGGCCTGGATGTGTACCGCCGCCCCGAGCAGCGACTCGGGCGAGGCGCCCCGCAGCACGTCCGCCGCCTGGCCGCGCAGGACATGATCGAGGTCGGCCTCCACCACGATGCAGGCATGCGGCAGCTGCGCGAGCTGATCCAGTTCCGCCGCGAAACGCGGGAACTCGTGCAGCACGGTGCGGGTGAAGTCGGCCAGGCTCTTGCGCTCGACGGCCACGGCGCCTTCGAGCCCGTCGACGGAGTAGTCACCGGCTGGCAGGGCGCGGCGCAGCGTCGCGTAGGTGAAGCTCCAGGGCTCCTGCTCGCGCGAGTCGATGATGATGCGGAAGTCGTTCACGCGCGTCGGGCCCTCACCAGATCGCCCCGCACGGGCAATTCCTGGATGCGCTCGCGTAGCACCCGCTCGGTTTGGTGGGCGCCGGCGCTGTATGGCTCCCACCACCGCGAGCCGCAGGCCGGGCAGATGGGCAGGCTGCTGCGGTGCAACTCATAGGGGCGGAACATGCGGAAGGCTTGGCAGCGCTGGCATTGGTACTTGCGGCGGCCGCGGGCTGAGCCGTAGGCGCGTCGATAGCGGTTCATCTCTGCCTCCGTGCAGAAGAAGAGCCGGGGCGGGCCCGGGCTGTCTGAACCCACCAGCGGCCCGGAGCCGGCGATCTCCAGGCACACGTGGCCGATGGGTTACGCCATCCCGCCCCGACCGCACCCTTGACGGGCGGTGCAGCGAACAGCGCCGGCTAGAACGGCGTGGCGCCCTCGGCCGGCGCTGCGCCGGCCGGCACCTGAATGCGCTTGTTGAAATACACGTTGGAGTACTCGCCCTTGGTGCGCTTCGTGACCTCCAGCGTCAGGTCGAGCAGCTCATCCAGATGGCGCGGCAGCTCACTGAAACGCGGCACCTCGAGCCCGAGCGTCTTCAGGTCGCCCTTCACGAACGGCAGCGAGGCCTGTGTGATCACGGCGTTCTTGAAGATGTGCCGGCTGGCGTGCTGGCCGGAGAGGACGACCAGATCCCACTTCAGCATGGGGTCGCCCTTCTGGCTGCGGTCGAGCTTCACGCGCTGCACGCGCACCTGGTACTTGCCGTCGGGCACCTCGTCGTTGTCGGCGGGCTCGACGGCGTCGTACTCCTCGTCGAAGGCACTCAGGTCGAGCGGCGCCGGCGGCGTTTCATACGGCGGCGGTGGATCGAAGGGGGTGTCGGCCATGTTCATTTCACCTTTCCGTTATTGCGGGTGCTCCCCGGATGACCGTTTCCGCTCGCCGGCGCAGCGGCCGGGGTCGCCTGCGGCGCGGCGGAGTTGAAGGCGCGGTAGAACGCCTCAAAGTCCAGCGGCAACACTTCGGGCAGCCGACCGGTGCGGTCGCCCGCCTCATAGGTGGGGTGGGGTTTCGTGCGAATGACGCGTTCGACGCTGAGGTTGCCGGCGGCATCCTTGCGCGTGACCGCGTCGCAGTAGAGGATCATGTCGACCAGGCCGAGCACGACGTTGCGGGCTCGGTCCGGCAGGCTGGGCTGCGTCTTCGTGTACTCGCCGGTGCGCGTCTCGACCGTCTTGTCCTGCGCGTGCGAAATCAGCACCAGGCCGTATGGCAGGCTGGCCAGTCGCGTGAGTACGCGGTGCCACTCGTTCTTGACGAGCGCCCAGCCCTTGCCGTGCGGCATGTCGCCCTCGTACTCGATCGAGTGCTTGCCGCAGACGTGGTCGGTGCAGTACTTGAACGCGTTGTCGATCGTGTCGACGATGACCGTCTTGAAGCGGTGCTCGCCGCTGGCGACGAGCTTGCAGGCCGCCAGGAAGTCCTCCCACGAGTACGTGGGCACCTTGAAGACCTCGAGCTGGTTCAGCCCCGGCTCGCACTCGAAGAACAACGCGTCGGGGAAGCGGCTGGCGAACGAGCTCTTGCCGATCTTCGGCGGGCCGTACACCAGCACGGTTTGCTGTGACAGATCCGCCGTGGGTTTGCTGCGCTCGGTGGGCAATGCAACGGGCATGGGGTGCTCCTTCAGAATGCGCGCTCAGAATCGCCGGAGGGCGCCGTCGCCAACTCCTCGTGCGGCGGCGCGATCTCGAACAAGTTGTCACGGACGTTGGGGTTGAAGCCGGACTGGCAGTACGGCAGGTATTCGCAGGGGCGCTCGTAGGCGAAGCAGTTCGATGTGTTCAGCAACCACTTCCCGCGGCGTCGCGCGTCCAGGTACTGCTGCGTGATCTCCCAGACTTCCTCCTGCAGCATCGCCAGGCGGTCTTCGGACAAATAGATGCGCTCGCGATGGAAGGCCTCGGGTCGGGCGTACCATTCCGCGAGCCGGCCCTGGAATTCCTCGTCGGTCTCAGGGAGTTGGCGCTGCGCGGTGGAGCGGCCGCTCTTGTTCTTCGCGGCCAGGGCGGCGCGCCGCGCTTCGTACTCTTCCTGGCTTTCGCCGGCATGCTGCTTCAGACGCGTCTTCAGCAGCACGTTGTAGATCACGCCGACGATCGGGTAGCCGATCTGCCGCAAGTAGAACGAGTAGAGCGCGATCTGCGTGTCGGTCCACAGCTTGTCGAGGTAGTTGGCATCAACCGACCCGGCCGTCTTGTGCTCGAGCAGGTACAACTCGCCGCCGGCCCGCACGATGCCGTCCGCCTTGCCGGCCATCACGAAGGTCTGGCTCGGGCGGCCCGTATCCGGATTGCGAATCTCGCCGGTGAACTCTTTCTCGATCTCGACGATCTCAAACTCTTCGCTCGGGTAGCGCTGGGCGTAGCCGACCAGCATGGCGCGCGCCAGGTGCCAGCGGTGTTTCTGGAGGGGGTCGTGGTCCCGCTGGGGGAACTGGGCGTCGAGGAACTCGAGCGCCGCCCACAGACGGTTCGCGTCGCCTGTCAGTCGATACCAGCGCTCCAGTGCGCCGTGGATCACGCTGCCGAACGAGAGGCTTTCGGGCTTTTCGCGCGGCTGGAGCTGATCGACGTAGCGATGGCGGTACTTGCGCGGGCAGTTGCGGAACGTGTTGAGCGCGGAAAACGTCAGCAGGTTCTTCGTCGTGCGGCCTGCAGCGGCGGGCGCATCCGCGCCCCAGATGTCCTGAGTGAAGTCGCCCTGGCCAAGCCGCACCAGCGGCACGCCATTGGGTGCGTCGAATTCGGGGCAATTCGCCGGATCGCGACTCACGCCGCCCTCCCTTCGGCCGCGGTCGGGACCGGCATGCGCCGCACGCGGAAGGCCTCTTCCCCGAACTCGCGCAGCGCTAGGCTGGTGAAGACCTGCACGAGCGCCGCGCCCACTTCGGTCGTACCGTCGATCGTGATGGCGTGGCGCGGCTCGTCGACGTGGTAGCCGGCGTCCATCCGGACCCGCGCAGCGCCGAACAGGCCTTCGATCGCGTACGTGGCAAGGTGCAGCGTCAGCTCCGCCTCCTCGCGCGTCGCGCGGTCGTCAAACTCGAACCGGTACACGTCCGTGGTCATGGTCCGCTCCGTCCTGCGCCGCATCGCCACGGCGTCTGCTGGTTACATACGCCGTGGCGGGTGCGGCTGTCGGACAACCCGGGAATCAGTTCAGGCCGGCAGCGCGGAAGTGGGTCCGGATCGCGCCGATCGCCTTGTGAACCTGGTGCCG
>JAGNKU010000025.1 GCA_017999985.1 Phycisphaerae bacterium | reverse complement strand
ACTTCAAGTCGCTGGGCGACGGTCCGTCGTTCTACCACAACCTGGCGATGAGCAACGCGGTCAACCAGCAGAACCTGGCGGCGCAGAACGCGATCGCGCAGCAGCAGGCGCTGGGCACCGTGCTGACCGCCGCGGTGGGCAAGATCGTCAAGGCCCTGACCGAGGCGGACGCCGAGGAGGCGGTGTCGCTCAGCAAGGTCATGAGCGGCGACGATGTGGCTCAGAAGATCGCCAGCCTGATCGGGGCGCTGGGCTTCGGCCAGATCGGGGCCAAGACGGCCCAAACCACGCCGCCGCCGACCGGCACGTAGTCGGCTCCCGTGATTGCGCCCGCGGAGTGGCCGATGCGGCGCTCCGCGGGCGTTTTCCTACTCCGAGCGTGAGGTGCGCGGCATGATCACGATGCAGATCAAGACGCTGTTCTTCGACAAGCAGACGGTGCTGCGGGCCGTCGACAAGGCCAAGCGCGCCGTGCTGTCGAAGGCCGGCGCGTTCATCCGCACCACCGCGAAACACAGTATCCGCACGAAGAAAGGCAGCGCGCCGGCGGGCCAGCCGCCGCACTCACACGAAGGCTCGCTGCGCCGGCTGATCTACTTCGGTTACGACCCGACCAGCGATTCGGTCGTGGTTGGACCGGTGGGTTTCCAGCGCAGCACCGCTCCCAACGTGCTCGAGTTCGGCGGCAAGGCCGAGGTCAGGCGCCGGCGGCGCGGCCAGGTCTTCCGCACCCGCGTGACCATCGACCAGCGACCGTTCATGGGCCCCGCACTGGAGAAGGAGCGGCCGCAGCTCCCGAAGCGCTGGGGCGGCAGCGTGCGCGGAGGGTAGTCCGTGGCGAACACAAAGGGCATCCGCGCCGGCCGGGCGTTCGTCGAGCTCGGCGTAGACGACAAGATCGCCAAGGGGCTGCAGAAGGCCGAGCAGCGGCTGAAGGCCTTCGGCGAGGGCGTGCGCTCCGTGGGGCTCAAGCTCGGGGCGCTCGGCTCAGCGGCGCTGACGTTCTTGGGCGGCACGGTGAAGGCCTTCATCGACACCGGCGATGCGCTGGACGAGATGTCGGCCCGCACCGGCGTGAGCGTCGAGACGCTTTCGGAACTCGGCTGGGCCGCCGACCTGGCCGGCGCCGACTTGGAAACCCTCGAGACCGGCCTGCGCAAGATGCAGAAGGTCGTCACCGAGGCGGCCACGGGGTCGAAATCGGCGACGGAGGCGTTGGCGCGCCTGGGGCTGAGCGTCACCGACCTGGTCAACCTCAATCCCGAGCAACAGTTCAAGCTCATCGCCGATCGACTCTCGAAGGTGCAGGACCCGACGTTGCGGGCCGCGCTGGCGATGGAGGTCTTCGGCAAGAGCGGGACGCGCCTGCTGCCGCTGCTGGCGGACGGAGCCAGAGGGCTGGAAGAGTACCAGCACAAAGCGCGCGAGCTGGGGCTGACGGTCTCCACCGAAACCGCCAAAGACGCCGCCGCGCTGGCGGATACGCTCGACACGCTCTGGCGCGTGCTGAAGCAGTCGGCATTCACGATTGGCGCCGCATTGGCGCCAACCATCAAGGACCTGGGTGACGCCGTTACGCGCGTCGTGGTGCGCGTCACGGAGTGGCTGAAGCAGAACAAAGCCCTGATCGTCACGGCGCTGCAGGTCGCGGCGGCCGTCACCGCCGTGGGCGTCGGCCTGATTGTGGCGGGAACGTTGATCTCGGGCGTCGGCGCCGTGTTCGGCTGGCTGGCCACGGTCGTGACCGGGATCGGCGCGGCGTTCGGCGCGATTGGCACGGCGCTGGCGGCCATCATCTCACCCATCGGGCTGGTGATCGCCGCCGCCGTGGCGCTGGGCACCACGTTATTGGTCGTCACAGGCGCCGGGAGCGAGGCGCTGACCTGGCTGGGTGAGCAGTTCGGCCGGCTGCGCGACACCGCATATAAGGTAATGGGCGGGATCGCGGACGCCCTGGCCGCCGGCGACATCAATCTCGCCGCGCAGATCCTCTGGCTGAGCCTGAAGTTAGCGTGGCAGCAGGGTGTGGCGGCGCTCAACCGGGCATGGCTGGAAGCGAAGCGGTTCTTCCTCAATATCGCGTACGGGATGTGGTACGGGGCCCTCGCGGCGGCCGAGATCGGCTTCCACGCGCTGGAGGTCGCCTGGATCGAGACCACGTCGTTCCTGTCGCAGACCTGGACCAGCTTCACGGCGGGCTTCCAGAAGGCCTGGAATACCGCGATCAACTGGACCACCAAACGCCTGCTCGAGCTGTGGGGTCTGTTCGACGAAACGCTCGACGTCGACGCCGCCAAGCAGATGGCCGACGAGGACCTCGCGTCCGTCAACGCGGAGATCGACCGGCAGCGCGACGCGGCGCTGCAGGCCCGCGAAGCGCAGCGCCAGGCGGAGCGCGAGCGCGCCAAGAGCACCCACGAGGGTGCGCTCGAGGAAATCGGCCGTCAGGACCAGGACGCGCAGCGGCAGCTCGACCAGGAAACCGACGCCCGGGTCAAAGCAACCCAGCAGCAACTGGACGAAGCCCGCAAGGCGCTGGACGACGCGGTGGCGGAAGCGCAGCGCAAGCGCGAGGCCGCCGACGCAGAGGGTGGTGCGCCCAAACGGCCGCCCCGCGATCCCCTGGCCGGCCTGGACGATCAGCTCGCCGGCCTGGGCAGCCTGCTCGCCCAGAAGATCAGCGTGATCGGCACGTTCAACCCACTCGGCGCGGCGGGGCTGGGTGGCGGCAGCGCTGCTGAGCGGACGGCCCGCGCCACCGAGGAGACCGCCAAGCACACGAAGCGTCTGGCCGAAAGCGCCGGGCGCTTGACGTTCGCGTAGGAGACCTGCGTTGCCCGTCGAGGTCGTCGAAAAGTTCGAGAGCCGGCTGGTCACGACCGGCACGAGCCCCTCGGTCGAGCTGCGGTACAACATCCGCGGCACGAACGACGACGTCGCGGCGCGCAACGCCCTGGTCGCGGGCAGTCCAGCCACGTACGACCCGTGGGGCAGTGGCTGGTTCTTCCTGCCGCGAGACACGGTCAGCGTGCAGCCGATCGGTGAGGAGCTCTGGGAGGGGGTCGTCCGCTACGGCCCGTTCACGCCGACGAACGAGTCGACGTTTGCCTTCGACACCGGCGGCGGCACGCAGCACATCACGCAGAGCAAGCAAACGATCGCGAAGTACCCCGCCGGTTCGGCGCCGGACTTCAAGGGCGCTATCGGTGTGACGGCGGACAGCGTCGAAGGCGTCGATATCACCGTCCCGATCTATCAGTTCGCCGAGACGCACTACCTGCCGGACACAACCGTCACGCCGGCGTACCGGATGACGCTGTTCCAGCTCACCGGCAGGGCGAATAGTGGCGCATTCAAGGGCTTCAACGCCGGCGAGGTGCTGTTCCTCGGCGCTTCTGGCTCGCGGCGCGGCTACGGCGACTGGGAGATCACGTTCCGGTTCGCGGCCAGCCCGAACGTCACGAACCTCACGATCGGCGACATCACGGGCATCAATAAGAAGGGCTGGGAGTACCTGTGGGTGCGCTACGCCGACAGCGAAGACACCGTCGCCAAGGCGCTCGTGAAGAAGCCGATCGCGGTCTACATCGAGCGCGTATACGACGACGGCAACCTGAGCCTGCTGGGGATCGGCTCATGAGGTGTGCTGCACATTATCGCTTTGCGGACGGCCGGTCTCGCCGCTTCTCAATGACGTGGCAACGCACCCATCGGCAGCGTGCACACCAACCGAGAGTCCACGTCCGTCCTGCTGCCCCCAGTCGGACGCCGTACTTGCCCCAGGGTTCGGTGAATCCGCATTTTAGACACCGGATCACCCAGCCGGGCGCCCATCGCTCAGACGCTTCATCGTCGTGTGCGGCGCTTGGGTCGGGCATGCTGGGCCTCTCCGGAGAATGGCGATCTGCAATCGCATGCTGCGACTTCGACCGCATTCTACCGCTGGCCGTGGGGGCTGGACATGAGTAGCACGCTGCGCAAAGTCCGCTCGGGCGACCCGCTCGTCATCCCGGCGGCGACGTTCAACGCCTTCGTGGACGTCGCGCGCGACTACCAGGAGCGCCAGCGCAGCGCCACTCGTGACGGCCTGCCCGACTGGCGGCAGACAGGGATCGTCCTGGTCCGCAACGACAGCGGCGCCGATCGCCAGCGCTTCGACGTGCTCGGTGTGGCCGGCACCGTCATCAAACCCACGGACAACGCCGACGCATTCAAGGAGCGGGTCGCCCTGAAGGGCGTCACGCCCACCGCCGCGCACGCCGGTCGATTCGTCATCCTGCTCGAGCCCGTCAAGAACGGCTTGTTCGGTCGCGGCTGCGTGGACGGCGTCTGCGTCGCCCGTGTGAAGATGAACGACGAGGGCCACGTTTTCGCCGAAGCGAAGGACGGCCAGGCCGACAAGCTCGACAGCGGCGCGGCGGGTTCCGCCTGCCTGCTGTGGGTGCAGCCGCCCAGCGAACGCGACCCGGACCCGCAAGTCGCGTGGGTCGTGGCGAAGATCGGCCTGCCAACCGGCGCCGCTTCGATGGCGGCGGCGTTCGCGATGATCACGTCGAAGTCGGGCAGTGCGCCACCGTACCGCTACGCCGCCGCGCAGGCGACGATGGACGAGGACGGCGCCTGGACACAGGTCGGCGGCGGGCTGGCGTACAACAACGTGTTCAACCTGGAAGAGCAGGGCGCCGGCGGCCAGTGGGTCAACCCGCTGGTCGTGGGCGACGTGGTGCTGATCTTCGCCGCGCCCGATCCGGGCGTCGATGCGTTCGTCTGCACGCGGTCGCATTACCGGGGGACGTACTGATGGGCCGGTTCCTGGTGCGACACGTTGACCACGAGAGCGGGATCGAGCTGGCCCGGTTCGCGCTGCCGAACCTGCTGGCGTACGAGGGCATCGAGTACGTCTACCGCCAGCTCTTCCCGGCCTGTCAGGCGGCGATGACGTTCCAGATGGGCGTGGCGGGCCCGACGCCAAGCTACCCGGACGGCCGGCCGAACATCGGCGGAGGCATCGCGTTCGGCCCGACGCTCACGTTTGCGCAATGCACCAACGCCCAGGCCAATGAAGGCGGCTGCTACACCACCCCGATGCGAACGTCCTTCGGCTACGCCCGGCAGGCGCTGAGCTTCACCGCGGCGCTTGAGGCCGACGGCGGCGGATTTGCGTCGCAGGAGGTCACGTTCCCAAACAACCACTCGTGGACGCCGCAGGCCGGCGGCGACTGGGACTTCCCCTGGACGCCAGAGGAAATCGAGCAGCCGCCGCCCGAGTGGACGCCGAAGGAGTCATGGGAGCCCGAGGTCGGCTATCCCTGGCAGCGGCCGCGCAAGCGCTGCGGCACGGACTGCGACCCCTACGACCCGAGCGTGTGCCTGCGGCCGTACATGTACCAGTGGGACCCGTCGGGCGAGCTCGACTGGCTGTGCGACTTCCGCAAGATGGGCGGGTTCCCGATCACGCTGGCGTTCGTGGCGGACACGTCGCGGAACAAGCTGATTGCCGCGGCGGGGTTCCGGGCGCCGGTGCTGCTGCGCCCGGGGACCGCGCTGCACGTGATCTACCAGGCCCGGATCTTTGGGCGAATTACGCGCGACTTCGCGGTGCGCTTCGCAAAATACGCGTTCCAGAAGACCGGCAGCCGGTACACGACGATCTACTGCCGGCCGCTGCTGGCCACGGCCCCGGCGATCACGCGGCGGACGGCGTACGCCGACCTCGCGCCGTTCTTCCACGCGCACTTCGCTGCGGCCGCGCTCAGCTCGTGGACCTACGTCGCCGGTCCGCCGCCGCACGTGGAATCCGCCAGCGCGCCGCAGTGGCAAAACACAAGCGGCGCAGCCATCGGCCCGTTCAGCGGCCTGGCGGTGTACGGCGTTGTGGGCGGGAGCAACGAGCTCATGTGGGTCACCAAGATCGACCCGCCGGTGAGTGTGCCGAATGGTGACACGCTGCGCGTGCCGGCCAAGGCGAAGTTCCAGCTGGACGGGGTGTAACCGTGGCCTTCGTCGACATCACCAGCGAGCAGCACGCGACGTACGGGACGCACTCGCACGGCGAGGAGACGCTGGCCACGCGCGGCGGTACGGTCCCCGGCCAGCTCCGGTGGTCCGACCTGCATCCGCCCGGCGTGAAGGTGCTGCCCAAGGGCTCACCGCCCGCCGGCCCGGGCCAGATCAACTGGGAGGACACGCTGGGCGGCAAGTTCGCGCTGGCACTCGAGAAGCTCGAAGGCCTGCTCTACGCGGTGTTCGGATCGCGGCCCAACGGCAGCCCGAAGCGCCAGTGGTACGACCGTCAGCATCCGCGCTGCCTGTGGGGGCCGGAGATGTGGGAGCGCCGGCTGCTGCTCGGCCCGATCGGCTGCAACGAGACCGGCACCTGCTGGGACTACCAGCCGGGAGGCAAGGAATACGCGGCCCTGGGTGAGAATCCGCCCTGCTGCCCGATGCCCAAGCCGAGCGTGCCGATCCGCACGCGCTCGGGCGATCCAGCCGGGCAGTTCGCGGCCGGCACGCACGACCGGACGTACTTTCCGCTGGGCAGCGTCGCGCGCGACCAGGCCAGCGACCCGTTCGACCCCGAGGGCGCGGGCTGGTTCGGCGCGACTCAGCCCGGCCGCCAGGACGGCGTCGGCTACACCCAGAAGCCCGGCCAGGTCGTCACGTTCACCTACGCGAAGCCCGGCGGCGTGCCCACGCCGACGAACGTGCGGCTCTACTGCCAAACGAAGGCGCCCGGCGGCGCGTGGTCGGCCTGGTCGTTCGTCGCGATGAGCGGCGGACCGACATACACGGCGCAGCGCGGTCCGTACGCCCACGCGACCGAGCTGCGCTGGTATGTGCGGTACTTCTACAACGACCCGGACCCGCAGGACCCCGACATCACGAAGTACGACCCCGGCGCCGACAGCGCACCGGCGGATGCGGACGCCTACTACCTCCAGTGGTTCACCCACTTCAACCCCTACGCCTACGGCCTGCCCGAGATGCTGGAGGACTACGGCGGCATCAACGTCCGGCACGGCACGGACTTCTTCGCCTGCGACGGCGGGGAGACGATCCAGCCCGGGCTGCTCAACATGGTCCGCTTCGTGCTGTCGTGGCTGGGCGGCGACTGCTGCACCGGTGAGTACGACACCTGCGCCGAGACCGACGACCGCTGCGACGCCTTCCACCACAACCCGCGTTTCCGCGGCGGCGACGACGGCCTGTGCTGCGTGCCGATGCCGATCAAGTTCCGCTGGAGCGGCTCCAACGTCCACCCGCACTACATGACCGGCGGCAAGGGCCTCGTGGGCGGGCCGACGCCCGATCCGCGCCCGCTACACAATCACCCGAACCATCAACCCGGCCAGGGCGAGACGTGGGGCAGCGCCGCGGCGCGGAAGACCTGGCGCGGCATCAACATGCTTTATACCGACGACCTGCACTTCGACAACCCGTGCTACGGCGGCGGGTACTCGTGGGGCACGGCGCCGGGCACGTTCATCCTGATGTACAAGCCCAACTGGGACGACTTCGCACAGGTCTGGGCGAAGTACCCGAGCTGGGGCCTGCGCCCGGGCGACGTGATCGAGGCCGTCCACATCCAGGAAATCATCGACGCGGTCGATTACCTGATCGACTACGGCGTGTGGACCAGCATCGCGGTCTGCACCCGTAAGCGCACGCCCGGCCAGTTCATGGGTAAGGACTGCGGCTACCACAAGTACCTGTTCCACCACGACTGCTTCGGCGACGGCGGCGCGGAGTACCGCAAGGCCTGCGACAAGTGCTGCGCCAACGCGGAGGGCTGTTGGCCGTACGATCACGCGCTGGGCTACTGGTATCACCAGTGGGGGCCGGGCTACGACGACGAGTACACGGAGTTCTCCGACACCTGCGTCCCGTGGACGCGGCCAAGCTGGGAAGAGTGCACGCAGAACTGCCAGTCGGCCAAGTGCCACATGATGAGCCGCAAGAGCGGCTACTCGCACTACCGCGGCGGCGAGGAGTGCCCCTGCGATCGCCACTACTGGGAGGACACGGTCTGCGACGGGTACGACTCGGACATGGAGGCTTCGCCCGGCTGCGGCTATCACAGCGACGAGAAGGGCTGCAAGAGCGTGGATTGGCAGACCCTGCAGTGTGAGAGCGACCCGTACAAGGGCTATCACTGCCTCCGCCGCGTCGAGGGCTACAGCTACTACGCCTGCACGCCGGACACCTGCAACCACGGCTGGGATGCGACGCACGGCGGGCAGTTCAAGAAAAACCGCCTGGATCATGTGTGGCATCCCGGCCTGTACTTCAAGGCGACGGGTCCGCCGGGCAGTGAGTTCAGCGGCAACTGCCTGGGCGACATGTTCGGCTGCGGTGAAACCTACCCGATGGGCCCGGACAGCGGCCTGTGGTTCCACGAGGTCACCGGCATCTACTGGCGCGGCCTCGTGCCATCGTGGTACTCCGGCTGCGACGGGATGCCGGGCTGTAGTCCGGACTGCTCGTTCGGCGACACGCTGGCGTTGCCGCCGGCGATCCCCGGCTACGGCTACCACGGGGAGTACGGGCCGCTGTGCACGCAGTTCGTCGATTCGCAGAGCGGGTGCTTCTCGGCGTGGGCAGGGTCGGCCTGCTGCACGGGCCACATCTGCCAGTGCTCGCTGGGCGATTTCCCGGTGTGCAAGGGCGAGGCGGCCTGGGTCGCGGTCGATCTGAACCTTGACGGCTCGGGCCGGCCGTATCGGCACTTCCCTGGGCGCAACGGCGGATTGCCGCCGTACGAGGGCCGCGGTGTGCCGCGCTTGCGGAACTACGACCTGACCAAGGACCCGGCAACGTGGATGCACGATTGCCCCTGTGAGACGTGGACTGGAGCCGGAACGTGCGTGATGTGAGTGCGCTATCGCCGCTGGCGCCCAAGGGCATCGCCCAGCTGGGTTACGACTACCTGGTCGGGCGCGGCATTCCCGCAGCACGCCTCGACGAACTCATCCCCCGGTTCGATCTACGCTTCGACGAGCAGGAGCGGCGCGTGGTGTTCCCGGTCCGTGAAAGCGGCCGGGAGCTCGGCTACACGGCGCGGGCAATCGACGCCCGGCAGCGCAAGCGCTGGCTCAGCTACCCGGTCGAAGGCGGGCACAAGACGACGATCTACGATGCCGACCGCGTGCGGGTTGGCGGGAACACGCTCTTCGTGGTTGAAGGGCCGTTCGATGCGCTGATGGTCACGGTCGCGATCCCGGCGGGAAACGACTCGGTCGCGACGGCGTTCTTCGGTTCGCTGCCGACGGAGCCGCAGGTCGCGATGGTCGTGGCCGCGGTTCCGTTCTACCGCGCCGTCTACATGATGCTGGACGCGAACGTCTGGGGCCGCTGCCGCCGGCTGGCGCGCGAGGTCGCGAAGAGCGCCGGTGTGCCGAACGTCGGGGCGATCAACATCGGCTTCGAGAATCGCGACCCCGGCGCGACGCGCTTCGAGGAGCTCCAGCGGCTCGTGGCATACGCGTCGGCGTCCTGGGCGCCGGAGATTCACTGGATGTGGGAACGCCGGCTGGTGGTCGGCGGCGCGAAGGGAGCGTGAGGCGATGCCGGTCGTGTCGATCAACGTTGGCCCGAAGCGCGTGCATCTGACGGCGTACTGCCCGGACGATGAGCTCGGGCTGCTGGCCTGCGATTACGTCATGGCCCGCGCGGTCGAGCTGCTGAACGGCACGACCCAAGCCGATTTGCGGCGATGGCTGATCGAGCGCGACCCGGCCATCGCGGCGCTGTTCGCCAAGCTCGATGCTGGATGGCGGTTGCCAAAGAACGGCGACTTCACCGTGGACCCCAGCAACGCGCCGGCCGAAGCGCGGATCGTGCGGCATCTGCTCCGCGAGCGACTGGAGCAGTGCGCGGCGCGACGGGCATGATGCCGCACCGTCTGTGAATACGCCCGCTGGCACGACGCCCGCGGATCGAACGAAACCTGGAGGCATGGAGGCCTGAACGTGACGAGCATCTTCGACATCACCGACTGGGCGCACGTGGCGTCCTTCTTCGTCTGGACCCTGGCGGTCTGCGCGCTGGCGAAGTCGATCTTCGGGTCGTTCCCGGCGGCAGAACTCCAGTACCGGCTCGCGCTGCGCGACAATCCGCGCCGCCAGCGGCTCAACCGGCTCAATTGGGAGGTCGCGAACCGCACGAAGTGGGACGAGGATGTCGCCCGTGGCTCGCAACACGCCGCCGCGGTCCCGCTCACCGAACCCGAACTCGACGCCCGCCGCGCCGAGCTTCATCGCTTCTCGCGCATCTCGCTCCCCCGACGGGCGCTCCAGTACCTCCTGGGCTGTTGGGCGTGCCAGACGTTTTGGGCGGCCGTCGCGGCGTTCGCGCTCACACGTGGGGTCACCGGTCCGGCCGAGTGGTTCTTCTCGGCGACTGCGTATTCTGGAGCGGCAGTGCTCATCGGGCTGGTTCGGGACCGCAGTACACCGGCGCCATTCTCCGAACGCCGCGGAAAGGCCACGTGTGCTTCATGCGGCAAATCGCCGCCTTGATGCTGTCCGCCGCGGTCCCAGATCGGTTGCGATTCGTAAGTCAGGCTCGCGACTGAGAACGCAGCTCCTGCTCGGCCCGCAGCCAGTCCTGTAGCGCGCTGCCAGGCACGTCACCACGCGCGAGAAAGATCTGGTATGCGCGCTCGCGAATCGCCTCCTCCCCCGGAATGACGGGGTCCGCTGCTGGCTGGGGATGTCGCGCCGCATCACGTGCCTTCGCTTCAGCCGGACGACGCGTTTGGGTGGCTTTCATTGAAGGCCTCCTGCTGGGGCAGCTACTGGGCCCTGCTAGATTTGATGCCGATTGTCTTCAGTCCAATCTCACAGCGTAAGGCGGTACACTCCAGACGGGGCCGTTGCGCGACAGCGATATCTGGGCCAAACCGGCATCCTCATCGACGCCGACCAACGTGGCATCAAAGTACTCAGCCTCGCCGGGCCAAATCACGTCGCAACGCGCGCCGATGCAGTCCCGTAATTCCGCCGCCCGCGCTTGGTCGAGCGCCTTCAGCTTGTTGGCGAGCAAGAGGGGTAACTGCCGCATTTCATCATCGTCGAGCTGCTCGACGGCACGCAGCAGTGCCTCCAAGCGAGCCGTCGCGGGCATGGCGCTGGTGGCGCTACCCGGCGGTGTTGTATTTACTGGCCGGGTGTTCCACCAACTCCCGCGCCAGCGGAGGCGCGGCTTCAGAGGCTCCGGTTGCGCCACGAGTCTGGTCCTCCAGCCGTTGCCGCAGCGCGCCGATCGTCGTCTGAGCGTCGCCGAGCAGCAGAATCGTCTTCGGGTTGTGATAGAGCGGGTTCGGGACGCCCGAGTAGCCCGGGCGCTCGTCTAGATTGCAGACAATAACGTGCCGAGCTTCGTCGGCCCGCAGGATCGGCATGCCCGAAATCGGCGTGTCCGTCGCCTCGATCGCCGCCGGATTGACCACGTCGCAGGCCCCCACAACCAGCGCCACGTCAGTCTGAGCGAACTGGCCGTTGACATCTTTCAGTTCGCGGAGCTTTCCGTAATCGACTTCCGCTTCGGCCAGCAACACGTGCATGTGGCCCGGCATCCGTCCGGCGACGGGGTGAATCGCGAACAGCACTGCCTTGTTCAGCGCGGTCAACTGCTCTCCCAGTTGAACAACTTCCTCCGACGCTTCGGCGAGCGCCATGCCATAGCCGGGGATGATGATCACGCTGCGGGCCGTCCGGAGCAGATCAGCTGCTCGCGCGGACGGATCGGCAGGCGGCGCCTCGGGCAGCGCTCCGGCCTCGCGCGCAGTATCGGCAGGCGGGCACGGGACGGCCACCGGCGCGGGCGACGCGGCCGCAGCCGGGCGGATCGCGGCCGTGGATGCCTGCGGCGCGGCGGCGGGTGCATGGTGCGGCCGCAACCCCGCGAACACGCCCACCAGGCCGCGGTTCATCGCCCGGCACATCACGTGCGTGAGGATCGAGCCCGACGCGGCCACGGTGGCGCCGCACGCGATGAGCAGGCGGTTGCCAATGGCGATCCCACAGAACGCCGCCGCCAACCCCGCGGTCGCATTCAAGAACGAGATCAGCACGGGCATGTCCGCGCCCCCGATACGAATGGCGAAGATGATGCCGAGCACCACCGCACCCACAATCAGCGCCAGGGAAGTCCCCAGAACCACCCCGCTGCTCGCAGTCACGCCCGTCCACACGCCGAGCACGATCAGCGCGGCCAGGTTCGCGAGCAGGAGTCCATTGTGGTACGGCAAACGCGTGGGCGTCTGGCGCAGGCGGTTAGCCAGCTTCGCACTTGCGAGCACGCTGCCGCTGAACGTCGCGGCGCCGATCACCAGTCCCAGCAGCGCGGCAATCTCGGCGGTCTGCGTCAGCGGTTCGGCGGAGTCGCGGGTCAGTTCAACGAACGAGACGAGGAATGCGGCGACGCCCCCCGCCCCGTGCTGGAACGCGACCATCGCGGGAATCTGAATCATGTTCACGCGGGTGGCCACCCAGCCGCCCAGGCAACTGCCGAGGAGCGCCATGATTACCACGAGCGGGACGTGGAGCACACCGTGGCGAGCCAGCACGACCACGACCGCACACAATAGGGCCACGGCTGCCGTGAGATTCCCCCTCCGGGCGGCCCTTGGCGTACGGAACTGCGCGATCCCCGCAATGAGGATCAGGATGATCCCAAGGTCGATCCAAAGCCCTGACATACGTCACTCTCTGCTTTATGACGGTGGCCGGCGAAGCTGGATGGTCGCAACCAGACTTACACTGCCGCATCCTTCTTTTTGAACATGCCCAGCATGCGGTCGGTGATCACGAATCCGCCGACGACGTTGAACATCGCCGTGACAATCGCCACCCCGCCCAACAGCTTTTCCACGGTGCTCGTCGGCACCGCGAACAGCAGGAACGCGCCCAGGATCGTGACGGCCGAAATGGCGTTGGTCATGGACATGAGGGGCGTGTGCAGCATTTGCGGTACACGCACAATCAGCACGTAGCCGACGGCGAAAGCCAGCACGAAGATCACGATCATGAGAAGCACATCGAACATGACACTTCCTCGCTGCTATCTGCAGAAGCCGCTACGTCGTGCCCATTGCCTTGAGCGCCCCCGTGTGGATGATGCGGTGGTCGCGCGTGACGAGCGAGCGCTGCACGATCTCGTCATCCGCGTTGAAGGTGCCGGGACCATCCCGGAACAGGTTCTCCACGTAATGCAGCATGTTGTGGGCGTACAGCCAGGTTGCATCGACCGCGACTGACCCGGGAATATTAGCGGTCCCGCACACGTGCACGTCATGCGCAACGATCTCGCGTCCCGCTTCGGTGAGCGCGCAGTTGCCGCCCTGGTCGATGGAAACGTCGACAATGACGGAACCCGGCCGCATGCGGCGCACCGTTTCATCTGTCAGGAGGACCGGTGCGATCTCGCCGGGCACGAGGGCGCTGAGAATGATGATGTCCATCTGCGGCGCGATGGCCCGCAGCAGGGTCCGCTCGCGTTCGAGCCACTCGTCCGGCAAGGCGCGGGCATAACCCCCGTCGCCGACAGCCAGCTCTTCCGGTACCTCAAAGCCGACGACCTTGGTGCCCTTGAGACTCCCCGCTTCGCGCCGCGCGTCGGCCCGGATGTCGATGGCTTTCACGCTGGCGCCGAGGCGCTTCGCGGTCGCGATCGCCTGGAGTCCGACGACGCCGGCGCCGACGACCAGGATCTCCGCCGGCTGAACGGCGCCGATCGCCGTCCCGATCATCGGAATGAAGCGCGGAAAATGGCTAGCCGCGATGAGCACCGCCTTGTAGCCGGTCACCGTGCTCATCGAGGTCAGCGCGTCCATCGTCTGCGCCCGCGAGGTGCGCGGGATGCCGTCCATCGTCAGCGCGGTGATGTTGCGGTCGCGCAGGGTGCGGATTATGTCGTGATTGGCCGGTGCGGCCGGATGCAGGAAGGTGATCAGGATGGAGCCCTCGCGCAGCATCTCCGCTTCGTGGCGGCCGGCATTCTGGTTGAAGTGCGGCTGCTTCACCTTCAGCACGACATCCGCGCGCTGAAAGAGGCTGGCGGCATCGGGGGCGATCCGCGCGCCCGCGGCGACGTATTCGTCGTCCGCACGAAAGACCCCGCGCCCTGCGTGCGTTTCGACCAGAACCTCAAAGCCCAGTTCAACGAATTTCTTCACCGTCTCGGGCAGGGCAGCGACCCGTCGTTCCTCGGGGAGAATCTCTTTGGGAATTCCGATGATCATGGCTGCGACATCCTTCGATGCACCGCCGCACAACTCCGTGTGCAGCCGGCGTTTGAGAAGCGTTCACTCAATCGTGGGTAGTACACGCTGCACCGCCTGGTGCAGCACCGGTGGATGCGTGGCGTCGAGCAACGCGTGCATCTGCTCCAGGGCGCGCTGCTCCAACTCTCGATTGCGCCCATCCCTGCCTGTGCGGGCGGCGGGGAGCAGGGCGGCCAGCGCCTCGGCGGCCAGAACGCGTACCTCGTAGTACAGGTCCTCGTTGGTCAGGATCTGCAGCACCGCCGTGACGAGCGGCTCCGTGGGCTGCCGTACGTCCCGGGCGAATTCCAGCGCCGCCTCCCGCAAGCGCCAGTTGTCCGGATAGCGCAACAGGCGCACCAACCCATCCTGATGCTCGTCCAATCGCCGATCCTGCCGCAACTGCTCCAGTTGCGTCAGTACACGGCCCCACTCTTCCAGGTTGCCAAAACCGTCTTTATGCATGGGTCTGTGACTCCTGCGCCCCGCGCACTCGGGCGACATCCGCGCCCTCGGCCACGAGCCGCCCCCAGCGGCCTGCTCAATGCCTAGTAGCACTACAGAAAAGATAGCTGCGCGGAAGGTGGATCAAAGACAACGTTGGTGTGGCCCGGGGCATACTTTCGTATGCCCCCGGGGCTGCACGCGGCGGCGGGCAGTAGTCAGCGACGTGGATCGGCGGCGACCCCGCCGAGCTGGGCCAAGCGGACCAGCGCCGGCAGCGAATCGGCGCCCATCTTCCTCATTAGGCGGCCGCGGTGCATCTTGATGGTCTGCTCCGCGGTGCCGAGCCGCGCGGCGATTTGCTTGTTCGCCAGTCCGTCCACGACCAGGGCGAGCACCTCGCGCTCGCGCGGCGTCAGCGTGGCGAGGCGCTGACGTGCATCGTCGCGCGCTTGGGCCACGTCGTGCATTTCCGTGGCCCGCGTCAGCGCGGCGTGAATCGCGTCGAGCAGAACCTGGTCCTGAAAAGGCTTCTCAATGAAATCCAGGGCGCCGCGTTTCATCGCGCGCACGCCCATCGCGATATCGCCGTGCCCCGTGATGAAGATGATCGGCAGCGGAACCTCCAACGCGGCGAGACGTTCCTGCAGATCCAGACCGCTCTGCCCCGGCATGCGGACATCCAGGACGAGGCAACCGGCCTGCCGCGGGTCATACAGGTCCAAAAACTCCTGCACCGAGCCGTAGGTTTCGACGCGCAAACCGACCGAGCGCACCATGCGGCTGATCATCTGACGCACGCCCGCGTCATCATCAACTACGACTACCACGCCACGCCCGGCACCGGATGTCACGGTTCTTCCTCCGCTGTCGTGGCGGGCAGCGCCAGGTGAAAGGTCACACCGCGCTCCGCGTTCTTCGTCATCCACAGGCTCCCACCGTAGGCTTCCGCAATGGAGCGGCTGATGACCAGGCCCATGCCGAGCCCGCTGGGCTTGGTGGTGAAGAACGGCTCGAAGATGCGCGCCGCCACCGCATCCGGAAGGCCCGGTCCCAGGTCGCTCACGCCGATGACGACCCGGCCCGCGTAGTCCAACCGCGCCCGCACGGTGAGGGCGCGCGTGCCGGCCGGCATTGCCGTCATGGCTTCCAGTCCGTTACGGATCAGGTTGAGGATGACCTGCTGAAATTGGATGGGGTCGCCCCGTACGGTCGGCAATTGTGCGGCGACGCCGAAATCGATGCTGGCATCGTGCTGACGTGCATCGGCCTCGGCGAGCGCCGCGATATCCGCGATCACGCGTTCGACGTTCAGCACGACCGGGCGCGGCTGTTGGAGCCGCAGAAAGTCGCGCAGCCGACGGATGATGTCCGCCGCGCGGTTGCCGTGCGTGACGATATCGTTCAGCGCGGCGCGTGTTTCCACAATGTCCGGCGGGTCCGCCCCCAGCAGGCGCTGCGCCGTCTGGGCGTTGCCGACGATCGTGCAGAGCGGTTGGTTCAGCTCGTGCGCCAGTTGGGCGGTCAGGCCGCCCATCGTGCTCAGGCGCGCCATGTGCATGAGGGCCGCCTGGTGCTGGCGCGCCTCTTCCTCGGCGCGCTTGGCGTGACTAATGTCCTGGGCCGCCCCCAGGATGCGCACCACGCGGCGTGCGAGCTTGTCCCACTCCGGCCGGGCCTGATTGTGCAGCCAACGCACTTCACCGTCTCCGCGCACAATGCGGAATTCCGCTGCACTGGACTTCCCGGCCAGCAACAACTGCACGCTGCGCAGTACAACCGGCCGGTCGTCGGTGTGAACGAGGTCCAGCAGGGCGCGTGCTGGGCCAAGTTCCGTCCGGCTGTGACCGGTCACGCGGGCAAAGGCGTCGGTGATCCACTCCGCTTCGAACGAGCCGTCGGGCGAAATGCGAAGGGCATACGCAAAATCGGAGGTCAGCTCCGCGACGTGCCGGTAACGCTCCTCGCTCATACGCAGCGCTTCCGCGACACGCACGCGCTCGGCGATCTCCTGGCGCAACTGGTCGTTGGCCGTCGCGAGCTCCGCCGTGCGGGCCTGCACGCGCAGCTCAAGCTCGTCATGGGCGCGGCGCAGCTCGTCTTGGGCGGCCTTGAGCGCACTGATGTCCGTGTCCACGCCCAGCACGCCGCAGACTTGGCCGTCCGCATCCCGCAGCGGCACCTTGCTGGTCAGGAGCTGGGCGACCCGCCCGTCGGCCTGGCGCTCGGACTCCTCGATGTTCAGCAGCGCTTCGCCGGTGGTCAGAACGCGCTCGTCACAGCGGCGGAACCAGGCCGTCTGCTCCGGCTCCCAGGCGAGTTCGTGATCGGTCTTGCCCTCAATCTCCGCGGGAGTAGACACCCCGGCGGCCCGCGCGAATTCGGCGTTGCAGCCGCGATAGCGCAACTCGCGGTCCTTCCAGTACACGCCACACGGAATGTGCGTGATGATGCCATCGAGCAGTGCGCGCTGCGCTTGGAGTGCCTCCTCGGCCTCCTTACGGTCGGTAATGTCCCGAATACTGGATCGGTATCCCAGGTGCCGGCCGTCAGTGGCCTGGAGCGGCTGCCATGAGACGGCCACCCAGCGTATGCCCCCGTCCCTGGCCCGCAGGCGAAACGGAACGTCGTTGCCGCTGGACCCGGCGCGTGCTTCTGCAAATACCCCCGCCATCCGCGGCTGATCGGCCGGATGGATGAGCGGCAGTGGATAGTCAGCCATCGCGAGGCACTCGGTGACCGAGTACCCCGTCAATCGCTCGACCGCCGGGTTCACCCACAGCAGCCGGCCATCGGGGCCGATCCAGGACTCCAGGTCGTAGGTGTAATCGGCCACAGCTCGGAAATGCTCGCTCGGGTTCAGGCGCGCATCTGCGGCACCGTGCACGGCGACGTTCCGCGACTCTAGCGCCGCCAGCTTGGCACGCAGCCGCTGCGATTCGGCCGCGAGTTCCGCTTTGGTTTTTCGCGCGTCGGACATGACAGTGGTTCCTGGGCCAAGGCGCCGGCAGGCGCCGCCTACTCACCGTAATTTCCCGCGGCTTCCGGCTGGTAGAGCAGCTCTTCGATCCGCAGGTGCAGGTTTCCGCCCGGCACCTCCCAGCGAATCTCGTCACCGACGCGATACCCGAGCAGGGCGGTGCCGAGCGGGCTCAAGATCGAGACGCGGTCGTCGTCATTCGCCTGATCGGGGTAAACGAGCGTCACGACGTGTTCTTTACCGGCCGAGAGGTCCGTGAGCCGCAGCTTCGAGTTCATGGTGACCACGTCTGGCGGGACGTCCTCAGGCCGCACCCCCTGGGCGCGGTCGAGTTCGCGGTCGAGGGCGCGCAGCGGCTCAAGGTCGGGGGCATCGCTGATGGCCGCCAGCACGAGCCGACCGAGACGCTCCATGTCCTTTACCGTGACGTAAATGTGTCTTTCGTTCATGGTGGGCTCCTGATTGAACAGGCGACCGAGTAGAAGCTAACGCCGCCCGCCTCGGCTGGCCTTGCCGGACTTTCGGCGCGCGTGCGCCCCGCGGAGCACCGCACCGGCGTTCTCCACCAGTGCGACGGCCGCCGGATGTTTGACGCGGCGTTCCACACTGATCGCGTACAGGCGCTCCCGTGTCTTTCCCATGCGACCGACCGCTTGAACGCCTTCACCGGTCGTAATCTCGTCCGCGACGGCGTCTGGAACCGCAAAGAACCCTGCGCCACGGTGCCCGCAAGCATTCAGCAGCGCCTGGTCCTCGAATTCGGCGATGATCCGTGGACGCACGCCGGCGGACTCGAACCACTCGTCCATGGCCCGGCGCAGGGACGTATTTGGGGTCGGCATGAGCGCCGGCGCGCCGTCCAGGGACACGGGGAAGTTGCGCCGCAGATTCCGTGCGAGCGCAGGTGCAGCGCAGATCGTGATGCCGGATTCGCCCAGCAGGTGGTGGAAGGTGCGTACCTTGATCGACGGATCTGGCGGAGCGTCGGTAAGTACCAAGTCTAGGTCGTGAACCGCAAGTTGGGGCAGCAACTGGGCCTGCGTGCCCTCCACGCAGACCAGCCGAATGGCCTGGGGTAGGCGGAACGCGGCCTCCAGCACCCGCGCGATGACGAGCTTGGGCAGCACGTCATCTACCCCGAGCCGGAAGCGAAGCGATGTTTCCAGCGTGCGGCCCTTGGCCACGTCCATGAACTCCTGCCCGAGGCCAAAGATCTCGTCCGCGTAGCGGGCCGCCAGCCGGCCGAACTCGGTGGGAGCGAGGTTGCGCCCGACGCGCTTGAAAAGCTTCTCCCCCAGCGCGTTTTCCAGTTCTCGCAACTGCGCCGAGATCGTCGCCGGCGACAGCAGCAGCCTACGACAAGCCGCCGCGATGCTGCCCTCGCGCACCACGGTCCAGAAGTAGAACAGATGATGGTAGTTCAACCAATCCATGCGAGTAGCGTACTTCGGTTCTTATTCACGATCAATGACACTCATCGTGATTAACCAAATACATCCCGCGGCTGCGTTAACGCCGGCGCGGTCGTTGTAAGACAGTTCGTATTTTGCGAATCGTCAGTGCGATATTATCTGTCTTGTTAATAATGCCGCAAACGCCTATAGATCAATAGCGGCTGGATGACCAGCCCTGTAACTAACCGATTCGTTGTCGCCGGCCCGCCCGCGGGCATGCGAGGGCGCCACGGCTACCCCGGGCACTGCCCTCTCTGCGCAGCCGCGCGGCGGGCCGGCCCCCCGGGCCGTGTGGCCCGGCTCTAGCGCACGAGGAAAGCAATGAGCACGAAATCCTTCAACGCCTTCGCGATGGCTCAGGCCCAATTTGACCGGATGGCTGAGCTGCTCGAACTGGACCAGGGCACGCGGGACCTGCTGCGTCAGCCGCTGCGTGAGTACCACTTCAGCCTGCCCGTCCGGATGGACGACGGGCGCGTGCGCGTGTTCCGCGGGTACCGCGTCCAACACAACGACGCCCGCGGTCCCGGCAAGGGCGGTATCCGCTTTCATCCGCAGGAAACGGTGGACACGGTGCGCGCCCTGGCCATGTGGATGACCTGGAAGTGTGCGCTCGTGAACATCCCCCTCGGCGGCAGCAAGGGCGGCGTGGTCTGCGCCCCGCACGACCTGAGTCAGCGGGAGCAAGAGGCCCTTTGCCGCGCGTGGGTCCGCGCCGTCGCGCGGGATGTCGGTCCGGTGCTCGACGTGCCCGCGCCGGACGTGATGACCAACGGCCAGCACATGCTGTGGATGCTCGACGAGTTCGAGCACATCCACGGCGGCAAGTTCCCGGGCTTCATCACCGGCAAACCGGTCGCCATGGGCGGCTCGCTCGGCCGGACCGAAGCCACCGGCTACGGCGTCGTGTTCATGCTGCGGGAAGCGCTCAAGGAGCTCCAGCTCCGGCCCCAGGACACGCAGGCCAGCGTGCAGGGCTTCGGCAACGTGGCGCAACACGCCATTGAGCTTTATCAGCAGATCGGCGGACGCGTGATCACGGTCTCCTGCTGGGATCATGGCGCCCAGCGCGCCCAGTGCTTCCGGAAGAAGAACGGCATTAACCTGGCGGAGCTGCGCGGCATCGCCGACCGCTTCGGTACGATCGACCAGCAGAAGGCCAGCAAGCTGGGCTACGAGATCTTGCCCGGCGAAGCGTGGATTGAGCAGGATGTGGACATTCTGATTCCGGCGGCGCTGGAGCATGCTGTCACCGGCGACAACGCGCCTCAGATCTCCCGACGCGTGCGGCTGATCGCGGAAGGCGCCAACGGCCCCACCACTCCGGAAGCCGACCACATTCTGCGGGAGCGCGGCATCTTCGTGATCCCGGACTTCCTGGCCAACGCCGGTGGGGTCACGTGCAGCTACTTCGAACAGGTGCAGAGCAACACGAACTTCTACTGGACCAAGGATGAGGTGCTCGGAAAACTGGACGTGGCGATGACTTCCGCATTCATCGACGTCAGCCAAATGGCGCACCGGCGCAAGCTGCCGATGCGCGACGCCGCGCACGTTATCGCGATCGGAAGAGTGGCCCAGGCCTGCCGCGACCGCGGCTGGGTGTAGCCGCGGCACAGATGGAACGTATTGGCTGCTGCCGGAAGGAGACGATCATGCGCATCCAGATCACGACGCAGAACATGTCGCTGACCAAAGCTCTCCGCGAGTTGGTGCATACCCGCCTCCAGTATGCCCTGGGCCGATTCGCCCACCGCATCCAGCACGCGGCTGTCAGCTTCGAGGATGTGAACGGCCCCCGCGGCGGACCGGACGTGCACTGCCGGATCAAGTTGCTGCTGCGGCCCCGCGGCGAAGCGAACGTGTCCGCCGTGGCCATCTTCCCGGGCGACGCACTGAGCCAGGCCGCGCAACGCGCCGCGCGGTGTGTGAAGTCGCGCACCCGGCGGCGTTGGATGCTGCGGCGGCGTGACGCGCTGAACCTCGGCTCGGCCGCCTGAGCCGAAGGAAGTTCGTCAGCCGTTACGGGAGTTCGTGGACAATGCCACTCATCATCTGCGCCAGCGTTATCGGATGCCTGTGGGCCCACGCGGCGGAGATTCGCCGGTGCGGGTCGCCACCGTACGTCGGAGTGAAGCGCGCCCGAGGTATGCGGCAGGCGCAGCACGGATCGACGCTATGGCACAGGTTGTGGCGGATGCTCGGATTGAGGTGACACATGATTGCAGTGAGCGCGAACAGGGCCGGCACCGCCAGGCGGGAAGAGCCGCATGGCGCCGTGCTGACCGACTTCACGACCGGACGCGCAAGCGTGTTTCCCCACGCGCTGCCAAGCTCGGAAACCGGCACGGCGTGGTCATTACTACGGGCGATTTGCAGCTTGAATCCCAACATCGCGCTCGCGCCGCTCAGCGTTGAGCGCGGGAACCAGGCGCCCCAGCATGTTCTTGGCCGCCCACATCGGCGCCGACCAGCATCGCAGCCGGGCAGACCTGCAGATCGGAGCATCGACATGGCAAGGCGAACTATCTACATCACCCAGCAGGATGCGAGCCGGCTGCGCGAGTGGCTGCGCATCTCGGGGCACCGGCACGAGAGGGATCGCGAGAATCTGGACGTCCTGCGCCGCGAGCTGGAGCGCGCCCACCTCATCGAACCGGACGAAGTCCCTCCGGACGTGGTCACGATGCATTCGCGCGTACGCCTCGAAGATCCGCAGACCAGGCAGAAGATGCACTGCACGCTGGTATTCCCCGAGGACGCCCTTGCGGCCGACGACCGTATTTCGGTTCTGGCCCCTCTGGGGGCTGCGATCCTGGGTTGCCGCGCCGGTGACGTGATTCGGTTCGAAGTTCCCGGCGGTCGACGAACGGTACGCATCCTGGACGTGCTCTATCAGCCCGAAGCGGCCGGGCACTTCCACCTGTAGGTGTCCACGGGCGCGGAGCGCGTTGCCGCGTCACGGAGCGGAGGCTACGTCATGAAAGTCGTCGTCGCTGTTCAGGAACCGCACCTACGCGGTGCCGTCGCGCCGAAGTTCGAGGGCGCGCCCTACTACGTGGCCGTGGATACCCAAGCGGCTCGCACGAGGCTGTTCCTGCATCCCGCGCAGTTTCAGGTCGCGTTTACCCCCGCGGGCTTGGTCCGGCGTTTACGCGAGTTTTCCCCGGAGGCGGTCTTGGCCGGGAGCTTCTCCGCTGAGGCGCAGCAGGCTGCGTCGGTGCTCCAAATCGAGCTCCTGGTGGCCCACGGCCGCGCCGCCGACGCGGTAGACCAGTGCGCCGGTACCACTCTGCCTGGCGGCCGCGCGTGACAGCATAACCTCACAGCTGATTGAACGGTTTTGAACGGAGGCGGCTATGTGGTTGCCGGTGTTCATCTTCTGCGCTCGCGTCGTGGATGTATCCCTCGGAACACTGCGGTTGATCAGTGTGACGCGCGGACATCGCGCTCTCGCGGTGGGACTCGGCTTCGTTGAGGTGACCATCTGGGTGTGCGCGGTGGCCAGCCTGCTCAGCCATCTCAACCAATGGGTGAACGTGCTTGCCTATGCCGGTGGCTATGCGACCGGCCTCAGTCTGGGCATGTGGCTGGAGAACAAGCTCGCGTTAGGCATCCAGCTTATCACGCTGGTCAGCCGCACTCGCGCCGCGGCACTCGCGACCCAGTTGCGCCGCGCCGGTGTTATGGTGACCACATTGGGAGGCGCCGGTCGCGATGGGCCCGTCAATGTGTGTTTCACGATCGTGCCGCGTAGGACCGCACCAGCCATCGCGGAGCTTGCGAGTGCCATCGATCCCGAGGTGGTCGTGACGGTCGAGGATGTCCGCAGCAGCACTTCGGCGACAAGACGCACCTGTCGGACGAAGATCTCCAACCTATTGGCGTCGCTCACGTCTGGTCAGGCTTCAATTTGCAGGACAGCATGAGGGGTTGGAATCCAATGAGGAAGCGCAAGCAAGCCCTCTCGGCACCGTACCGCCTTACGCCGCCGCGCGATAGTAATGCCGCAACAGCCCACCAAGGAAGCGTCGGCACTTGACGCGGCCCACCCGCTTCAGCGGGCCTTTTTCAGGTGAGCCCCTCTCAGCATCGGGTAGCGTGCGATTCCCGAGTGACTGATGCGGGCGATACTTGTTGAAGTAGCGGACATATTGCCAAGTGATGTGCTCAAGATGGCCCAAGCTGAAGCAGAGGAAGTGGTTCAGGCACTCGCGCTTGAACGAACCGATCCAGCTCTCGGCGAAGGCGTTCGCGTCTGGCGCCAGCACCGGCGTGCGCACCCGCTGCACGCCGGCATTCTCGAAGACACGATCGAAGCCGTACAGCAATTTCGCGTCGCGGTCGTGCAGAATGAAACGGATGGGCAAGTCGTTGTCCTCCAGCCACATGAGCACGTTCCGGGCCTGCTGCTGCACCCACTGCTCGTGAGGGTGATAGGTCGGCGGGCTCAAGTAGACCTTGCGCGTGCCGACGTGGATGAACGTGAGGCAGTAGGCGACCCGCACGCCCATGGGCGTGATCACGTTCTTCGTGAAGAAATCGGCGGCCACGAGCGTGTTCACGTGCAGGCGGATGAACTTCCGCCACACGGTTTCTCCCGCCCGGCCACGCCGATGCGGCGATGGCGTGAGGCCGGCCCCCCGCAGAATCCGACGGACGGTCGATCGACCGACGAGCAGCCGCAACTTCCGCAGCTCTCCGATGATGCGCCTGTATCCCCAGCCACAGTTTTCGCGGGCCAGCCGCGTGACCAGGTCACGGATGTTGCGGGCGATTTTGGGTCGGCCGACGCGTTTCGCCGGGCGCCCTTCCCGCAGCTCCTCGACCCACCGAGAATACGTCCGTGGCGTGACGATCCCGATGAGGTCCGTCACCTTGTGGCCGAACTCCTGGCCGATGGCCAGCAGGCGCGCACGGTCGTTCGGACTCGGGATGACGCGGTTGCCGCCCAGCTTGCGGCGGAGGATCTCGACCTCGGCCTTGAGGAACCGGATGCGAGCGTCGCGACGGGCGGCGCTGGCTTCCAGGAGAAGGTGCATGGCGACGTAGAACCAGCGGAGCATGGCCCGTGAGCCCTCGAAGAACCGTCAGCTTTACTGAAGCGAAAAGCGGTGTCCAACATTTTGGACCCGCGCTGGCGCGGCCGCAATCCGGCAGAATTTGGTTCCGTTCGCCCGAGGGAGCTAGATCAAGGGGGTGGAGTTCGCGCGAGCGAACCTAACCAAGGGGCTTGAGTTCGAGGGGGCGAGTCAAACGCGAACCATGTCTCTGTTTTGTCTCTAGACTTTTGTTCGAGGACGGTTTCGATCCCTCTA
>JAGNKU010000024.1 GCA_017999985.1 Phycisphaerae bacterium | reverse complement strand
GCGCCAAACTCCGGCCGAGTCCGCCGCCACCCCCTCAAAAACGGACGCCGTCCGCTCCCTCCAGGCTGGTCAGCCTCCGGCCTCCCGCCCCCGAAGCGTCGAGATCGTTACAACGCAACCGGCTCGCCGGGACACGACGCCCGCTGAGCCGCCAATGCACGGTCGGGAGTCGCCGTCGTCAGAGGTCAGGCGCGGAAACCGCTCGCGAGCAATGCACCACGGCGTCACGGTTCAAAGCTGGGACGCAAGCGCTTCTTCCCCTCGTGGCTACGTCGCTTTCCCTTCGTGCGTCCGTGCCTTACCCCTCTTCGCCCGTAGGGCGCACGATGTTTGCCAGGGTCCTCAGACCTTGGATCGCGAAGCCCACCCCTTCGCGGGGGCGCACGAACGTGGCCGACGGTTTCAGCAGCCGGCACGCACCCCACACACCAACTCCGCTCCCTCCCAGGCGGCCGGAACGCGTTTCCCGCTCCAACTCCCCTCCCTCCCAGGGAGGGGGCAGGGGGAGGGTCCCAACACGCATCAACGACATCCAGGTCACTTTCTGCTATGATTACGCAAGCCGCCGGGTCGAGAAGCAGGTCTCGACCTGGAGCCGGGTCTGAAGCGGGCGCTCGCGGTAAATTGAGCGTGGTGTCCCCGGATTGGGTTGGCGGAACTGTGTACATAGGCGGGTGCTTCCGGGCTGGCTATTGTGGTTCGTGACGATGCTCCTGATGACACTACAACCGGCGACGGCGCGTAACGAGCAGCCGTTGCAGGCCGTGCGCGCCGTTCTCGAGGACGTCGGCATGACGGTTTCGCAGGACAGTGCGGGCACGGAACTGATGATGTGGTGTGCCGAGGAATCGTCTCCGCGCTCGTGGTCCTGCGAGCGCATCGTCATGCCGGATGGAGTCACGCATGACGTCCGGCTTCCCATGGTATACGTGCGGATAGGCGTCACGAACGGCCAGGTGGGGGCCACGCTGGAATCTCGTTCGCGGTCACCGTTGCTACTGATGCTGGGCGCGCTGCTTGTTGCCGCACCATTTTTCATCATCCCAGCCATTTTTGACGGGGATGCCTGGGACAGGGTCGTCATATACGCGGGGGCATCAGGCCTGCTCGGGCTTTGTGGCATCACGGCTATGCTCGCGATGCGTCAACGCCGCCGGGACATCGCGCGACTCCAGGCGGCCTGGAACGAGGTGCGATCCGCACTGCTCCGCCACGACGATTCCGGAGCCGCTGGACGGGGATAGGAGCCTGCAATCATGGGACGTCTATTCGGAATCATCCCGGCCGGGACGTCCCATGAACTGAGTGGGACCGGGCAGGTAAATTCGAAAAATAGGGTACGAAAATAGGGTCGGCCATCTATTCTAGAGAGTCTATACTCGGGGTGGGGCGGCCAAGACCGACACCGGATGACGGGGATTGGCCGCGGGGCAGCGACGCGCCCGGGCTCGGGTGCGTGGCATGGCCGCGTTTGAGGAAGCGTGGGTACGCCGGCCAGAGGTGTCGCTCGCACGTGCGCACCGTGGCCAGAATCTCGCGGCGATGTCTGAGGCGCGGGAGCACGGCCGCGGGCTGGTGGCCAGCGGGCACCCCGGCCGTAATCGACGCGCCGTCGGATCGACGGCCGGCCCCCGGACGCGGCCGTGCCACGCACTCGGCGGCGGATGTAGAATGCGCCTGGTACATGGAGATTTGTGTCTCGGATCCTCGCCTTTGCGCGAGCGGTGACCATGACCGCACTCCGAACCAGGCTGATGTTCGCGACGCGTTGGTGCGCACAATTCGTGGTGTTGAGTGGCCTCATCGGATGCTCGGATTCGATTCACGTACTACCGGAACGCGCACACGTGAACTCCGTCGGAATGGAGCTGGTGGCGCTCAGTACGGGATATTGGGTGTCGCGCTACGAAACAACGCAAGCTCAGTACGACCTGGTGATGGGTGCGCCCGCCACGCCGAGGGTCTGTCCGACATGCCCGGTTGGCAATGTGACGGGCGATGAGGCGCTCGAATTCTGCCGGCGCCTGACCGAGCTGGAACGGCAACGCGGGACCCTGCCAGCGGGATACTGCTACCGCCTGCCCACGTACGCCCAGTACCTGGAGTACGTCGCTGACGCGGGACTTCCCGGATCGGTCACACCCGTCGGCGGCCGCGGCGGAACTCACCTGGCAGGACCTTTGCCGGTTGGAAGTGGCGAGGTCAACCGTCTTGGGCTCTACGACCTGCGCGGTAACGTGTCCGAGTACCTGAGCGAGCCCTACAACACGGGGTCACTCACCATCGTTGGGGCATCGTGGAACGAACACCGCAAGGACTTTCTGGCTGTCCGCAATCGCGCCGGATACATGCATAAGGACGAAAAAGGCCCCGATACTGGCTTTCGGTGCGTGCTCGCGCGCGGGGAATAGCTGTCCCGGTGCGTGGCATGGTCGCGTTCGAGGAACCGTGGGCATGCCGATCAGACGTTGTCGCTCGCACACGCACACCGCGGCCAGAATCTCGCGGCGATGTCTGAGGCGCGGGAGCACGGCCGCGGGCTGGTGGCCAGCGGGCACCCCGGCTGTAATCGACGCGCTCTTGGACCGACGGTCAGCCCTAGGACGCGGCCATGCCGCGCGCGCACACGTGCGTCTCGGCCACGACCCTGCGCTGTGCCAAGCGCAGGCACTGCTCAAGAGCAGTGGCACACAGACTCCGTGGCTGCGTGGCTGCGTGCCTCCATGCCTTCTCCGCTACTTTGCCTCCCGCCCCGCGATCCGGCAAATCGCGTAGCTCGCGGCCACCTGCAGCCGGGCGTCCGTCTGGTCGGCCGCCAGGTCACGCAGCGCCGGCAGCGCCCGCGGATCGCCGATCTCCGCCAGCGCGTGCACCGCCATCGAGCGGATCGGGAACGTGCGGCTGGGGTTGTCGGGCGTCGGGTTGGGGTTGGGGTCGGTGTAGGTGAGCATCTTCATGGCGAAGTCGTAGCCGTCGCGATAGCCGATGCGCCCCAGTCCGCGGGCCGCGATCAGGCGGGCCTCGTCATACTCTTCGCTTACGCCGAGCAGCCGGTAGCGGAGCCCATCGCGCGCCTCCGGGTTGCCCAGGTCAGCGAGGATCAGCAAGGCGTCGGTACGCGCCACGGGGTCGCCCTGCGAATAGTTGATCAGCTCGCTGAGCGCGTCCTTGTCGCCAAGCTGCGCCAGGGCGCCCCGCAGCACGAGGGTCACGTGCCGCGACTTCTCGTTGATCGGCAGCTTCAGGGCGGCGCGCAACCACTTCGTGGCTCGCGGCTCCTGCAGGCGGCCCAGCAGGGCCGCGGCGTCGGCGCGCAAGTTCTCATCCGGGGCCTCGGAGAGCACGCGCGTCAGCACGCGCGCATAGCCGTCGCGACCGCAGCGACACGCCGCGAACGCCGCCGCGAGCCGCACATGCAGGCTTTCGTCCCTGACGCCCGCCGCGACCGACTTAAGCACCTCGGCGTCGCGCAGCTCGCCGAGCGCGACAAACCCGGCGTAGCGCACCAGCGGCGAGGTGGAGCGCAGCGCCTTGCGGAACAGCGGCTGGCCGGCGCGCGGCGCGACGCGCACAAGCGCTTCCAGCGCATTGCAGGCCACATCGTCCAAGTCGCTCTCCGCGGCGCGCAGCAGTAGATCCTGCGCCCGATTCTGCATGTCCATCCGTTCCTGCGGTGACAGCGTCGCACCGGGCCGGGCCTCGTGGCAGCCGGCGACCAGCACCGCGGTGACCGTGCCCAGCATCAACCGGCGCCAGGACTGCACACCGCCGCGGCGGTCGGAAGCGGTCGTAAGCACTCAGGGACCTCCCTTCGCAAACAGGGCCCGCAGTTTCTGGCGGGCCGCGAGGATCCAGCGCTCGAGGATGCCGCTCAGCCACAGGACGGCGGTGAGCGCCAGGCAGACGCCGGCGAACCAGTCGCCCAGGCGGCCATAGAGGCTGGCGCGCTGGTCCAGATACACCGGCTCGACGGCGTAGCCGATCGTGCCGCGGCCGAAGCGGCGGCCATCTTTGGTGACTTCGGAGTAGATCCGGCCGTTGGGGTCAATGAAGCCGCTGATGCCGGTGTTGACGGCCCGGGCAATGCTGACGCGGTTTTCGACGGCGCGAAAGGCGCAGATTGCCATGTGCTGCGGCAGCTCGTTGCTGTGGAGGAACCAGCCGTCGTTGCTGATGTTGACCAGGAAGTCGACCCGGCGGGTGGCTCCATCCCAAACGAAGTGCCGGATGACGTAGGGCGTCGCATCCTCGTAGCAGATCGGCGCGGCAAAGCGGCGCGGACCGTTGGCCGTGGGGAACTCGAAGACCGTGTACTCGGTCCCTGGCGTCAGCGAATACTCGTCCTTGCCGCCCTGGCTGAACGGGCTCAGGCTGTTCAGCCAGCGGTACAGCCAGTGCAGCTGGAAGCCCATGAACTTCGCCTGGCGGAACGGTACCAGCTCACCGAACGGCACAAGGTGTGTCTTGTCGTAGCGCTGGCGGCGCTGGGCGCCGTCGGGGTCGTAGATCAGCGCCGAATTGAAACGCTTCAGCTTCGGGTAAGTCGCCTCGGGGAATTGCTCGAGCGACACTGCGCCGACGAGCACCGTCATGCGCGGCCCATTCTCGGCCGGCAGCCGCGGCAGGCGCGTCGGCAGGTTCAGCTCGGGGCGCGCCTGGGCCAGCCGGCGGACGCGGTGCTCGAGGTCGGTGATGACCGTGTTGACCGCCGCGTAATCCCCGCGTGCGAAAGCGGACACCGCCTGGTGACACGCGGAACTCCAGTCCCACAGCCCCGGCCCGACTTCCGGCACGACCTCACGCCGCTCGATGAAATCGATGTTTTGATACGCGTTCCAGACGGTCTCGGGGAACGCCAGCAGGTCGGGTTGCCCCCGCGCAGCCTCCGCCGCGAGCGCGAGGTACGACGCGAGGACCAGTGATGGGTGATCCCCGTACGGCGGCGTGCTGACCAGCGGGAAGTCGTGCTGGATCACCGCGACCCGCGGCCCCCGCGCGTCGGTCGCCTTGTCAAAGTCCACTTGGCCAAGCCGGAAGTAGCCGTAGCCGAGTGTCGCGGCGAGCAGCGCGATGGCGGTTGCGGTGCCGGCGTAGAGCTGCCGGACGCCAGTGTTCGCCGCATGCGCTGGCCACCGCCGCAGGGTCCACTCGCCGAGGACGCCATTGACCAGGGCGGCGAGGAAGGTGACGCCGTATGCGCCGGTGAGGTCACTGATCTGGATCAAGGGCAGTTGGCGATAGAGGCCGTGCGACAGGAACAGCCAGGGGAAGCCGGTCATGACGGTGGCGCGCAGGTATTCACACGCGACCCAGGTGATGGGTAGGCTCCAGATGAGCGAAATGCCGTGTCGGCGGGCGGTGCGGATGGCCCAGGCTGCCAGCGTCCAGTAGAACGCGAGGTAGAGCGCGAGGGCGGCGTAGCCGAGCCCGGTTACCGGCAGTAGCCAGCGCAGGGCGACGAGGAAGAAGCCCCAGCCGACCAGGAAGCTGAGCCAGTGCGCAAGCCACGCACGGTGCGTCCGGCAGGTCGCGACCGTCCAGGGCACGAGCGCGACAAACACCAGCGGCCAGAAGCTGGGCTGGGGGAAGATCCAGCACAGCGCGGCGGCCGAAAGCCCGTAGAGCAGCAGCACGTGGCCAGCTTCACGCCACAGCTTGGGCAAGGGGGCCGGCGGTCGCACGGACCCGGGCTGTTCGTGTCTGGCGGGCACGGGGTCTGTCTTCATGGCCGTCCGTCAGGGCAGAGCCCGTCGGGGCCGGTTTCGGGCGGCAGTGGCCGACGGATTGGGGGTTGATTCTGCGGCGACGGCGGGGCAGCGTCAACCGCGCGGAGGTGCGGGGCACGGCCGGACGCGGTCTAATGGTGGTGGCTGGCCGGCTGGCCGGGCGACGGCGGGGCGCGTGTGGAGGAAGGCATGTCTGAACGGCTGAACGGGTTTCGCGAATTCCGCGAGCGGATGAACGAGCGCATCCTGCAGGCGGGCAACCTGCAGATCAACCGGTTCTTCACGCTGGATGCCAAGGCATACGAGGACGGCGCGCTCGATGCGCGGACGAAGGAGATCGCCGGCCTCGTCGGGTCGCTGGTGCTGCGCTGCGATGACTGCATCGCGTACCACGTGATCCGCTGCAAGGAACTGGGTGTGACCGACGCGCAGCTTTTCGAGGCGTTCAACGTCGGCCTGGTCATCGGCGGGTCGATCGTCATCCCGCACCTGCGGCGGGCGGTGGCGCTGGTCGATGAGCTGGACGCCGAGATCGGTCCGGCGCACTGACGCGGCGCCCCGCCCTGGCGGCCGGCGGTGGGGGGGGCGTGTCGCCGGGGTACGCAGTGGGCTAGTGCATGTTCGGCCCTTCGCCCCAGCGGAGCTTGCGGCGGAGGGCGTGCCATTCGGAGTGACGCGGGTTGCGGACCAGGAGAAAGTCCGCGTTGTAGCGGGAAATGAGGATGCGGTCGCCGACCTGCAGCGGCTGGACGATGCGCCCATCGGTCGCGACCGTCGTGCCGGGGTTTGCCTGGGCGATGCGAATGGAAATCCGCCGGCTGGCCGCCAGCACCAGCGGCCGGTAGCTGAGCGCCTGTGGACAGATGGGGGTGAGGATGAACGCCTCGCCCGTCGGCTCCAGGATGGGGCCGCCCGCGGCCAGGTTGTGCGCGGTCGATCCGGACGGTGTCGCTACGATCACGCCGTCGCCGCGGATGTACGCCACTTCGTCGCCGTCCACCTCGACGACCATTTCGATCATGTGGAACGGCGGGCCGGCGAAGACCACGCAGTCATTGACGGCGGGCGACGCGGGCTCGTGCACATCGGCGCGGACCACCCGCACATCCATCATGGCCCGGCGTGTGATCGGCAGGTCGCCGCAGAACAGGAAGTCGCCTTCGCTTTCGAGCTCGTCGATGGTGAAATCCGCGAGGTAGCCGAGCTTGCCGAGATTCACGCCGACGATCGGCACTTGGCGCTCGCGCAGTCCATGGACCGCGGCGATGAGCGTGCCGTCGCCGCCAAGGACGATGAGAAGGTCGGGCCGCGCAGCGATCGCCTTCCGGCTGTCATAGGTGATGTCGCTGAAGACGACTGCCGTCCGGCCCGCCAGCCAGCGGCCGGCGCGGGCCAGTGTCTCGGCCGCCCCGGGCTTGTCAGGTGAGCCGATGATCGCGACGCTATGGACCGGTCGCGTGACGCGGCCGGCAGCTTCATCCGGGTTGGTCATAACGGCTGCTCATGGGGACACCCGCGGTGCGTCTTTCGTGCAGGCCCGCGGCAAACGCTATCCCAGCGCGCAGTATACCGCGCGCCCCCGGGCAACAGGGGATCCGTCGCGGCCCGACTTTCCCGCGGCCGCCGAATCCGCCAGAATAGCGACTTGGCCGCTCAACCCGCGCGCCGCCCACGGTGGACGAGCATGGCGGCGCCGGCAGCGACCGCATGGGATCGGCATTGGAATACGAACTGCTGGCCATCGACCTCGACGGTACGCTCCTGAACTCGGAGCACACGTTGCCGGCCGCGAACCGGGCGGCGTTGCACCGGGCCCACCAGGCGGGCGTCCGCATCGTGCTGTGCACCGGGCGGGCGTTCACCGAGACGCGACCAGTTCTGGCGGAGATCGGCCTCGACCTCGATGCGACGGTCACCGTCTTTGGCGCCCTGGTCAGCGAGGCGACGTCAGGTCGTACGCTGGAGCGCACGGCGATACCGCCGTCCGATGCGCTGGCGCTTACCGACTGGTTTCAGGCGCGCGGTTTCCCGGTGCTCTGGCTCACGGACCCCGATGAGGCTGGCAGCGACGGGTACATGCTCGCCGGTCCGCGGCGCCACCCGGCGGTGGACGCCTGGCTGGAGCGCTCGCCGTGCAAGGTGTCGAATGTGGAGCGTCTGCCGGACGGATGTGCGGCCCCGCTACGCCTCTCGATTATCGAGGAGACCGCGGTGCTAAAGGTCGTCTCGGAGGAGTTGCGCGCCGCGTTCGACGGGCGGATCCGCCACAACGTACTGCACGCGCCGCCGTACCGCCTGTCGCTGATCGAGGCCTTTGCGCCGATCGTGGACAAGTGGTACGGAATTGAGAAGCTGTGTCGGCGGTGGGGCGTGGACCCGCGCCGCACCGTCGCGGTGGGCGACGACGTGAACGACCTGGATATGATCCAACGGGCGGGGCTCGGCGTGGCCGTGGCGAACGCGCGGCCCGCCGTGTGCGCCGCCGCGGAGCGCGTGGTCGGCAGCCATAACGACTGCGGCGTGGCGCAGTTGATCGACGAGTTGTGGCCCGGATAGCGGGAGTGGCGGATGGCGCCGTACGCGCGGCTGGAAGTGACGCTGATCGTGCTGGGCGGGGGAGCGCTCACCGCCGTCTGCGCGTGGCTGGCGGGTTGGTGGGCCGTCCTGCCGGCCGTCATAGCGCTCGCCTTGCTCTCGTTCTACCGCGACCCGCCCCGCGCGTGCCCGGTCGGCGACGACCTGATCCTGGCGCCGGCGGACGGGAAGATCGTCGAGATCACGCACGGCGTGGCCGGCCCGGACGACCGGCAGTTTTTGCGCATCATGATTTTTCTGAGTGTCTTCAACGTGCACATCAACCGCAGCCCGTGCGCCGGGCGCGTGACGGCGGTGGACTATCGCCCGGGCGAGTTCCTGAACGCGCTGCGCGCCGACGCCGATGTGCGCAATGAAAGCAACACGCTCGAACTCGAGACGGCCGCGCCGCTGCCGGGCCCGGTGCGCGTGCGGCAGATCGCCGGCGTGCTGGCCCGGCGCATCGTGTGCACGGCGCGGGTGGGCGAGCGCCTGACAGCCGGGCAGCGCTACGGTATGATCAAGCTCGGGTCGCGTACCGAAGTGTGTCTCGTTGAGGATCCCGCCTGGGAAGTGCGTGTCGCCGTCGGCGACGCGGTGAAGGCCGGCCGCACGGTGCTGGCCCGCCGGCGGGCAGTGCCGGAAAGATGATCCTGGACCAGGAAAAGCACGCGCAGACCGAACTGGACCACCACCGGCGCCGGCTGATCGGGATCAGCCTGTTGCCGGCGGCGGCCACGCTCGGCAACCTGATCTGCGGCTTTCTGGCCATTTTCTGCTGCCTGTTGGCGGTGCGCGCCGAGTACGCCGCGTACTTCGCGATCCAACCGCGTGTGTTCCACCGGGCGCTGGAGCAGCTCTTTCCAACGCACATCGCCGCCGGCGCCTACCTGATCGTGCTGGCGATGATCTTCGATGCGCTGGACGGGCGGCTGGCCCGGCTGACCCGGCGGACGAGCGAATTCGGGGCCCAGCTCGACTCCCTGTCGGACGTGGTCAGTTTCGGCGTGGCGCCCGTGGCCCTGTTCGTGACGCTGTTGTTGCGACCGGCCCCGGGAGCGCTGGCTGAGGAGCCCGACGCGTCGCGGCCGCAGTTCAGCGTGGGGTTGCTGTGCGCGCTGGTATACCTGAGTTGCGCCGCGATCCGGTTGGCGCGCTACAACGCCGAGAACGTGAAAAGCGAGGAGGGGCAGCGCGCCTTCAGCGGGCTGCCCAGCCCCGGGGCGGCGGCGGCCATGGCCGCGCTGCTCGCGCTGCACGAGCGGCTGCGGCACACGGGGTTTGCGGCCTGGAATGTGAACTGGCCGGACGTGTCGCGCTGGGTGATCGCGCTGGCCGCGTTCGCGGTCGGGCTGCTGATGGTGAGCCGGTTCGATTACGTGCATATTTTCAACGTGTATGTGCGCCGCCGGCATCCGCCCACGCACCTGGTCTGGTTGATCGTCATTCTCGGGATTGGCTGGTATTCGTTCGAGTTGCTGCTGGTCGTGCTGGCCTTTGGGTACGTCGTCAGCGGCATCGTGCTGGGCCTGCTGCGGCGCGGCCACGGGACCGCGGCCGCGGCCCGCGCCGGGGAAAAACCGGGCTAGAATCGAGCGGTGCGCAGCCGCGGGAGCCGGAGCGGAGCTCATGCAGGAGCAAGTGGCCCGTAAATTGAACGCGCTCGAGCAGCGCCTGCGGGCGCTCGAATCGGTCGTGGTGGCGTTCTCGGGCGGGGTGGACAGCGCTGTCCTGCTCAAGGTGGCGGTCCGCACGCTGGGGTCCTCGCGCGTGCTGGCGGTGACCGGCCGCAGCCCTAGTGTCCCGCGTGCCGAGCTGAATTCCGTCGCCGCGCTCGCCGCCGAGCTGGGCGCCGCGCATGAGTTCCTCGACACCGCGGAATTTGCTGACCCGCGCTACGTTTCGAACCCGAGCGAGCGCTGCTACTACTGCAAGACCGAGCTGTACTCCCGGCTGGTGCCGCTGGCCGCCGCACGTGGCTACCGGGCCGTTGTCGGCGGCACGAACCGGGACGATCTCGGCGATTTCCGGCCCGGTTTGCAGGCGGCCAATGAGCAGCACGTCCTGGCGCCGTTGGCTGAGGTCGGCATCACCAAGGCCGAAGTGCGCCAAATCGGCGCGGCACTGGGCATTTTAATTCATGCCAAGCCCGCGTCACCCTGCCTGTCGTCGCGTATCCCGTATGGCGAGCCCGTGACGCCGGAAAAGCTGCAGCGAATCGACGCCGCCGAGACGTATCTGCGTGAGCTGGGCTTCGCGGAATGCCGCGTGCGGCACCATGCGCAACTGGCCCGGATCGAGGTGCCGGCCACGGATCTGGACCGGTTCGCGGATGCCGAGCTGCGGGCCCGAGTGGACGCCCGGCTCCGGGAGCTGGGATTCCAGTACGTCGCGCTCGATCTGCGTGGTTTCCGCTCGGGTAGCTTGAACGAGGTCGTACCCCGGCAAGTCGGGCTGGGGGGCACGTGAGTGGCGCGTTGCGTCGCGGAAACGCGCCCGCGTCTGTCAGATGGCGGTCCGGACAGGCTCGGCGGCGTGGGTGGGCGGGGGCGTTTTTTTATGGGAAATTACTCCCGCCGGGGCTATAATGGTGCGGTTACTGGGACGAAGTCTGGTGTGCTGCGGCGGTCAGTTCCTTCGATCGCGGCGAAGGTCACGTGGAATTGTCGCGAGCGTGGCGCTGGGCCGCTTCCGTGCTCGCGGCCGGAGTTCGCAGGAGTGGTATTAAGCAGAGGAGAAAGGTGATGACACGACGGTTGGCTGTGTTGGTTGTGGTCGGTCTGTTGGCGGCGCCTGCGCTCGCGTCTTACACACTGTTTTTTGACCCGACCTTCGGGCTTGCTTTTCAGGAGCCCCAGGAAACTGCCTTCCTGGCCGCGACGGGTGCGCTGACGATGATCGACTTCGACAGCGTCCCTCCGGACACGGTTCTGACCGGCAACGAGTGGGCCGGCCAGGGGGTCACGTTCTCGCAGCCCGGCGGATTCGGACTGCGCGCGCTGGGCGACAACGCGCAATACGAGCCGCGCTCGATCCCGAACGCGCTCTTCCCGTTTGGCGGGGCCGGCGTCGACGAACGCCTGCAATTGGATCTGACGACGCCGCAGTTCGCGGTGGGCATGTGGGTGCTCGACAATGAGCTCACCACCCCCGGCTTCATCGAGACCCTGGACTTCTTCAACGCCGCCGGCGCGCTGATCGCCAGCGTGCCCATACCGGTTTGGGGTGCGCCGAACGCCGGGCCGGACAACAACTTCTTCATCGGCATCGTCAGCACCGATCCGATTCAGAGTGCGGTGCTCAACGAATCGGCCGGCGAGGCGTTCATCGAGGACGTCGGCTGGGACAACGTGTATTTCGGCGTTCCGGAGCCGACGTCGCTGGCGCTGCTCGCGTTGGCGGCCCTGGGGCTGCGACGTCGCTAGTGGGCGACGGCCGACTGCGCCCGCGTAGGTCGGCGTGAAACCGGGCGCGCGTTGATCGGAGCAAGATCGACGCGCGCCCGGTTTGTCATATGGGCCGGCCGGTGGGGCCCCGACCTCGGCGGGCACCAAGGACCCCCGCGCCGGCGACTCTCCACGGGGCGCGTTTCGCAGGCGCCGCTGCGCCGGTACAATTCGCGGCCTGGCTTGAGTACGCCCGCGTGGGGCAACGGCGGATTGACCAGGCGATGATCCCGGCAGAAGTTCTCAAGAAGGTCCGTCGCATCCAGATCATCACCTCGGCGATGGTGAATGACATCTTCGCCGGTCAGTATCACTCCGCCTTCAAAGGCCGCGGGATGGAGTTCGAGGAGGTCCGTGAGTACCAGCCCGGCGACGATGTGCGCACCATCGACTGGAACGTAACCGCCCGCGTGGGCCGGCCTTTCGTCAAGAACTACCGCGAGGAGCGCGAGCTGACCGTCGTGCTGCTCGTGGATGTCAGCGCCTCGCAGGACTTCGGCACGCGGGACCAGCTCAAGCGCGAGCTGGTGGCCGAGCTCGGGGCGACGCTCGCCTTCTCCGCGATCCAGAACAACGACAAGGTCGGCCTCATTCTCTTCACCGACCGGATCGAGCGCTTCGTCCCGGCCCGCAAGGGGACGCGCCACGTGCTCCGCGTGGTCCGCGAGCTGCTCTACCATGCACCCGCGGGGCGCGGCACCGATGTCGGTGGCGCCTTGGAGTACCTGAACCGCGTGCTGCGGCGGCGGGCGGTTGTGTTCCTGATCAGCGATTTCCAGGCCCCCGAGTTCACCGGGGCGCTGCGGATCGTGCGGCATCGGCACGACCTGATTCCGGTCGTGGTGCGCGATGAGCGCGAGCACGAGTTGCCCCCGGTGCGCTACGTGGAATTGCTCGACCCGGAGACCGGCGAACAGTTGCTGGTGGATACCAGTTCGCGGGCCGTGCGAACGCGGTTCGCCGAGCTCGCGCGCCGGCGGGCCGAGCGGCTGCGCAGCGAATTCCGCAAGGTGCGTCTGGATGCGGTCGAGGTACGCACCGGCACGCCGTTTATCGAGCCGCTCACCACCTTCTTCCGGCGGCGGGAGCGGCGGCGATGACGATTCGGCGGCGTCACATCCGCACAGCGCGGCACTCGCTGTGGCCGCTGCTGCTGGTCCTCGGGGCCTGCCGGCCGCAGACCCCGGCCGCACCCGACCGGTTGCAAGACGTCGTCGAGCGTGGCCCGCTGAAGCTGACCGTCGTGGCCGGCCCGCATAAGCCGGCCGTCGGCGACGTGATCTCAGTGACGGTCGCCGTTGAGACGCCCGAGGATTTCCTCGTCGCGCTGCCCACCGTGCAGGACTTCGGCGAGTTGCCGGCCCGGCTGATCGACACGCCGGACCCGCGCCCGGGGGCGACCGGCCTCGTCTGGCGGCGCGCCTTCGAGATCGACGCACTGGTCTCCGGCCCGCTGGAAGTGCCGGCACTTACCGCGCGGTATGGTCGTCGATCCGATCCGGCGGAGTCGCAGCCCGCACTGGACAGCGAGCTGGTCAGCAGCGTGCTCAAGATCGAGGTACGCTCGGCCCTGACCGACCAGGACCGCCCGGAGCAACCGCGCGACATCACGGGGGCGCTGCTCCCGCCAAAACCGCCGATGCCGCTGTGGATGCGCATCACGCTTGCGGCGGGCGCGGTAGTGCTCCTGATCGGCGCGTGGCGCGCCTTCCGGGCGCTCCGGCGCTGGATGCTGCGACCTGCGCCGCCAATCCTTCCGGAGGTGTGGGCGCTGCGCGCGCTGGCCGACCTGGCGGGCGGCGATTGGTGCGAGCGCGGCCGAATGCGGGAATACTACTACCGGCTGACCGAGGTGGTGCGCAGCTACATCGAACGCAAGTTCGGCCTGGCGGCGCCCGAGATGACGACGGAGGAGTTCCTGGCAGTCCTGGCGCGCGACCGGCGGGCCGTGCCTTACGACGCGGAGCGCCTGCGGCAGTTCCTGGAGGCGTGCGACTTCGTGAAGTACGCCGCCTGGGAGCCGCGCCGGGAAGACGCGGAAGCAGGGCTCGCGACTGCGCGGGCCTTCGTGCATGCCACCGCGGCCGCGTCGCCGCCGTCGGGCGCCACGGGAGGGTCGTCGGCATGACGCACACGCATCTGCCGCTGACGCCGGATTGGCTCTACTGGCCGCAACCATGGGTGTGGCTACTTTGTCTGCTGCCGTTGCTGCCGGCCCTGTGGTACCTCTGGCGGCATCCGCGCCGCCGACCGGTGATTCGCTTCTCCAGCCTGGACGCCCTGCGCGGCGCAGGCGGAGCGTGGCGCCGACACCTGCGCCTGATTCTGCCGGTTCTGCGTACCGCGGTGCTGACCTGCCTGATCATCGCCGCCGCCCGGCCGCAATCGCCGAACGAGTCGCGCCGCGTGGTGGTCGAAGGCATTGCGATCCAGATGGCCATCGACTGCTCGTCCAGCATGCTCGATGTCGACCTGTCGACGCGCAACGTGCAACAGACGCGCCTCGAAGTCGTGAAGGACGTGTTCAAGAATTTCGTCACTGGCGGCGGCAAGTTGCCCGGTCGGCCGAACGACCTGATCGGCATGATCCGTTTCGCCCGCTACCCGGACAGCGTTTGCCCGCTGACGCTGGACCGCGAGGTGCTGCTCAAGACGCTCGACGAGAGTCGCACGGTGCTCTGGCTGGATCAGAACGGGCGCTGGCGCGGCAATCGCGAGGAAGACGGGACCGCGATCGGCGACGCGCTCGCGCTGGCCGTCGAGCGTCTCAAGGATCTAAAACGCACGACCGGCTCCGGCAACCAGCTCGTGATCGACAGTCGCGTGGTGATCCTGCTGACCGACGGCGAGAACAACACCGGCATGATCGCGCCCGAGCAGGCCGGCGAGCTGGCCGCGACCTACGGGATCAAGGTGTACACGATCCTGGCCGGCACGGGGCAACGGATGCCCTGGGGCGGCCGCCAGCCGGTGGACGACGCGGCTTTGCGCCGGATCGCCGAGGTCTCGGGTGGCAGGTTCTTCCGCGCCGGCGACGCGGTCGCCCTGGAACGAATCTACGCCGAAATCGACCGGCTCGAACGCACGAAGACGGAGGAACAGAGCTACGTGGAGTGGGCTGAGCTGTCGTGGGGCTGGCTGCTCGCGGCGTTTGTGTGCCTGAGCGTGCAGACGCTGCTCGATGCTACCCTCTTGAGGAAAATCCCATGACCGGCCTGAGCTTCGACGATCTGCGCTGGCTGCACCTGCTGTGGGTTGTGCTGGCCGTCGGCCTGGTCGGGCTCTATGGCGTCGCCCGGCGGCGAACTGCGCTGCGGCGGTTTGCGGCGGCGGCGCTCTTGCCACGGCTGACGCCGCCGACCGGCCTGGCGCGGCCGCTCCTGCGCCTGTGGCTGGTGGTCGTCGCGCTTGCGGCGCTGGTGGCCGCGCTGATCGGGCCGCGCTGGGGTGAGCAGGCGCAAACGCTGCTGCGGCGAAACATCGACGTCCTGGTGCTGCTCGACGTATCGCGCTCGATGCTGGCGCGCGACATCGCGCCCAACCGGCTGGAGCGGGCCAAGCTCGCCATTCGCGATGACCTGCTGCCGGCGCTCGGCGGCGACCGCATCGGGCTGATCGCGTTCGCGGGCGTGCCGACGTTGGTCTGTCCGCTCACGTCCGACTACGGGTTCTTCCGGCTGGCGCTGGACGATGTGAGCCCGCTGAGCGCGCCACGCGGCGGCACGAACATCGGGGATGCCATCCGCAAGGCCGAGGCGCAGTTCGAGCACGGCCTCGAGACGCACAAGATCGTCATCCTGATCACCGACGGTGAGGACCACGAGAGCTACCCGCTCGAAGCCGCATCAAACCTGTGGCGCGATCAGCAGGTGCCGATCGTCGCACTCGCGCTGGGCGATCCCGAGCAGGGCGCCCGCATCCCGGTCCGCAACGAGCAGGGCGAATCGTTCCTCGAGTACGGTGGGCAGATCGTGCGGAGCCGCGCCGACTTCTCCACACTCGAGCAGGTCGCGCGTGTCTCGAACCAGGGTGTCTTTGTCGCCGTCGGCACGAGTAATTTCGACCTCGGCGACATCTATCGCCGCGTCGCGGCCGGCGTGCGGGCGGAGGAGGAGCAATCGCAGCGGCGTGTGCGCCAACCGGCGCAGATGCATCCGTTTGCACTCGCCGCGCTGCTGCTCGTGCTCATGGATTCACTGCTGCGCGAGGGGCCGGCGGGCGTGGCGGTGCGCGCCGTGCGCCGCGCGGCCCAGGAGGAAGCCGCATGACGCGCGTGCGTCGAGCGTGGTGTGGCCTGTTGGCGGGGCTGACGCTGGGGGTCGCGTTGGCGGCGGATCCGGCCCATGAACTGGTCGCCAAGGGAAATGGGGACTACGCCGCCGGCCGGTACGCGGAGGCGCTGGCGGCCTACGAGCAGGCGGCAAGCCAGACGCGCCCATCGCCCGAGCTGCTGCACGACATGGCGGCCGCGAACTTCAAGCTCGGCAAGCTCGATGCGGCCCGCGACCTGTGGGTGCGGCTGAAGGACACCGGCGACGCGGCGTTCGCGGCTCGCACGCGCTACAACCTGGGCAACTGCGACTACGCGGACGCACTGGCCGCGGCGCAGCAGAATCCGCAGGCGGCGCTGCAGCACCTGGCCGCGGCGGCCGAACAGTACCGCGCGGCGCTGCGGCTCGACCCGCAATTCGCAGACGCCCGTGCGAACCTCGAATTGACGCAGCTCCTGAAGCAGCAGATCGAGGAGCAATCGCAGCAACAGCCGCAGTCGCAACCGTCCGGCGACCAATCCCAGGAGCAACAGGATCAGCAGCAGCAAGCGCCCCCGTCGCAACCCTCGTCACAGCCTCAGTCGCAGCCAAGCCAGCAGCAACAGGAGCAGTCGGCGCAAAGCCAACCTGCGGAGTCGCAACCCGAGTCGCAGCCCGGCGACGAGCCGGACGACGAACAACCGGAAGGCGAGCCGCCGCCGCCCACTACGCAGCCGGAGATGCCGCCGCCGGAGACCCAGCCGGCCGGCGAGCAGCAGCAGGCGGGTGAGGCGTCACCTATTCAGATGTCGCGCGAGCAGGCCGAGCGGCTGCTGCAGATGATCCGCGACGCTGAGAAAGCCCGCCGCGAGAAGCTCGCGCAGCAGCAAATGGCGAAACAAAAACCGGTCGACCGCGACTGGTAGGCGCGCACCGCCACTACGCGTCGGGCGAGCCGCGTTCGGATTTCCCGCCCCCAGCTGGAGTTACGACGCGACCGAGCTGGAGCAGTGGCGGGTCATTGGCCAGACACCACGCGAGCGCGCGGGGCCGAGACGGCCAGAAAACAGCAGACGCCGACGGGGTGCAGCGCGGTACAATGTCGGTGTATCACCGGGCGGCGACGCCGGGCCGCGTGGCACCGGGCATGTCTTCGCAGCCAATTGTCTGACTGATCCCGTGCTCCGCGCGCCGGCTACCGGATAGGAGGATTGAACATGCTTCCAGTGCAACGAGTGATGGCGGCGGTGGCGTGCGCGGCGGTCGGGTTGGCTGTGCCGGCGACCGCGCAGTGGTCATCGGACCCGTCGGTGAACCTGGCCATCGCGGACCGGACCGCGGACCAGGTGCAGCCCAAGATCCGCAGCACCTCGGACGGCGGCTGCTACATCAGTTGGTTCGACAACGCCGGCGGCGGCTACGACGTGTACCTGCAGCGGCTCGATCCGCAGGGCTACGAGCAGTGGCCGCACAACGGCCTCCTGATCGCGAACCGGTCGTACGGCTGGACCACGGACTACGAGTTGACCGTCGATGCGGACGACAACGCGGTGATCGCGTACAACGACGATCGCAGCGGCAGTGACCAGATCGGCTGCAACAAGATCAGCCCCGCGGGGACGCTCCTGTGGGGCGCGACGGGCGTCCTGCTGACCAATACCAGCGAATTCGTCGCCAGTCCGCGCGTCGCGGTCACAAGCGACGGACGCATCGTCGTCGGCTGGACGCAGGAGGCGGGCTTCTACCTGCAGCAGCTCAGTCCTGACGGCGTGCCACAGTGGGCCAGCCCGACGCACGTGCTCCCGGCCACCGGCTCATACGGGCTCAGCGACCTGAAGGAGTCCGGCGCGGGCACGGTGATCGCCAGTTGGGTCTATTCCACCGGCGGCTATTCCAGCCCGCGGTACCTGTATGCACAGAAGTACTCCTCGGCGGGGGCCCCGGTGTGGGGCTTCGCGCCGGTCATTGTCTTCGACGGCGGCTCGCTGCAGATGGGCTACTTCCCGCGATTCGTGCCCGATGGCAGCGGCGGCGCGGTCTTCGGCTGGTACGACACCGCCGGCACGCGCAACTGCTACGTGCAGCACGTGAGCACCTCGGGTACCCAACTGTTCCCGCACAATGGCGTGGCCGCGTCCACGCTCGCGAACCGGATTCGGCTCTCGCCCGATGTCGCGTATAACTCCGCGACCGGCGAGAGCTTCCTGTTCTGGACCGAGGCTAACTCGCTTCAGTCGCAATGGGGCCTGTACGGGCAGAAGTTCTCGCCCGCCGGCGTACGCGCCTGGACCAACAGCGGTGTGCAATTGCTGCCGCTGACCACCCAGCAGAACGCGTTTGTGAAGACCGTAGTGGCCGGCACCGGCGCGATCGTGTTCTACGTCGATGACGCCGGCGCGGGGTACCTGAAGGCGTTCCGGCTGGACGGCGCCGGCGCTGTCGTGTGGCCACTCTCGCCGCGGATGATCTGCGCGACGCTCAGCAGCAAGTGGGGTGTGATCGCGGCGCGGACGCCGGCGGGCATGCCGCTCGTCGCGTGGGCCGACCAGCGCGTCGACAGCGGCAACATCTACACCCAGAACGTGAAGCCGGATGGCAGCCTGGGCCTGCCGGCGTTGATCACCGGTGATCTGAACTGCGATGGCCAGGTGGACTTCCGCGATATCAACCCGTTCGTGCTGTACCTGTCGGGCAACGACCTCTGGCAGGCGACGTACCCCACCTGCCCGCCCGAGAACGGCGACATCAACCTGGATGGCGTCTTCCCATCGTTCGCGGACATCAACCCGTTTGTGATGCTGCTGAGCGGCAAGTCGTCGGTGGAATAGGATGCCGGCCGAAATCGGTCGTTGATCGCGGTGCTGACGCGCAGCGAGCGCCTGCGACGGCCTCACCACCGCCATGTTGTCCGCCATGCGAGGCGGTGGTTGGTCCCGCGGGCACTCCAGGCGGATTACAGGCAACGGCCGCGGGACACGGAGTGCTGTGCGTGCTCCGGATTCCGTCGTGACATCGGCGTGGCTCCAGTGACGCGCGTTCTGCCGCCTGACCTGCCGGCGGGCCGCGTGAGCCGGGCCGATCCGCTTACGGTTTGGCGCGGTAGAATGACGATGCGCGGCGTGGAGGTGGACACGCGTGAAATCACCTGGCACAAGTCGGCTCGTAATGATCACCGGGGTCTTGGTGCTCGGTCTATGTGGACCAGCGGTGCGCGCTGAGCGGACCATCGCCGCCGACGTGTATTTCGACAAGCTGCACGGCATGTGGCTCGGACAGCTCATTGGCAACATGGCCGGACGGCCCACCGAAGGCGTCTACTCAGGCGCGGAGCCCAACCCCGCGGAGAGCGTGCCCTGGGTGCTCATGGCCGAGTGGCCCGCAGATGACGACACCGATCTGGAGTATCTCGCCCAGCACATCTTCCTGGCGCACGGGCTCGATCCCACCGGTGCCGAGCTGCGCGACGAATGGCTGGCCCATGTGCCGATCTCGAGCGTCTACGTGGCCAACCGGCAGGCGCGGTACCTGATGAACGCCGGGTTCATCCCGCCGCTGACCGGGTCGTACCAGCACAACACTTGCTGGCACACGATCGACGCGCAGATCACCACCGAGAGCCTGGGGGCAATCGCGCCGGGCCTGCGACAGCCCGCGATTACGCTGGCGGGTTCGCTCGCCCGCATCACGAACGAGGGTCTTGCCCTGCATGGCGCGCAGTACTACGCCGCGATGTACGCGGCCGCGTCGTTCGAGAGCGACGTGCCCACGCTGGTGCAACTGGGGCTGGCGGCGATTCCGCAGAGTTCGCGGACCGCCGCTGTGATCCGGGATATGGTGGCGTGGCACGCCCAGGATCTGCTCGACGGGCAGCCGGACTGGCGCGCGACGCGCTGGCTGTTATATGACAACTACGTCGGGACCCACGCGTTCGGCCGGCATTTCTCATGGGTCGAATCGACGATCAACATCGGCGCGACCACGCTGGCGTTGCTCTACGGCGACGGCGACTTCGAGCAGACCGTTCAGATCGCGATCCTCGCCGGCTGGGACTCGGACTGCAACCCGGCGACCGCCGGCGGCTTGCTGGGCTTGATCTCCGGCTACAGCGGTCTGCCCGTGGAATTGACCGCGCAGTGCGGCGACGTGTACCGCAACCTGACCCGCCCCGACCTGCCCGCGCCCGGACCGCCGCCGCAGGATGATTCGATTCTTGCCATCTGCACGCGCTGGCAGACCCTCGCGGAGCAGGTGATTCTCGCGGCCGGTGGTACGATCAGCGACGACGCCGGCCAGCGCGTGTACCACTTGCCGGACGCGGATCCGGTCATGCCCGAACCCGAAATGCCCGATCCCAACGACGCCGCGGGCCTCGTGGGTGCGCTCCGCGCGGCGGGCGAAGTCGTTACCATGTCGGCGAGCGTGATCTACGTCAATCCCGCGCACGACCGCTACAACCTCGCCGGCATCGCCGACGGCATCACCGACCCGCGCTACAACGGTCATCGCCCGTACTGGACGCGCGACAACGATCCGAACCAGCCGCCCGGCGGGGACTTCTACCAGTTGGAGTTCCCGTGCATGGTCCGCGCGGACCGGGTCGTGTTCCACGAGGGCGACCTGGTGCCCGCGCAGGTCAATGACAATCCGTTCACGGCCCGCCGCGACGGCGGCTTCTTCCTTGACCTGGGCGTCGAGGTGCGGCGCGGCGGGGCGTGGTTTCCGGCGCCGCAATCCAGCCAGAGCGAGCCTCTCGATCGATATGTGCCCTACCAGATCATCAGCTTCGATCTTGCCCCGCAGTGGTGTGACGCGGTGCGTATCCGCGGCGAGGCCGGCGGCGACCTGCATTTCACGACGATCATGGAGCTCGAGGCCCACGGTTCGCTGGGGTTCCCTGCGATCCGCGGCGATCTGAACGGCGACGGCGGCGTGAGCTTCGGCGACATCAATCCGTTCGTGCTGGCGCTGAGCAATCTGGCGGCCTTCGTCGCCGCGTACCCCGAGGTGAACCCCTACATCGCCGCGGACATCAACGCGGATGGCATCGTCGGCTTCGGCGATATCAATCCGTTCGTGACGCTACTGAGCGGTGGTTGATCCGGTTGCGTGATCGAACGCCGTCGGTCGGAAGAGGTCGGCTCAGACGTTGCGGAGCTGGTGCCCGAGCTTGTACTTCTTCGCCTCCAGGTAGCGGCGATTGTGCTCCGTCGGCGTGATCTCGAGCGGCAGTTGCTCGACGATCTCCAGGCCGTAGACCGTCAGGCGGCTCACCTTCTTGGGGTTGTTCGTCAGGATGCGGATCCGCTGCAGCCCGATGTCACGCAGGATCTGGGCGCCGATGCCGTAGTCGCGGTGATCCACGCGGAACCCCAGTGCCTGGTTCGCCTCCACCGTGTCGAGACCCTCGTCCTGCAGGCGATAGGCGTGGAGCTTGTTCTCCAGCCCGATGCCGCGCCCCTCCTGGCGGAGATACACCAGCGCCCCGCGCCCCTCGTGGGCAATCGCGCCCATCGCCGCGTAGAGCTGCTGTCCGCACTCGCACCGCGCCGACCCGAACACGTCGCCGGTCAGGCACTCGGAGTGCACCCGCACCAGCACCGGTTCGTTGATCGGCTTCACCGCGCCCGTCGCATCCAGCTCGCCGACGCCGCCGCGACACAGAGCCACGTGCGTGTGCGGGTCCGTGCGGGCGCGATACGCGATCAGCAGCCAGTCGCCGAACTCGTTCTTGAGCGGGACGCTCTCGACGCGCTCGACCAGCCGCTCGCGTTGCAGCCGGTACTCGATCAGCGCGGCATTCGTGCACATCTTCAGTTTGTGCCGGCGGCAGAACTCGACGAGCTGCGGCACGCGTGCCATTGTCCCGTCGTCGTTGAGGACCTCGATGAGCGCCGCGCCGGGCAGCAGCCCCGCCAGCCGGCACAGGTCAACGGAGCCCTCCGTCTGTCCGCCGCGCACCAGCACGCCGCCGTCGCGGGCAATCAGCGGATTGACGTGCCCGGGGCGCACGAAGTCCTCGGGGACCGCCTCCTCGGCGATCAGGTGGCGGATGGTCGTGGCGCGGTCGAAGGCCGACACGCCGGTCGTCGTGCCCAGGTGTGGGCCAGCGTCGACGGTCACCGTGAAGTTGGTGCCGAAGCGGGTGGTGTTGTCGGAGACCTGCGGGGCGAGTTGCAGCCGCTTGCAGCGCGCCTGGGTCAGCGCGACGCAGAGCGTGCCGCGCCCGTAGCGGAGCATGAAGTTGACCTTGTCGGGCGTCACGGCCTGCGCGGGGCAGATCAGGTCACCTTCGTTCTCGCGTTCCTCGTCGTCGACGAGCACGATCATGTTCCCGCGGCGCAGCTCGGCGAGAATCTCGTCCACCGGACTGAACGGGCTGGGACTGCTGTCGGGGGGCTGCCCGGGGGTCATCGTTGGCTCCATGCGGTGACGGCAGACAGCCCCAGATTGTAGCAGAAACTGGCGGCGCGTGCCGGGTGGCAGGTACAATAGTGTGGCGCGGGGGCGGCGGCCGGCCGGAGTGACCGTGGCCGCATGATGTGCTGGTCATGCGGGACTGGAGTGATGACCATGGCGACAGGTCAGCAAGCCGGTGCGCAGGTCCAGAGTGCCCGGCCCAAGCCGCGCACGGCACCGCTCTGGCACGTGATCCTGCTCGACGATGACGACCACACCTACGCTTACGTGATCGAAATGCTCGCGAAGCTCTTCGGGCATTCGCTGGAGACGGCGTACAAGATGGCCTGCGAGGTGGACAACACCGGGCGGGTGATCGTCGAAACCACCGTGTTCGAGCGGGCGGAGTTCAAGCAGCAGCAGATTCATGCCTTTGGCGCGGACTGGCGCATCGAACGCTGCCAGGGAGCCATGCGGGCCGTGCTGGAGCCGGCCGAAGGGTAGGGCCGCGCCGGCGCCGGATATTCGGGCAACTTTGCGCGGACGGGGCCTGCATTTCGGCCGGGCGGGGGTATCATGTGCAGCCTGTGAACCCGAGGCTGGGAGCTGCTGATGCCGAGTGCAATGCGAGCGCGGGCGGTCGTCGTGGCGATGCTGCTGGGGGCGGTTCCGGGAATCTGGGCGGCCGGGCGCAATCAACCTCTGACCACGGCGGAGCTGCTGGTCGATCTGGCACGCGATCATGCTCTTGTCCGCCGCGGACAACAGACCGAGGCCGACGTGCAGACTGTCCGCACACTGCTGCGGGCCGCGCTGCGGTTGGATCCGCAACTGACCGACGCCTACGTGTGGCTGTACGAGCTGGCGACGCTCGCCGGTGACCAGGCGGCCGCCGGACAGGCGCTGACCGGCCTGCTCAACGCCGACCCGACCAACCAGAACGCGTTCGCCCTGTGGCTGGCGGCGGGGGCGCGGGTGTGTCAGACGGCGGAAGCTCGCGCGGAGTGGCTGCAGGCCGTGCTGCAGACGCCCCGCCCGCCGGCGCTGCAGGCCATGGTGCACGTCGAGCTGGCCCGCCTGGAGCTGGAACGCGTGGACCTTGCGGCGGCGCAGCGGCACCTCGACCGGGCGTTCGAGCTGGAACCGACCTGTGTGGCGGCGGCGGCCCTCGCGCTGCACGCGCTGGGAGACGAGGCACCGGCCGTGGCGCGCCTGAAGGCGTTGTTGCGGTTGCTGGCAGCGCATCCGGCCGAGCTGAACGTCGCCTGGCAGGTGGGGCAATTGCTGGACGAGCACGGGTTGCCGGCGGACGCGACGCGCTTCTATGACTACGCGGCCGCCCTGCATGCGCGCTCCAGCGCGCAGACGCCCCCGGGCGGCCGTTACCTGCTGGACCTGGCGCGCAACCGGCGCGCCCTGGGCCGGCTGGACGAGGCCGTGGAACTGGCCCGCCGCGCGATTGCGACGGACCCCGTTGTCGCGGCCGAGGCCGGCATGCTGCTGGCGTACCTGGTTGAAAGACAGGGCGCCGCACACGAGGCGGAGCAGATCCGGGCGCAGCTCTCCCGGCGGTTTGCGTCCCTGAACGACCCTGCGGCGTGGCCGGTGAACGAGGTGGCGCAGGCGGCGTGGTTCTATGCGCACGTGGCGCCCGATCCGCATCGGGCCGCGACGCTCGCGGAGGCCGCGGCGCAGAAGGCTCCGGGCGACCCGTTTGTACAGCGCGTGCTGGGCTGGGCACAGGCCCTCAACCTGAAGCCGGACGAGGCCCTGCGCACGCTCGCGCCGCTCGCGCGCCGGGACCCGTATGCCGCGTATATGCTGGCCAAGTTGCGGCGTGAAGCCGGCGATGAGTCCGGCGCCCGGCAGTGTCTGGACGCGCTGGAAACGCCGCCCGTGGCCGGCCCCGCGCGTGACCTGATTGACGCCTTCCTGTCCCCGGTGCCCGCTTCGCAGCCGGCGACCGACTCCGCCCCGGCCACGCCCGCGACGCAGCCGGTCGCGGCGTCGCAACCGATGCGTCGGCCAGACCCTGAGCTCGTCGCCGCGCTGGCGGCCTTCGACGCGCGGGTGCTGACGTACTATGACGATCCGGGCCGCTATGTCGAAGCCCGCGTGACGCTCGATGACCTGAGCCCGGCGCCGGGCGAGCCGTGGCTCGCGACATTCGCGCTGACGAACCGTGGCCCGTTTCCAGTAACGCTCGGGCCCGAAGCGATGGCGAACCCGGTCTTCATGCTCTCCTTCCGCATGGAAGGCGACCGGACCCGCAGCTTCCCGGCGCTGCAGACGGTCAGCGTGGATCGCGTCCGCGTGCTCTACCCAGGGCAGTCGGTGCAGGTGCGGAGGACGATTGACGTCGGGCCGATCCGGCAGGCGTCGCGGCAGACGCCGCAGCAGGCGCAGCGCATCGAAGTGCAGGTGCTGCTCGATGCCGAACTGGGAGCCGACGGGCAGTGGCGGGCGAGTCTGGGGGGCCAGCAGTTGCGGCCGCCGGTGTATTTCAACCGGCTGCCGGCCGCGACCGGGCGGGAGGCCCTGACGGCGCTGCTGAGCGCGATCGGCGGCGGGTCGGACGCGGCGCGCTGGCGGGCGATCGAGCTGGCGGCGGAGCTGCTGGGCGAGCGGCAACGGGCTGATTTGAAGCGGTTGAACTACGCGCCGGGGCCGGTGCCGGTGGACCGTCTGCGGGCCGTGCTCCTGGACCTGCTGCGCAGCGAAGCATGGGAGCGGCGGGTGCGGACGCTCGACGCCCTGCAGATGATGGGTCTGGATCGCGAGTTCACGGCCGCGGTCGAGAGCTGCCTCGCGCATGAGCACTGGCTCGTGCGGCTGATGGCGGTGCGGGTGCTGGCGCGGCAGGGCCGCGAGTTCGCCGCCCGGGCGGAGAGCCTGGCCCGTGATGACGCCGACGAACTCGTACGGGCCCTCGCGGCGAGCTACGTCGAGGGCTGGCGCCTGGCCGGTCCGGCGGCAAGCGCGCCGGCGACCGAGTGAGCACGGTGCGGCGCAAGGACCGATAAGCGTGGTGCGGGTGGGCGCCGGCGTTGACGGCGTGGCCCGCGCGCTGCTACAAGACAAGTCAGCGGTCGGCGCGGTCCGTCTGCAAGCGCGGTTGGCTCGAGGGATGCTGGTGAGCGGGGAATCATGGTGACGCGAGTGCGAAGCAGGGTCTGGCTGGCGTGTGTGGCGCTGGGGGTGGCGGGCGTGTGCGGGGGCTGCATGATCAACCGCGAGCTGGCGCGGATGCACATCGCTGACGGCCAGAAGGCGCTGGCGGCCCAGCAGCGTGAAGCGGCGCTGCGCGAGTTTCGCGCGGCGGTGCAGCTCGATCCGCAATTCGCCGAGGGGCATTATCACTTGGGCATGGCTTACAAGGAGCAGGGCGAGTTGACGCTGGCGGCGGAGTCGCTGGAACAGGCGGTGCGACTGGATCCGAAGAGCGTGAAGCCGGTGTTCGAGCTGGGCGAGGTATACCGCCTGCTGGAGAAGATGGCGCAGGCGATCCGGGCCTACGTGCTGGCCTGCGAGCTGGACCCGCAGAACTTTGACATGCGTTTCCGGCTGGCGACGTGTTATCACCAGATGGGCGAGTACGACAAGGCCATCGACAGCTACCAGACCGCAGTCAAGCTGCAGCCGCAGAACGCGTACGCGCGCAGCAACCTGGGCGCGGCCCTGGCGGCGTCGGGGCAGGAGTACGAGGCGATCAAGTCGTACAAGGAGTCGCTGGAGTGCGAGGGGGCGCAGCCGGTCGTGCTGGTCAATCTGGCGACGGTGTACCTGAACCAGGAACGCTGGGAGACGGCGCACCGCACGCTGAAGGCGGCGCTGAAGATGGATCCCACGCTGTCCGTCGGGCACGAGCGGCTCGGTTACACACTGTGGCGACAGGGGGCGCTCGAGCCTGCGGTCGAGAGCTACCGCAAGGCGCTGGAGCTGGACGCGAACAACGCGGCAGCGCACGCGGGACTCGGCGTGGTGCTGATGACGCTCTACCTGGACAAGCCGGACGATGCGTCCCTGCGCGACGAGGCGCTGGAAGCGTGGCATCGCAGCCTGGAGCTGAAGCCGGACCAGCCGAAGCTCCGCGCGCTGGTGGACAAGTACCGGCCGAAGTCCGAGCCGCCGCCGCTGCGACTGGAAGACTAGGCGGACGGCGGTTGATCGGACGTGTGACCGCTCGGCGGCGGTAGGGCGGCAGTGCGCTGGGGCACAATCGGGGGTCCGGGGGTTATCGGTTTATTGGTTCGGTCCGGTGTGGGCGGTATACTGGGCCGTACACGGGGACACCTGAGTTCAGGGCCGTGTGCGGGTGCGCGTTCGGGGTGCGCAGCGCGCCGGTCGGGGGCGGCGTGGTCCCGCCGGAGGTCTGCACATGCCCACCTATACGCCGGCCGCGAGACTGCTGGTCGCAGGCATCGTCAGTGCGCTGTTGAGCGGCGTCGCGTGGGCGTCGCCGCCGATTCTGCTGTTCGACATCGGCAACTGGTGGGGCTATTCGAGCAGTCTCGCGCTGCTGCCGAATGGGCTGCCCGCTGTCGCCAGCGACGGGTATGGCGAGCGGTATGCCTGGTTCGATGGTGGTACATGGCAGGCCACGGTGGTCGAGTCCGGGTCGTGCCGGGGAGCCGGCCTGGCGATTCTGCCATCCGGCCGGCCGGCGCTCGCCTACGTCAAGACGGCGACTGACGAGCTGCGCTATTCCGAGTTTGATGGCAGTGCGTGGCACTGCACGACAGTCCTCAGCGGCGTCGAGATCTATGACTCGCCGGTGCTGGCGGTTCTGCCCGACGGCACGCCGGTGATGGTGTACGTGGAGCAGGCCAGCCACCAGCTCGTCTACGCCTGCCGGGACGGCACGAGTTGGCAGCACACAGTGGTGGACGCGGGCAGTTCGTGTCGTCCGAGCCTGTTTGTTCTGCCGTCGGGCGCGCCGGCCGTCGCGTACAGCAGTGGCGGGCGCGTGCGGTATGCGTGGCTGGAAGAGGGGGTTTGGCAGACGAGCGACGTGGCGGATATCGGCGCTGACTATGTCAGTCTGGCGCTTGGGCCATCCGGGCAGCCGGCCATCGCCCACAGCATCTGGTGGAATACCTACCAGCTCAGTTACGCCGAGTTCAACGGCGCGACCTGGACGGACTCGCTTGTCGCGGCCGGCGGCTGGGCGTGCGCGCTGGGGTTCAATGCGGGTGGCGATCCGGTCATTGGCCACATGGACCCCGAGGCAAACACGTTGAAGTGCTCCTGGCGCGTCGACGGGCAGTGGCTGACGACGGAGCTCGATTCGTGCTGGACGTACATGCTGGGCATGGTGCGCCTGGCCTCGGGACACCTGCTGCTCAGCTACAGCGCCGAGTGGCCTGAGAGGCTGCGGCTGGCCGCGATTTGCGGGGCGCCGCAGACGTTGTACGTGAACCCGACGGCGGGGAATGACCTCTGGGACGGCTTGGCGGGCGAGTGGGATGGCACGCACGGGCCGAAGGCCACGATCGGCACGGCCATGGGGCAGGCGTGGCACCTGGACGAGGTCGTGCTGGCGCCGGGCACGTACACCGGCCCCGGCAATCGCGACCTGAGCTACTTCGGCCGGCAGATCACGGTGCGGGGGTCGGACCCGAACGATCCGGCGACGGTGGCGGCGACTGTCATCGACTGCGCGGCCAGTCCGACGGATCGACACCGGGCGTTTTCGTTTCCCGGCGGCGAGGGGCCACAGGCGACCTTGCGCGCCGTGACCATTCGCAACGGCTGCGCGCCGCTGACACAAATCGTGGAACATCCTTGGTGGAACATATCCCTTGGCGGTGCGGTCTTTGGCCGCGCTACCTCTCCCACGATTGCGGACTGCGTGTTCCAACGCAACCAGGCGCAGCTCGGCGGCGCCGTGTGCATCGATGCCCCGGACGGCGCGACGAGCAATCCGCTGATCACGCGCTGCTGGTTTGAGGCGAACAGCGTCGTCGCGTTCGTAAGCAACTGGGGGCCCGGCGGCGGCGCCCTCTGCTGCAGCGACGGGACTGCGAAGATCAGCAATTGTCACTTTGCTGGCAATACGGCGCGGCACGACGGCAACTGGATTTGCTCAAGCGGTGCCATTGATCTGACGGATATCACCGCGGAAGTTGTGCGCTGCCAGTTTGTGAACAATACAGCCGACCCAAGGGGAGCAGGTGGGGCCGCGGGCATTTGGGGCTGGGACGTACCGACGCAGTGCGTCTTCACGGACTGCCATTTCGTCGGTAACCACGCGAGCGGAGTCGAGGATGAGTTCGACTTCCAAGGGGGCGGCGCGATCTATGCGTACCGTGACTGTTCGGTGACGCTCGTGAATAACATCCTCGACGGGAATTCCTCAGCAATGCATGGCGGAGGCGTCTACCTGTACGGTGAAGCGACTCTCACAGTCCGCAATAGCACAATCACTGCAACCACCGCAGGCAGCGTGCTCGGCCACGTGGTCTACGGCGGGCAGGCCCGCGACTTCACCAACTGCATCATCTGGAATGGCGCGGACTGGGGCTGCCCGGCTGCGACGGTGCGCTACAGCGTCGTCGAGGGCGGCTGGCCCGGCGTTGGCAACACGGGCGGCGAGCCACGCTTCTACGATCCCGACGGCCCTGATCACATCTTCGGGACCATCGACGACGACCTGCGGCTGCGCTCCGGTTCGGCGGCGATCGACGCGGGCGACAACGACGCCGTCCCGGCCGATACGTTCGATCTGGACGGAGACGGCGACACGACCGAGCCGCTGCCGTGGGACCTCGATAATGCGCCGCGCTTCGTTGATGATCCCGTGGCGATTCCGGACCCCGGGCACGGCACGCCGCCGATCATCGATATCGGTGCGTACGAGTACCAGGCGGACTGCAACCAGAACGGCCAGATCGACAGCGTCGACATAGTCGTGGGTTCCAGCCCGGATTGCGACCAGAACGGCGTGCCGGACGAGTGCCAACCGGACTGCAACACGAATGGCGTCGCCGATCCGTGCGACATCGCCGACGGCACGAGCACCGACTGCAACGCGAACGAGCTGCCGGACGACTGCGAGCCGTGGGTCGATTGCAACGGCAACGGCATCTTCGACGCCTGCGAGCTCGGGACGCCGGGGCATACCGACTGTAACGCGAACGGCACGCTCGATGAGTGCGATATCGCGTGGGGCGGGAGCGACGACTGTGACGGCGACGGCACGCCGGACGAGTGTCAGCCGGACTGCAACGGGAACAGCGTGGCGGATCCGTGCGATATCGCCGGCGGCACGAGCCCTGACTGCAACAGCGACGGCGTGCCCGACGAGTGTCAGCTTGAGAACGACTGCAACGCCAACGGTGTGCCGGACGACTGCGACCTGTCGCAGGGCACAAGCACGGACTGCAACGTGAATGGTGTGCTCGACGAGTGCGATCTCGCCAGCGGCGCCAGTTTCGACTGCAACGGAAACGTCCTGCCGGATGAATGTGACATCGCCGGAGGCTCCAGTCTCGACTGCCAACCCAACGGCATCCCGGACGAATGCGATATCGCGCAGGGCACGAGCGCGGATTTGGATGAGAACTCTGTGCCGGACGAATGCCAGGCGACGCCGGGTGACTGCAACGGAAATGGGCAACTTGGCTGGGGTGATCTCCCGACGTTTTGCTTCTGCCTGCGCGGGCCGGACCTTGTGTACTCGCCGACGCATCTGTGCAACTGCGGCGACACCAACGGCGACCACGACGTCGATCTCGCGGATTTCGGCATGTTGCAGCGGCTGATGGGCGTGTGGCCGGGCACGCCTTGAGCGCACGGTGCGGGCCACGGCCTGGCGGCGTTAGAGTGTGCCACGCGGAAACGGCTCAGCGGGAACTTCGCCCCTCCCGAATCCACGGCCTGGCTGCGCCAGACCTTGCTACTCGAGTGCTGACTGCCACTCGAACGTTGCATGCGCACAAGTCGCGAGCCTGTCGCGGTCGCTACGGCTGCGCGCTCGGGGCCGACGTGGCGGTGACCGACTTCACCGGCGGGGAAGACTCGAGGTGGCGCACGCGGTCCTGGTCGGAATCGACAAGGTTGATGGAGCGGATGATCAGCGGGCTGAGCGGCCGGTCACGCTCATCCACGGAGACATCGCCGAGCGCCGCCAACGTGCGCAGGCTCTCCGGGTCGCGCGCCTGGCCGATGACCGTGTACTGCCCGTCGAGCTCCTTCACACGCGCCAGCGCTACGAAGAACTGGCAGCTCGCCGAGTTCGGATCGCTGGGCTTGTGCGCCATCATCACCGTGCCGACATCGACCGGAATGTCGCGCAGCTCGGCCGGCATGAGCCTGCCGTCGGGACGCGTGCCCGTGCCGTCGCCTTTCGGGCAACCGCCCTGGAGGATGAAGCCGGGGATCACGCGATGGACGGTCTTGCCGCTGTAGAATCCGCTGCGGACGAGATCGAGGAAGTTCTCCACGTTGCGCGGGGCCCCGTCGTAGTCGAGCACGCATGTCAGCTTGCCCTGGTCGAACACGATGATGGCGTCCTTGCGCGGCTCGATCCGAAACGTGGCCGAAGCGGTGCCGAGTTGACCGTCCAGCGGCTGCCATTCGACGCGGTATTCGCCGCTGTAGCGAATTTCGGGGTACGCCGCGCGCAGGTCCAGCTCCAGCCCGACGGTGCCGTGCGGCGCGAGGCGCAAGACCTGCACCGCGTCGGCGGGGGGTGGAACCGCCGCCGGGGGCGCGACCTCGACCGGCGTTTCCGTGCCGTGGATCACCTTTAGCGGGCGCTGGGCGCCGGTGCCGACGACCAACTGCAGCGGGAGCGTGATACCGTCGCCGGCCGCGACCGGTTCAGCCAGTGGCAGGTCCGCGGGCTCGTCGGCGGTGTTGATGAGCAGGAAGCGGAGGCGGATGGGAAAGTCGGGGTTGTAGAGGACCCGCAGGGCCTGCAGTTCGGCACGCAGCCCCGGAGGGGGCTGGGCGGGCGCACCCGCCCCGTCCTGGGCACGTCCGAGGAGCGGCCCGGCGCTGCACAAAACCAAGACGCCGGCCAAGGCGCCACGGGTCAGCGTGTCACACATGCGGTTAGTCATTCTACTTCCGCGTCCTTATACACTCTACCCCGGGCGCGGTTGTGGGGCCGGGGAACAAATCTCGGGCGACTGCCCCCGCAGAGCCTATCAGACGACCGCCCGCAGTTCCAGATGGAGGACGTCCGGCAGGGCCCGGATGCTCTCGAGCGCCTCGGTGCTGGGGCGCTCTTCCAGGGCGATGACGCACCACGCGGCCTTGGCGCCCGTAAACACGCGGCTGGCCATCTCCTGCGCGTTGATGCCGTCGGCGCGGATGGCGTCCAGAATGGCCGCCATCACCCCGACCTGGTCGCGGACGCGCAGCACAAGCTGCCAGGTGGCCGGGCTGCGGTCGCAGAGATTCAGGCAGTTCAGCACTTCGCCGGAGACGACGAACGACCGGACGATGTGGACGACCTCGTCGGCGGTGGCCTGGCGCGCCTGGGCGGTGAGGCTGCCGATGTGTTGCGTGCCGATGACATTGACGAGATCGCCGAAACGCCAGCGGAAGCGGCCGGTGTCGCCGGCGGGTTCGGAGGAGCAGACGTCGAGCGCGACGCGCAGATGACGCTGCTCGACGGCCCGCGCCAGGGCGGCCTCGTCGACCGCGCCCGGGTGACCCACGTGCACCAGGTAGGCGCCGTCCGGCATGCTCTGCAGGAACGCCGCATCGACCAGCAGCTCGTTGGGATCGCCGGCCGGGAGCACCGCGATGACGTCGCAGTCGCGGGCGAGCTCGCGCGGCCAGTTGCAGAACTCGATGTTGAACTCCGGCGGCGTGTCGACGGGCTCCGGCGACCACGCGCGGACGTGCATGCCGAAGGCGAGCGCCCGCTGGGCGACCAGCCGGCCGACCGCGCCGTAGCCGAGGATGCCCAGTGTCCGGTTGTACAGCCCGCGCGCGTCGGTGGATTCGCCGCGCGTCCAGCGATTCTCACGCAGGGCGACCGTGTTCGAGACGATCCGCCGATCCAGGGCGAGGATAAGGCCGAGGGTCAGTTCCGCGATGGCCTCGGCGTCCTTGTCGGGGCAGTGGGTGACGAAGACTCCGGCGGCGGATGCGTCCTCGACGGCGACGTCGCCCGGGCCGGAGCCGGCATGGACGATCATCTGGAGGACGGGCGCGCGGGTGATGAGTTCGGGCGATACGCGGGTGGTGCCGACGATGAGGATGCCCGCGTCGGCAAGGCTGTCGCGCAGCTCCGCGGGGCTGGCCTGGGGCAGGTAATGCACGTCCGGCGTGAGCGTGCGCAGCTCGTCCAGCGCGGGGTCGGGCAGCTCGCACGCGACGACGATCTTCATGGCAGCGCTCCTGGGGCCGGCCGCGCGAGCAGCCCGGCGTTGCCCGCCACGGGACGCCTCGCTTGACCAGGCCCGGCGGCACCAACGGCCACGGCATCGCTATTGTGCCCGCCCGGAGCGTTGCGCCTACCCCCCGTAACAGTTTCTTTGGAGCTGCAAGCCTCCAGCCTTGGGCTCTAAGCCGGAGCCGACTTCTGAGTTAAGGTTCACAGCTCAAGACTCACGGCTTGTGCGCTAGCGTCGCACGGCGTCGTAGAGTTCGCCGACCATGTCCCAGTTCACGACGTTCCACCACGCCGTGATGTAGTCCGGCCGGCGGTTCTGATATTTCAGGTAGTACGCGTGCTCCCAGACGTCGAGGCCGAGGATCGGGCGGTGGCCGTGCATCAGCGGCGAGTCCTGGTTGGCTGTGCTGCCGACGTGGAGCTTGCCGTTCTGATCGAAACCGAGCCAGGCCCAGCCGCTGCCGAAACGCGTCGTCGCGGCCTTGGTGAACTCGTCCTTGAATGCGTCGAAGCTGCCGAAGATGTTTTTAAGGTCGTCGGCGAGGCGGCCGCGCGGTTGGCCGCCCTTGTTCGGCCCCATGATCGCCCAGAACAGATTGTGATTCGCGGTGCCGCCGCCGTGGTTAATGACCGTCTGGCGGATCTGTTCGGGGACGGTGTTGATCTCGCGGAGCAACTGCTCGATCGGCTTAGCGGCGAGGTCGGCGTGGCCCTCGAGTGCCTTGTTGAGGTTCGTCACGTACGCGGCGTGATGCTTCGTATGGTGAATTTCCATAGTGCGCGTATCGATGTGCGGCTCGAGGGCGTCGTACGAGTAGGGGAGCTTGATCAGTTCGTATGCCATGTTGAACTCCTTGTGCAATCCGGGGTCGCGGTTTCGGGCCGTTTCGCAGGAAGCATCGGAACGGGGTCCGGATCAGCTTCTACCAGGATGCTAGGCAGGCGGGTGAAATGGTCAACTTTTGGTGCTAATTAGCGCGTTCAGCTCACAGCGTACTGTTTTCAGCCGGAATGAAGCCGTCAACGTCGTCGCGGGTGGAAGGCGTCGGGGGAGTGTTTGATGTCCGGTGACGCGCCCGCTGGCATGATTACGCCGATGACGTCGAAACGGCAGGGCGGGTCGTCCCAACGCCTGGCATGGATGAACCACTGCGCGGCGCGGAGGAGCCGGCGCTGCTTCGCGCCGTGGACGGCGTCCTCGGGTTCGGCGTGCTTGCGGTCGCGACGGGTCTTCACCTCGACGAAGACGATCGTGTCGCCGTCCCGCATGACGAGGTCGAGTTCGCCGACGGGCGTGTTGAAGTGGCGAGCGAGGGTCTTCAGACCTTGCTTACGGAGATACTGCTCGGCGACGCGTTCGCCGGCGCGGCCGAGTTCGTGACGGGGATCATCGGTGGTCGCCACGTGCGGTCTCCGATTGACCGACCGGAGGTCGGTCATCCACGTGCAGATCGACCGCTCGCCGGGAACCCGGGCGAGGAAGGGAGTCTGACGGGCGCTCCGACGCTCGACCCGCCCCCGGCCCCTCCCTGAGAGGGAGGGGAGTCGTCTGGTGCGGCTAGCTGGGCGAGGCGGCCATGGCGCTGTCGGCGGTGGCGCGTGCGCCCTTGGCGGCATCCACGGCTTCCTGCGCGGCGCGCAGGGCCTGGGCCTTCTCAGCGCGGGCCTTGGCGGCGGCGGCGCGGGCGGCGGCGGAAATGCGCCGTTCACGCAGACGGCGGGCCTTGCCGACGCGATCCCGCAGGAAGTACAGCTTGCAGCGGCGGACTTTGCCGCTGCGGACGGTCTTGATGGCGGCGATGCGCGGGGAGTGCACGGGGAACGTCCGCTCCACGCCCTCGTTCGCGACGATCCGGCGCACGGTGAACATCTCGTCGAGACCACGGCCCTTGCGGGCGATGACGGCGCCTTCGAAATCCTGAAGCCGCTCCTTGCCGCCTTCAACGATGCGAATGGTGACGACGACTGTGTCGCCGATCTCAAAATCCAGCGTATTGGGGCGGTTGTACTTCTTGTCGACGACGTCAAAGAGGGGGTTTTGCATCGAGCGCCTCACTTTCCGAAATCTACGACTGCATTGGCCGAAGCGCTCGAGACGGGGACCGCCCACGAGCAGCCGGGGGCTTGAGAACAGCACGTATGAACGAACGCGGCGGCGCCATCATCCATCAGATCCGGTCGCCGCCGCTGGGTCCGCGCATCGCTTTGTGCCCGACGCCACGCTTCAATCTCGGCATGATTGCCGGAGAGCAGGACGTCGGGCACCGACAGGCCGCCATAGGTGCGCGGCCGGGTGTACTGGGGGTATTCGAGCCGGCGGTTCTGGAACGACTCGTCGGCGGTGGCCGCCTCGTTGCCGAGCGCGCCGGGCAGCAGCCGCACGACGGCGTCGATGACGGCGAGCGCGGCGGGCTCGCCGCCGCTCAGCACGAAATCGCCGAGGCTGAGTTCTTCCGGCTGGAGCAGTTCGGAGATGCGCTCGTCGAAGCCTTCGTAGTGGCCGCAGATGAGGAGGAGGCGCGGCGCGGCGGCGAGGCGTTGTGCGGTCTCCTGACCAAACGGCCGGCCCTGCGGGCTCAGGAGAATCCGCAGGGCCGGGCGCGTGTCCAACGCTTCGACGGCGTTGACAGCGTCGATGACGGGCTGACACATCAGCACCATGCCCGGACCGCCGCCGAACGGCCGATCGTCTACTTTGTGGTGTGGATCCTGGGAGAAATCGCGAAGCTGGTGCGTGCGGATGTCAACGAGGCCGGCGGCCTGAGCACGGCCGAGGATGCTGGCCGCGAGATACGGCTGCATCACCTCCGGGAACAGCGTTATGACATCGATCCGCATTCCGAGAACCCATCATGAGCCGGGTGACTTGCCTCACCGGACGGCGATGCCCTGTTTCTTGAGCAGGCTGGCGACGGTCTCTGTCGGCAGCGCGCCGCGCTGGAGCCAGTGCTTGATCCGGTCCACGTCGAGCTTCAACTGCTGGTCCGCGGCCTTGTTCTGAGGGTCGTACGTGCCGAGCTCTTCGAGGACGCGCCCGTCGCGCGGGCAACGCGACTCCATGGCACTGAGCCGGAAAAACGAACGGTGCCGGCGTCCCATTCTCTTGAGTCGCAGCCTGACAGCCATGCGCTACTCCGCCGTGAAAGCCTACGCGACCGGGTCCAAGCCCGGGCGCAGACGGTCGCCGCGTCGCGCCACTGCTACGCGGAGCCCCTCAGTATAGGCGATGCTGGGTACTCTGCCAAGGGGGCGAATCGGTCCCCCTTCTCCGACGCGGGCCGGCGGAAACACCCGCCGGCCCGCATCGGATTCGGCAGCCGGAACCGCAGGGAAACGCGTTTCCGGCGGGTCTGCCCCTCCCGCAGGGTTCCAGGGGTCAGGCGTTGCGCCTAGTGGGCAACCGTTGCGGCCTGAGGGCGATAACTTGCCACCAGGTCTTTAACGGCGTCCTCGACGGAGTTTGTCGGTTGCCAATGCAGCTCGTCGCGCAGCTTCTGATTGCTGCCCCGCAAGGCACGCACCGGGTTGTCCTCGGGGGGCGTCGGCCGTTCGGACAACTGGAGGTGGACGCCCGCCTCCGCCGCGATCGCCGCGACGAGCTCGTTTATCTCTAAGCTATTTCCTGAACAGATGTTATAAATCTCATCGGGTCGGCCGTCCTCGATCAGGCGCGTGTAGGCCGTCGCGACGTCGGCGACGTGGAGGATGTCTCGCCGGCATTGCAAATCGGCAACCTCGAGCACCGTTGGTCCGGGGGTGCCGGTCGCGGCGATTACCGCACGGGCGACGGAGCCGATGAACAAGTTCTCCGGCTGGCCGGGCCCCGTGTAATGGAATGGCCGCGCGATGGTCACGTTCAGGTGGTAGTCGCGGTAGAACGTGTGTGCGATCGTCTCGGCGGTTCGCTTGAGTGAGCCGAACGTGCTGATCGGCTGCACCGGCGTGCTCTCGGGCAGCGGTCGGTCGTCGTCGCCGGCAGCGCCGTAGACGTCGCAGGCGCTGGCCAGCACGACCTTGGCGCGCGGGACGGTTCTCCGTACGGCGTCAAGTACATTGGCCCAGGCGGTGACGATGGACTGGTACGCGAGCAGCGGGTCCGCTGCTGCTGCTGCTGGGCTGGATGGGCCGGCAAGATGCAGCACGGCATCCGGACGCACGCTGGCGACGACGCGGGCCACGCCGATGGCGTCGGTGACGTCACACACGAGCGCCTTTTGGCTGTTGCGTTCGTAGCCCAGTTTTCGTGCGCGATTACGGACGCCGGCGACCGTGTCGTAGCCCGCCTGGGTGAGGCGCTTGAGCACATGCCCACCGGCGAAACCATCCGCGCCCGTCACGAAGACGGTATGCACTTATCTTTCCTCCTGCGCCGGCGGGACACTGCCGGCGATCGGCCGCGGAGCGCGGCCGCTCGATGAATCCGTGTCGAGCACTATTATCGGCAGGCTGTCGTCACCGGTTCTGGTCGCGAGCGATGAATTCGACGCTGCGGGGCGCGCGGTTGCGGGACGTGAGTCGGCTTGAGAGGTGGTGACGGCGCGGGTATCCTGCGGCGCACGTGAGGCGCGCGTGGGGCAGGAGTGGCACTGATGGGTCTTGACGACATTTTGCTGGAAGTGGAAGACCAGATGGACAAGGCCGTGGAGTTCCTGAAGCAGGAGTTCCGCGCGGTGCGCACTGGGCGCGCGTCGACCGGGCTGGTGGACACGCTGAAGGTGGATGTGGAGTCGTACGGCTCCAGCATGACGTTGAAGGAGCTGGCGAACCTGGCGGTCGCCGAGGGGAACATGATCGTCATAAAGCCGTTCGACCCCAGCACTTTGAAGGACATTCAGCGGGCGATCGAGAAGAGCGAGCTGGGGATCAATCCGCAGAATGACGGCAAGATGATCCGCCTGCCGGTGCCGCCGCTGTCCACCGATCGGCGCAACAAGCTCGTGGCGCGCGTCAAGGAGCTGGGCGAGCAGCAGAAGGTCGGCGTGCGCAACGCGCGGCGCGATGCCAAGAAGGCGCTCGACGCGGAGAAGAAGGGCAAGACGCTGACCGAAGACGACGTGGAGAGCGGTGAGGAGCAGGTGCAGAAGATGACCGACGAGTACTGCAGGAAGATCGATACGCTCGTCGAGGAGAAGTCGAAGGAAATCATGCAGGTTTAGGAGCGGGCGGCGATTTTTGCGCGTGGGCCGCGCGCAGCGCGAGAACGCGGGCCACAAGCCGGCGGGAGGGAATCCGGACGGGGGCGAGTCGGTGCTGGTGATTTCTCGCAACATCCCCGCGCGGGGCCACTCGGCGTGTCTTGGCGCCCGGGTGACTGGTGTTCGGACGAAGGGGCTGCGGGGCAGTCAGTTCGCCGGGGTTGCCGCGGCGCGGGATGTCTACGGGCGCCAGTCCTCCGGCGTTCGGGGCAGCGGCGCGCGCCCCGGCCGGGTGGCCCGGTAGCGCTGGGCCGCCGCGTGCAGGGCGCTGCGGAAATCGGCCAACTCCTGCGCGCTGGCGAAAATGTCTTCCAGCGGCACAAGCGTCTCGGATGCATGCAGCCGCAGCTTCGGCACGCCGCGCTGGTCCGTGAGCTGGTCGAAGTCCGCCCAGGGGAGGAGCGTCGGGCGGCGGCGCGTACCGACGAGGATGCCGGGCGGCGTGAGCGCGACGAAGCGTCCGGTGATACGGCCGCTGATGAGACAGCGCAGGCCGAGGCCGAGGACGGGTGCGGCGAGGCCCAGGATGAGCGGAAGCATCGGGTTGGGGGCGTGGGCGACGTGAAGGCGGTAGAGAATGGCCGCAGCGCAGCCGACCAGAATGCCCAGCGTGGCGTAGTTGGCCGCGACCCGCCGCCAAGACTCCGCGGAGCGCCACACACGCGTGTACGCGTCGTAGGTGAACTGGCAGACTGTACACACGGTCTGTTCCGTGCAGGGGCGCAGCGGGGATCCGCAAGCCGGGCAATGCTGGAGTTCGACCTCGGGCATGGCGGTGCGCATCGTACGTGCCGGGCGGCGGCCAGGACAGTCGCGCCCCCGGCCGGACGCCGGCACAAAGAACCCGGCACGCCGCACGGGGGTGCGACGTGCCGGGAGGTGCAACTGCTTCCGTTACGCGGTCGGCAGGCCGCCGGCGATACCGGCCGGCCCGACGCGATCCCGCGAGACTAGTTCACGCACGTGGACACGATTCTCCAGCGGTTCCAGCCGTTCGCGCACGGATAGTACTCCGTCGCCAGGTTGCCAAGCTGGTCCACGATCGTGATCCGACCGTAGATCGTCGTGC
>JAGNKU010000023.1 GCA_017999985.1 Phycisphaerae bacterium | reverse complement strand
GAGTTCGAATCTCATCGGCTCCATTCGTAAGCGATAGAAAGGCCCGGACTTGCAGGCGTTGCAGGCCCGGGCGGCAACCTGATCGCACGTCGCACGATGGGCCAAGTCGCTCCCGGGAGACGGAGCCCCTGCGGGAGCAAGCGCGCCACATGAACTCGGCCATCAGCACGAGAGAACGCGAACCAGCCAGATCGCAACCAGGACGACAAGAACCAGCGTGACCTCAGGAGGCAGATACACAAGCAAATTGAGTGCTTTGAACGGAGTGGCGAGTCCCAGAGCAATTTTGCAGCAGGATCGATGGCACAACGCTGCGGGTGGAAGATCGAGGGCTTTGATGCACCTGCTGGCGGTCCATGAGCCAGACAAGATACTGCCGATCACAAGCAGGAAGACCAAGCAGACGCCGACAACTACGAATTCTGAGTTGAGAAACCACGACAGATATCGCAGCACGAACGCCGCGGCACTACACCCGGCCAACAGGCCGCACACGGCCCCCAGCGCGGCAACCAGATACGGCACCCCACACTTTGGCCTGACCACGTACGTGGTCGGATCACCCGGATCGAAAGCCCGCCCGCATTCCGGGCACCGTAGCTCGGGGAGCCCATCAAGGATGTAGCCACAATCGAGGCAGCGTTCATGCAATTCGGGCGGGGTCATGCCGCATTGTAACGCATGCGATGCAACCCGCCCTCGTGACGTTCGCCGTCCGGACCTTGGGCTGGTTGGCAGCAGGCTCCGCCCCTGCAACCCGCACACTCGCTCCCCGCGTCGTCGACTGCCGCGTCATGGGGCCGCCGGTTGCGTGGTCGGCGCCGCGAACGGGTCGTGGCGCACCACCTGCCCGATCACGCGCGCCGGGCGCTGCGTCGTGTCCAGGTCGAACGCCAGTGTCACGCCCTTGCGGTACGGCCATGGCCGCGTGTACAGGAGGATTCCCGACTCGAGGGTCGGCCCCGCGTCCCAGCACACGAAGCTCAGCGTCGGGTCCGGCCAGCTTCCCCGCTCGACCTTGAGCACGTCGAACCGTGCCACCAGCCACGTGTACTCCCAGTCGCCCCGCCGCTTTTTCCAGAATTCTTCGCACCCCCGAGACCGCGCCACCACGCGCGTATCCCCATCCGCGGCCCGGTCGTCGTAGAGCGGCACGTCGTTCGGCAACGCCGCGTTCACGACCGGCGACGCGCCCCACGGCCGCGGCGGCCCGCTCACATGACATCTAGCTACCGCCAGACATCCGCTGGCCAAGGCCGCAGCCAGTATCGCAGCCACGATTTCGCGTATGCATCGAGATTGGGCGCACATCGCCATCCTCCCGCCACGCCGGTCCCGCCGGCCTTGCTGCTGGACGCATCGGCCTGCTGTCGGGTTCCCGGGTCCAAAGCCAAGCGGTCAAACCTGAACGTCGTCGGCGGTCGAGTTGCCGGCCGGTCGCGGCCGTGCCAGCCTGCTATCATACGGTGGGCTGACCGGGCAGGTCTTGAACACGCGGGTGCGGAAACGTCTCCACCGCGGGCGTGATCCCCTGCGAGTGTTCATGGGGTTCGGTCGGTGACCTATTGGGCGGCGGTGTGCCGCGGCGCGACGACGGAGGTGCGGCCGGTGTTCAAATTCGACGGTAATCCCTGGCGCTGCTGGGAACGCAGCACGCTCGCGGGCGTGCTCAATGGGCCCGAGGACCTGCTCGTGCGCGTGGCACTGTATAACCGCCGCACGCGCGTGTACCAGTCGGAGTTTCGCTGGCCGGCGCTCGACCGGCTCGGGCCGAACGATTTTCGCGGCCGGTACGCCCAGGTCACGCTGCGCAGCGGTGCCGTGCGCTGGTCGTTCGAGGTCGCCGGCGACGGAGATCAGACCTATTTGCTCGTGCGGTGCTTCGAACCGGCGGCGGCGGGCGACCTGCAGATTCAACTGGAGACGCTCTACCAGCGCGCCGGCGCCGGACGCGTCGTGACGCGCGAGAACGAGGTGCTGGCCCAGGGGCGCGAGCGCGGCTGGCGCGTCATGTCGCCGTCGCCGACGGCGCATCGCGTGGGGTCGACCATCACGGCGCCGCTGTGCCGGCCATTTGTCGCCGTCATTCAGGCCCTACCCGACGACGGGCGCCGGCTGGAAATCCGCACGGAGTCCGAGCGCCGCCCGGGCGATGAGAACACGCCGCTCACCGCCGAGGAGCGCGACATCGCGGGCCGTGTCGCGGCGGCGCGGCGTGAATACCTGGCGTGCTTCTCGTACGTCCCGGCGGAATTCTGGTGGGCGTACGCGGCGATCGTGTACGGCATCGGCTGGAACATGATCTGGGCCGCGGATCGCGGCGAGCCGGTGCAGGTTTGCAGCCGCGACTGGTGCGTGCACGGCAACTACGGCGAGTGGGTGCTGTTCAACTGGGACACGTTCCTGCTGATCCCCGCGGCGGCGGAATACGACCTGGAGCTCGCGCGCCAGATCGTCGGTCCGCAGATGGCGGTGCAGACGCCGTACGGGCTGATTCCGGGAATCGCCAGTCCGCTCGGGATCACGTACGACCGTGCGATGCCGCCGGTCGCGAGCTTGGGGATCTGGAAGACGTACCAGCGCACGAAGGACCGGACGCTGGTCGAGGAGCACTACGAAGGGCTGTGTCGCTACCACGCGTGGTGGCGGCGCAACCGCGACGGCAACGGCGATGGTCTGCTGGAGTGGGGCAGCCATCCAGCCGCGCCGGCCCATCCGCAATGGCAATCGCACTCGTTGTGGGCCAGCCGCTACGAAACCGGCATGGACAACCACCCGATGTGGGACGGCGTGCGGTTCAATGCCGAGGCCAGCACGCAGGAGCAGACCGACATCGGTCTGAGCGCGCTGAATGCGGCGGATGCGGCGTGCCTGGCGCGGATGGCGGAGCTGCTCGGGCGAGGAGCCGAGGCGGCGCGTTACCGCGAGTATGCCGAGCGTGTCGGCCGTCTCGTCGATCAGCAGCTCTGGTGCGACGAGATCGGGCTCTGGCTTAGTCGCGACTGGAACGGTACGTGGAACACGCGTGCCGCCCCGACCTGCTTCTATCCGTTGCTGCTGCCGCACATGTCGGTCGCGCACACGCGGCGCGCGATTGACGGGCACCTGCTGAATCCCCGGCGGTTCGGCGGGCGCTACTTGCTGCCGGTCTCGCCGCGCGACGATCCCGCGTATCCGGAGCAGTATTACGTCCGCGGGCGGATCTGGCCGGCGCAGGCGCTGCTGGTGCATTGGGCGCTGCGCGAGGCACGGCAGGAGGAAGCGGCGGCTACGTTAGCGCGCGGTTGCCTGGAGACCATGCGGGCCGAGTGGCTCGACGAAGGCCACCTGCACGAGAACTACCACGCGGAGACCGCCGACGGCGACGACACGCCCGAGAGCGACCCGCTGTACAGCTTCGGCATCTTGCTGCCGCTACTGGCCTGGGGTCACCTGCGCGACACGACGCTGGACGGCACGCCGGTGCGGGCCGAACTGGAGACGCTCTCGGAGTATCTCGATCGCGGCGGCAAGCTGCGGCGCCGCATCGAGCCGTACGAGGATTTGCCGGAATTGCGATAGGCGCACTTCAGCCGAGCGGATGACGGCCCGCAGACCGGAGCCATAGAGCGGTTGTTCGATGGCGCGCGGGCCCGGCGTAAGACTGCGGGTGAGCTGGACTGCGGGAGCGCAAAATCGGCGCCCGCCGGGCGATCGCACGATCGACTCTCCGGCGGCGTTCGAGCGGCGGTGCGCGGGTGGTTGGCGCCGCGCTGTGAATGCGTGAGAGTGCCGCGTTTGGGCCGGAATGGCGACGTCTGGCACGTGGCGCACAGACATTTTCAGTGGTAATCAGCGGGCCAATTGGTAGAATGAGGCTCACTGGGGAGCGGACGAACACGGGCCCGTCCGGCCAGATTGACGTCTGTGTAACGAGGGTACATCGACTGGACAGGCTGACAGAGTTGGCTTCGCGCCGCAGCGGTGACGTGGGCTGAATGGGATCGGACGAACAATCCAGACCGATGTGCGCCGGTGGCGCAGCGCCAGAGGACGAAGCGGCGCACCGACCGGCCGGGACGCAGGGGCGCGGGCCGGAACGCCCGCAAACGCCGCGGACGGGCGAGGACTACGAGCATGCCCTCGAGCGGCTGACGCTCATCGCCAAGATCACCAACCCCGTGGTCGGTGCCGGTCCGTTGCCCGCCCAGGTCCACGGGCTGCTGGAAAAAGTGCGGGCGGCGTACGGCGTGGATGCGTGCGTCGTGCGGACGCTGGAAGGACAGGAGCTGGTCCTGCTGGCGGCCACGGGGGTGCCGACGGGCCAACTGAGCCCGCGATTGCCGGCGCAGGTCGGCATTGCCCGTGTGCTGATTCACGAACGTCAACCATTCATGGTGGAAGATGTCGAGACGGAGTCAGCGACGGCGGACCTCGCCGCGCAGGCCCGCGACGACGAGCAGAAGTTCCGGTTCCGGTCGTACGCCGGCGCGCCGCTGCTGGTGGAAGACAGCGTCGTCGGCGTGCTGGGCATTTTCACGTCGCGGCGCGTGCGCCGTTTCAGCGAGTCGGAACTCAACCACCTGCAGATTGTGGCGAACCACATTGCGATTTCGATCGTGAATGACCGGCTTTACCGGGAGCTGATTGAGAAGCGCGAACAATTGCAGCAGGAGATGCACGAGCGCGAGCTGGCGGAGCTGCGCCGGCAGGCAGTCGAGGAGCAGCTCCGCCACGCCCAGCGCATGGAGGCGCTCGGCCATCTCGCCGGCGGCATCGCCCACGATTTCAACAACCTGTTGACGGTGATCTTGGGCGGGACGGAACTGCTGCTCGAGATCGCGACGCCCGAGCAGCCGGCCGAGTGGTCGGAGTGGGTGCGGCGTGTCGATGGCGCGGCGCGGCGGGCGGCGAACCTGACGAAGCAACTGTTGGCGTTCAGTCGGAAGCAGCCGAGCAACCCGACGGTCTTCGACCTGCAGCAGCTGGTGCGGGACATGCATCCGCTCCTGCGACGGCTGGTGCGTGAGGACATCGAAGTGGCGCTGCGCTGCACGGGCGGTCCCTGTCCGGTGTGCGCGGACCGCGGCCAGATGGAGCAGGTGGTGATCAACCTCGTGGTCAACGCGCGCGATGCGATCCACGGTGGCGGGCGCATCGAGCTCAGTTGCGCGCCGGTCGCGCCGGATGCGGCTGGAACGATGGCGCTGGTCACGGGGCATGCCGGGCGCTGCGCGCAACTGACGGTGTCTGACAACGGGGTGGGCATGGATCCGCACACGCTGCAGCGGGCGTTCGAGCCGTTTTTCACCACGAAGGCGCCGGGGGCGGGGACCGGGCTTGGGCTGTCCACGGTTTACGGCGTGGTGCAGCAGTCGGGTGGGCAAGTCAGCGTGAAGAGCGCGCCGGGGCAGGGAGCGACGTTCTGCGTGACGCTGCCGCTGCACGAGGGCGGGATGGAGTCGCAGCGGCTGGAGGTGACGGACGCGGGGCGCCGTCCCGCGCGCGGTACGGAGGTCGTCCTGGTCTGCGAGGACGAGGCCAGTGTGCGCCAGGTCATGTGCCGGGTTCTGACCGGCGCGGGATACAAGGTACTCGAGGCTCCGAACGGCAGCGCCGCGCTGGAGCTGGCGCGTCAGAGCGCCGACGCCATCAGCCTGCTGGTCACCGACATGATCATGCCCGGCATGAACGGGCGCGAGTTGGCGACGCGGCTGCACGATACCCACCCCGGTCTGCGCTGCCTGCTCGTGTCCGGGTACCTGGGGGACATGGCGGACACGGGGCGGGCAGCGCGGCCCTGGGAGCACATGCTGCCGAAGCCGTTTGCGCCGCGGGTCCTGCTGGAACGCGTGCGGGAAGTGCTCGGAACGCCGGTCGTTAACCTTTGAGCCCGCTCACCACGGCACCGCGGATGAAGAACCGCTGCATCGCCAGGAACACGGCCAGCACCGGCACCAGGACGATCACCGCGGCGGCCATCTGGAGCGGCCAGCGCGTGCCGCCGTAGGCGTCGCTGAAGACCGAGAGTCCCACTTCGAGCGTCCGCATGGTGGTCGTGCTCGTCGCCAGCAGGGGCCAGTAGAAGTCGCACCAGGTCCAGATGAAGGCGAAGGCGGCCAGCGTCGCGAGGGCCGGCTTGGCCGAGGGCAGGATCACGTACCAGAGGATGCGCCAGTCGCCGCAGCCGTCGAGGCGGGCGGCGTCGTCGAGCGCGCGGGGGATGCCGATGAAATACTGCCGCAGCAGGAACGTGCCGAACGCCGTGCTGAGATAGGGGTAGGGGATGATTAGGCCGGCGTAGGTGTCGAGCAGGCCCATGCGCTGCACGAGCGTGAACAGCGGCACGATCAGCACCTGGGCCGGGATCATCATCGTGAGCAGGAAGACGAAGAAGAGCGTGTCGCGTCCGCGGAAGTGCAGCCGGGCGAACCCGTAGGCGGCCAGCGCGCAGAGCGTGAGCTGAAACAGCACCACGCCGGCGGTGACGAGGAAGCTGTTGACCGCGAAGCGCCAGACCGGCAGCTCGGCGAACGTGAGCACGTAAGTGTAGTTCTCAAAGTGCCAGCCGTCCGGGCAGAACAGCGTGGCCATGGTCGGGATCTGGGCCTGCGGCGGATGCAGCGAGGTGAAGAACATCCAGACGAAGGGCGTGATGGTGCTGACCGCGATCGCGGCGAGGAGCAGGTATTGGATCGCGGCGAGGAGCGTGCGCTTCATTGCAGCGTCTCCTCGCGCAGGCCGCGCCGCATGATCCAGAGCTGGAAAGTGGCGGCGAGCAGGATGATGGCGAAAAGGACGTAGGACTGCGCGCTGGCCATCCCGACCTCGAATTTCTGCCACGCCTCGTTGAAGATGTGGTACAGGACCACGTCCGTCGTGCGGCGTGGGCCGCCCTTGGTCATCATGTAAACGGGTGTGAAAAGCTGAAACGACGCGATGGTTGTCGTGACGATGACGAACAGCGTGGTCGGCGCGAGTTGCGGGAGCGTGATGTACCAGAAGCGCTGGCGGGCGTTGCAGCCGTCGAGGGCCGCCGCCTCGTACAGCGGCTCGGGGATCGCGTGGAGGCCGGCCAGGAAGATGACCATGCGTGGCCCGAGGCCGACCCACAGGCTCATCGCGACCAGCGCCGCCATCGCCCAGCCTGGCCGGCCCAGAAAGTTGGTGTCGGTCGGAATGCCGGTCCCCAGCCAGGCGTTGAGCCGGTCGAGGCAGAAATTCACCAGGCCCTGCTCGCCGGGCAACAGAATCCAGATCCACACCATCGAGAGCGCGACCTGCGAGCTGACCGCCGGGATGTAGTACAGCGTGCGGAAGATTCCGACCCCGCGGAGCTGCCGCGTCACGAGCAGCGCGACCGCCAGCGACGTGATCACCCCGAGCGGCACGGCGAACGCGGCGTACAGCACGGTGTTGGCGATGGTGTTGCGGAAGAACGGGTCCTGGGCCAGGGCGACGTAGTTCGCGAAGCCGACGAACGGGTGCTCAGTCTTGAGCAGGTGCCAGCGATGCAGCGACATCCACGCGGCCAGGAGCATGGGCACGAACGCGAAGACGGTCAGGTAGATCGTCGCCGGAGCGATGAAGACGTAGCCGCGCCAGTTGGTGCGCTGGTGGTCCATCACGGCTCCGCCAGGGCCGCATCGATGAGCTGGGCGGCACGGTGCAGCTCCGTCTGGACGCCGAGCGCGGCGCGCGAGCGGAGCAGGTCTTCCATCATCTCTTCCCCCAACGCCTCGACCACGGGGTAGCGCTCGACCGTCGCGCCCCACGGCGCCCGGGCGTACTCCACGGCGGCGATGAACGCGTCCTCCACGGGCGTCCCGGCGTAGTGCGCCGCCGCCTGCCGGTTGCCCGAAATGGCCAGCCCGGAGGACACGCGCCGCACCTGCACTTCGCGGCTGGTCATGTACTTGATGTACTCCCAGGCGAGGTCGGCGTGAGGCGACTTGGTCATGATCGAGAGGCCGCTCGCGTAGATCACCGTGGTCGGTTGGCCGGTGTTCGTGGGTAGGTCCACCACGCCGAAGTCGAGCCCCTCGGCTTGGTAGTCGATCATCATCCAGTGGCCTTTGACGTCCATGGCGGCGCGGCCAGAGCGGAACAGGTCTACGCCGGCGGCCTTGCCTTCGTCGATGGTCGGGGCGACATGGTGCGTGAGCATGAGATCGGTCAGGAACTGCATGGCCGCGACCGAGCGCGGGCCGTCGAAGTTGCCGGTGGCCTGGCGGCCGGTCGGGTCCAGCACGTCGCCGCCGTTGGTCCACAACCACGGGACCCAGAACGGCATGACGTTCATGAAGTACATGCCGTACTGGCGGGGAGGTGCCCCCGGCTGGTCGGCGGGGATGGTCAGACGCTGGGCCGCATGCAGGAACTCGTCCCAGGTCCAGCCGCGCTGCGGATAGGGCACGCCGGCCGCGTCGAACAGGCGCCGGTTGTAGTACATCATCATGGGCGTGAAATCGAGCGGGATGGAGTAGACCCGCTGGTCCCGACGGAAGATCTGCACGACCCGTTCGAAGTAGTCGGCCAGACGGAATTCTGGGTCTTCGGCGACCAGCGGCGCCAGGTCGCGGACCACGCCGTTGTCGATGAACACGGCCGCCGACGAAGCGTCGAGGGCGATCACGTCGGGGACACTGCCGCTGACATGCATCATCAGCAGCTTGGGGGCGTACTGGCCGAACCCGGGAATCTGCTCGAATTGCACGCGGACGCCGGGATGCATCTGTTCGAACTCTTCGCGGATTTCGCGTTCCAGCGTCATGAAGCCCGATTCGACTGCCGGGCTGCCCCAGTTGGACACGCGCAGCACGATCCGCGCTGAGCCTGCGGCGCGCCCGACGACAGCGCGCGACAGGATCGCGAGCAGCACCACCGCGGAGAAAAGCGTGGCAACGACAAAAACGCGCATAGGTCAACCGCGCGGCCGGGCGCGGGTCGTCACGGCGCGGCGCCGGGCACACGTCGCGGAGTATAACGGCCGGGCAACGCGCTGGCGACGGGGCGGCGCGCGTCGCGGGCCCTTGCGAGCAAACGAACGCCGGTCGTAGAATGGCAGCCTGCGATTCGAGGCGTCCTTCACACCCGTGGTGTACCATGAACATGCTGACATTGATCGCGATCGCCGCCTGCGCCCAGCCGCCCCAGCTTCCGGTCGTCGCGCTGACGGCCGATGACACGCGGATTGAGCGCTCCTGCCGGATCGAGCTCCCGCGCGACACGGTGCTGCGGGACGCGAATGGCGACGGGGTAATCCAGATCGTGGCATCCGGTATCGTCGTGGAGCTGACCGGGATGCTGCGCGGGGCCCCGACCGACGCGGCCCCGGAGACGTACGAAGGCTACGCGATCCGCGTGGCGGGTCAGAAGAACGTGACGCTGCGCGGCGGAGCCGTCAACGGGTACCGCTGCGCGGTGTGGGCGACCGGCGCCGACGGGCTCACGCTGGAGGACCTCGACGCGTCGGACAATCGCCGTGCGCGCCTGGAGTCTGACCCGCAGGTTGAGGACGGCAGCGACTGGATGTTCCCGCACGAGAACGACCAGAACCAGTGGATGACGAATTACGCGACCGCGCTCTACGTCGAAGACGCGCGGGACGTGACGGTCCGGCGCTGCCGCGTGTGGCACGGCCAGAGCGGGCTGTGCCTCGACCGCGTCAACGAGGCGAAGATCTACGACAACGACTTCTCATTCAACTCGGGTTGGGGCATCGCCCTGTGGCGCTCCGGGCATAACGTCATCACCCGCAACGCCTGCGACTTCTGCATGCGCGGCTACAGCCACATGGTCTACAACCGCGGCCAGGACTCGGCCGGCATCCTGGTTTTCGAGCAGTGCAGCGACAACGTCTTTGCCGAGAACTCGGCGACCCACGGCGGCGACGGCATCTTCGGGTTCGCCGGCAAGGAGGCCCTCGGCGAAGCGCCGGCGGGCGAGACACCGCTGGTGCACGTGGGCTGCGACCGAAACCTGTTTGTGCGGAATGACTGCTCATACGCCGCCGCACACGGCATCGAGATGACGTTCTCGTTCGGCAACCGTTACTCCGCGAACCGCCTGGTGGGCAACGCGATCTGCGGGCTCTGGCTCGGATACTCTCAGGAGTCGCTGGTGGCCGACAACGAGGTCGCCGCGAACGGCGGGATGGGCTACGGGCTGGAGCGGGGCGGCGTGAACATCGACAGCGGGCGCATGAACACGATCGTGCGGAACAAGTTTGACCGGAACGAATGCGGGGTGCACCTGTGGTGGGGCAAGCTCGACGCGTTCAAGGGTTGGGCGGCCGCGAACATCAAGGACTGGGAGGGGAACCTCATCGCCGAGAATGTGTTCGCGGGCAACACCGTCGGGCTGCACTTCCGCGGGCCGGGCAAGGTCACGTTGGCGCGCAACCGGTCCGAGGGGGAACGCTGGGAGGCGGTACTCGACCCGCAGACGCAGGTGATCCGCGACGAGGCCGTCACCGTGCCGCCAACGCCGGTGCCGGAATACCCGGTGTTCGGGGATACGCGACCGGTCGGTGCGCGCGCGGCACTCCGCGGCCGCGAAAACATCATCATGACGGAGTGGGGGCCGTGGGACCACGCTTCGCCGCTCGTGCGGCGACTCGCGATCACGGGGCCGACGCAGACCTGGGGCGTCTATCGCACGAGCACCAAGCCGGAGTACGCGCTGGACGGGGCGGGCGTGATTGGTGCGGCGGCCGAACCGCCGGTCGGGCCTGATCCGGGCGAAGCGTATGCGGTGAGAGCCGACGCGCCGGGCGTGCATCCGTATACGCTGACGGTGCGGGCCGGCGAGTTCCGTGAGCAGGTGCGGGGCACACTGGTCGTCACCGAGTGGCAGGTCAGCGAGTTCCCGTGGACGCAGAAACCGGAAACGGAACTGGAGGCGTGGCGGAAGGAGGCTGAGGGGGCGCAGGCGCAGACTCGCACTCTCGCCGGCCTGGCGCTGACGCACGGACCCGATCCGCTCGAGTTCGGGCTGCCGGGCAACCCGTCGACGGAAGACCTGCGGGGCAGTCGCCCGCGCCGACCCGCCGGTCTGATCGCGCGGACGCGGCTGGCGGTGCCAGCCGGGGACTGGACGGTCGCGCTCTATGCCAACGGCGGCGTGCGGCTGCTCGCGGACGGTCGCCCGATCATGGAGGAGTGGAAGAACAGTGGGGCGCGGCGGGTGACGGCGCCGCTGCACCTTGACGCGGCGCGCGACGTCGAGTTCGTCGTCGAGCAATTCCGCGAGCGTGCCAGCCAGACGCTGCTGTTCACCATCGAGCCGGCAACGAAGTAGGTACGCCGTCACCGCGCGGTAATCGGGCGAGAATCCAGTGATGGACCTGTTCGAGCGCTATGACATGATCGGCGGGGAGGTGCACTATGGGCGCATGGAGCCGCGCTACTGGGGTGCCGTCCTCGATGCGGCGCGCGGGCTGGGTGCGCGGGTGCTCGCCTGCTATGTCATCTGGGACTATCACGAGGTCCGCGAGGGCGAGTACGACTTCACGCAACTGCATGCATTCCTGAAGGAGGTTGAGTCACGCGGCCTGCGCGTGTTGGCCCGCCCGGGTCCGTACTGCTATGCCGAGTGGCGCAACCTGGGCATCCCCGATCACGCCGTGCCGTATCCCAAACATCATCCGGAATTCCGCCGCAAGGCGAGCCACTGGATCGCGGCGGCGCTCGCGGAACTGCGGCCGCACTTGGGGCGGCTGGTCATTGCCGTGCAGGCGGACAACGAGATCGACCCGTTCCCGCACTTCTATGGCGAGGACCAGGGTTTCGCCGAGTGGCTGCGGCAGCGGTATGGCTCCATCGAGCAGGTCAACGCGGCGTGGGGCACGCAGTACCGCGACTTCACCGAGCCGATCCCGACGCTCGTGCCCTTTGTCGAGGATCAGCGGCTGCGCGACGGTTGCCAGTACCGCTACGACTTGGCGACGAACTACGCACGCTGGGTCGTGGCCGAGTATCGCCGCCATGTGGGCGACACGCCGATCCTGCTGAACACGTGGCCGGGGGTGGATGCGCAGCACTGGCGCGACTTCGCCGAGCTGGCCGATTTCTACGGCATCGATCCGTATCCCTCGAACGAATGCCGCAACGACTTCCGCTACTTCCGCGAGCGCCTGCGCCTGCTGCGCGCCGTGACGCCGCACCCGTACATCGCCGAGTTTGGCAGCGGCATCTGGCACGGCATGCCCGACCGCGAGTACACGCCGGATCATTACCGCTTGACGGCCCTGACGGCGCTGGCCAGCGGCGTGCAGGGCTGGAACTGGTACATGCTGGCCGATCGCGACAACTGGCACGGGGCGCCCATCAATGCGCGCGGCGTGGAACGCCCCGAGCTGGGCGACGCGTTTCGCACCGCCGTCGGATGGTTTGAGAAGCTGCGGCATGCTCCGCCGCCCGCGACCTCCTGCGCGGTCACCTGGTCCTGGCACTACCACCAGGTGGCCCAGATCCGCAAGTGCGACGCCGACGACCCGCTGTTCGCCGTCCTGCACGAGATGGGCCTGGAATACGACTTCGTCGACGTGGATCGCGATTTCGCTCCGCCGCCGCTGCTATTCGTTGCGGGACGGATCGCGCAGCCGGAGCGGCTATGGCGATACGTGGAATCCGGCGGCACACTGGTGCTGTTCCAGCGACTGATCGAGGGGTGCGTGCGGCCCGACGGCACCAGTCATCCGGGTGCGGCGCACCTGGAGACCTCGCTCGGCTTCGTCAGCCACGGTCCGGTCTTCAGCTATCGGCGCACGCCGGGGACGCCGATCACGGCGCGACAATTGCCCGTGCCGGCGGATGATGACCAGCGCCGGATGTGGGACCAGGCGACGGACCGCACGTACACGACCGGGTACATCGAGCAGCGTGGCCAGGGCCGGGTGCTGGTGCTGGGCTGTGCCCCGAGCCGGGCGGCCATTCTTGCGATCCACCGGCACTTCGGCCGCGAGATACCGGTGCTGTCGCTGACGCCCGGGGTTCACGCCACGCGGCGCGGCGACCAGATCATCGTCCTGAACCCCGGCGCGGCGCAGACGGCCCGGCTCGAGGTGGCGGGCCAGGGCCGGTGTATCGACCTGCCGCGCTGCGGCGGCGTCATTCTGGATGTGTGAGCCGGAACCAGGGAAGGCCTGACGAGTGTGCTGTCTCTTTCAAAGTGACATGCCGGGGTTGATACGGGCGTCCCGCCCGTCATAAGAACGGGCCGGATGCCCGTACCACCCATGTTGGAGTAATACTGAGGCTTTACACCAGCAGCAAGAGGAGCACAACGATGCGTGGCATTCTGAGCGTGGTTACCTTGTGGGCGGCAGTCGTGTTCGCCGGTGCGCAGCAGGTCACGTCCGCGCCGACGCCGGCGGCGGGCGTGGGGCGCAAGACGATCAACGTGATCGTGATCAGCTTCGACCCGGTCCTGAAGACGCGCGGGAACAAGAAGCTGCACGAGGTCATGAAGTGGAACGATCCCTGGAAGCTGACGGAGCAGATGGTTAAGGATGCGCGCGCCGCGAGCTACGGCTACGTGGATTACCAGGTTGTCGAGAAGATCGAGTACGACGGCTTCACGACCTTCCGCGACGGCTTCACCTACACCGAAGAGCAGTTTCTCGAAGTCTGGGAGAAGGACCGCGACAAGGCCAACCCGGGCATGACGAGCTTCAAGTGGCTCTACGAGAAGTTCGACCTGCCGGCGAAGATCAAGGCGAAAAACGTCGACGAGATCTGGCTGTGGGGCGCGCCGTACATGGCCTGGGACGAGCTGCACTGGAAGATCCCCGGCGACAAGATCCCGTACCAGACGGACAACCCGTGGTTCTACCGCCCCTACGACATGCCCGACGTCGGCAAGACCATCTGGATCATGGGCTGGAACTACGAGCGCGATGAGGACTGCATGCTGGAGAGCTACTGCCACCGCATCGAGAGCGTCCTGTCGCTGACGGTGGGCAGGGGCGTCTGGGACCAGAAGAAGAATCCGGACAATGCGTGGGTGCGGTTCACGCGCATCGACCGCGACTTGCCGGGGGAGGCCGAGGTCGGCAGCGTGCACTGCGCGCCGAACTCGACCGGCGACTATGACTGGAACAACGCGAAGGAAGTCTGGACGTACTGCGACGACTGGCTCACCTACCCGACTCTGCCGCGGCAGAAGAAACTGCTGAATGCGAAAACCGGCGGCTGGGGGCCGGGTGGGACGGAGCATCACATGTGGTGGATGAAGCACCTGCCGCACGCGCCGGGCGTCACCGACGGCTTCTGCAACAATTGGTGGGAATACATCGTGAACTACGACGAGGCCGTAAAGAAGCTCCCGCCGCCCGGCGCGACGTTCGAGAAGGCCAAGGTCGCGATGTACCCGGAGTAGGCCGTCTGGCCGGCAGCGCGCCGCGCGCGACTCCCGCCACCAGGATAGAGCCTCAGAATTACTCCAACGTGGGTGGTACGGGCACCTTGCCCATTCTTACGACGGGCGGGACGCCCGTACCACCCCTCTCATGAGCCGCTTTCAATGAGGCGGCTCACTAGCTGCCGCTCAAGAGCATCACGAACGGGTTGATGTCGCCGAAGTTGACGGCACCGTCGCCATTGATGTCGCCATTCAGCGCCGGGCAGTCGGGGTACAGCGCCTGCCACGTGTCCGGGTTGCTCAGAAGCAGAACGAACGCGTTGATATCGCCGAAGTTGACGGCCCCGTCGCAGTTCACGTCCCCGGCCAGCAGGTCGGGGGCGGTCTCGGGACCCGCCAGGTAGTTCTGCGCAACCTCGCTCGCGGTCAGGGCCCGGTTGTAGATGGCCAGCAATTGCAGCTCACCCAGCCACGGCTGCGCCGAGGTGGCCTCGTTGCCGACGACCAGCCGGTAGCTGGTCGACCACGTCGAGAAACTGCCGTCGATGCTTCCCGTGACCTGCGGTGCGCCGTCGATGTAGAACTCCACGGCGCCCGAGGCGGCGCGCGTAAAGAGCAGGTGCTGCAGTGCCCGCCGCGCGATGTTCGCCGGCGTATTGAACGGTGCCCCGCCACTGGAGGAGGCCGACGTGCGGACCCGAGCCTGATAGAGCGTGCCGCTGTCCGGCTCGGCCAGACCCTGGGCCAGGCCGAAGTTGCGGGCGTACCCGGACGACATCGTCAGTATGGTGGCGGGTCCGTACTGCAGCGGGTCGGCCGTCATGACCCAGCCTTCGAGCGTGACCTCGTTCGTGGCCTGGCACGCGCTGCGGACCTTGGTCGCGTAGCCGGGGGACGAAATCAGCACGGGCAGGTCGAGCGACAGTCCGCCGGGCGTCCATGTCACCGCGCCGGCGTCGCCGATGTTCAGATCGAGTGGCGTCCCGTAGCCCCCGACGTCGTGCACAACGGCGCCGGTGCCTTCCTCGAAGTCGTACAGCACGACGAGCCCGTCGGCCACGCGCGTCTGCGGACTGTAGGCGAACGTGGCCTGCGAGTTCGCGGCGATCGGGTTGCCGGCGATATCTTCGACGTTATTGACCGTGAGCGTATAGGTGACGCCGGACGTGAAGCCCGCGGTTGTGAGAATCAGCGTGGCTTCATCGGGGGACAGGCTGGCGCCGGTCACGGCGACGCTGGGTGCAAGCGCGTAGTTGGCCGCGTTCTCGGCCGACAAGGCCGTCACGGGCTCGGAGAACACCACGCGGACCTGGTCGGTGCCGCGCGGCTGCGCGGAGGCCAGCAGGGGGGGCGTCGTGTCCAGGGTGCCGTCGCCCGCGGCCCAGATTTCGCTCGTGGGGCCGTTCGGGCCCGGGGTGCTCTCGGCATGCCACGCGACTACATCGGTTGAACCCAGGGCTGGCCAGCGATCGTGGTAGTTGTTGTTCGTGACCTGGAAGATCGTCGTGCCGACGCGCGTGTAGATTTCCCAGTCGTGGCCGTCAAAGCCCTGCCAGGCAATGCGGCCGCTGTCGTCGATGCGCGGGTACTGGTCATGGATGTCGTTGTTGGTGACGGCCTGGGCAGTATCGCTCGCGTCCGCGGCCCGCGTGTAGATCTCCCAGTCGTTGCCCTGGCGCGACATCCACACCACGCGCGCCGGCGTGGCATTATTGATCTGCGGCCACCAGTCTTCGGTGGAATTGCTGGACAAACGCACGGGGGTCCCACCCGTCGCGGGCGCCGAGTAGATCTCGACGTTCGTGTTGTCGTGGTACGACTGCCACACGACGCGGCCAGCGTCGTTCAGTTGCGGGTATTCGTCCTCCCGCGAGCTGTTGGATACGTTGACCAGGTTGGTGCCGTCGACGTAGGCGCTGTAGATCTCCCAGTTGCTGCCGCTCCAGCCAAACCACACCACGCGGGCCGGGCTCGCGCTGTTGATCTGCGGCCAGACGTCCTCGCGCGGCTTGCCCGATGTGGCCGCGTTGTTCGTGATCTGCACCACGTTGGTGCCGTCCGCGTTGGCGCTGTAGATCTCGTAGTCCTCGCCATCAAACGACTGCCAGACGATCTGCCCCGCGTTGTTGATCTGCGGATGCCAGTCGTTGAACGTGTTGTTCGTGATCCGGACCAGGTTGGTGCCGTCCGCCTCCGCACTGTAAATCTCGTAATCCTGGCCATCATGGGTCTGCCAGACCACGCGGCCGTCGGCGTTGATCTGCGGGGCCTCGTCGTCGAAGCTGTTCCAGGTGAGCCGGACCGGGTTGGTCCCGTCGAGGCGGCGCACGTAGATCTCGTAGTCGGTGCCGTCCCAGCCCTGCCAGACAAGCCACCCACCGGCGCTGACCTGCGGGCACCAGTCGTCGCGGTCATTGTCGGTGTACACACGCTGCGCGGTCCGCGTGGGCGGCGCCGGCGGCGGCTCTTCGCTCTGCGGGAAGTCGCCGCCGCTTTCCGTGTGGGAGTTGAAGTCCTGCATGTACTCCCACCAGTTGTTCAAGCGCGTCAGATTGTACTCGGTCAGGCTGCCCGCGACGTGCGGCATGTGCGCGAACCACCAGTTGTGGTGGGCGCGCATGTCGCCGTTGCCCCATTCCTGGCAGTTGACCCACACTTTCGCGCCCGTCAGGTTCGGGAAGTTATCGAGCCAGTCCTGGCACGTGCTCCAGACAAACGTCGGGTTGCCCCACTGGTAGTCGGCCGTGCTGTTGGGCGCGAAGTGCACGTTGCCGCACGCGGCCTCGCCGGGATAGATGAGGTCGTAGCGCGTGAAGATCGTCCACGTGTTCGTGCCGTAGCCGTAGGTGCGCGACAGGATCGACTCCGCGCGGTGGCCGTAGTCTTCGAGCATCTCGCCGACCCCACGCTCGAAGTTGAAGCCCATCATGATGAAGATCTTCGAGCTGGCGATCCGCACCTGCGGGCTCGAATTGCACCAGTAGCCGCCGCGGCCGCACATCGTGGATTCCCAGTACCCGGTGTACGGGAACGCCTGGATGAGGACTTCGTCGATCATGCCGGCGTCGACCTTCCGCGCCAGGTCGAAGTCGCGGCACGTCGCCTTGTAGTCGTTGCCCGTCGTGTGCCAGCCCGACCAGGTGTAGTAGCAGGCCATGTAGCCTTCGTCGGTGTAGCGGAACCCGTCCGTGTGGATCGGGAACTCGTCCGCCATGATCGTCTGCATCCGGCGGTAGTTCATCAGCCCGTAGCTGGACGTCTGCAGATCGTTCGAATAGGCGTCGCTCTGCAGCTTCGGATCGTTCCAGCCGCAGACCAGATGCAACCGCCCCGCCCCCTCGCTTTCGATAATGGGGTCATAGGCGATCATCAGTGTGCGGGGATACTGCGGCACCAGGTCCTGGGCAGGCGCGGCGTGGATTGCCCCCAGCGCGACCAGACCTAGGCCGAGACGGCGCAACGACGACATGCGAACTCCTTTCAGTGCCGATCGCCGGCTCTGACCGAGTGCCAACAGCGCGCCCGGCCGTGCGACGGCTGTGAGCCCCACCACTAATCCAAGTCTCGCGGTTTCACGTGTGGAAATCAACCCGGGTGCAGGCAGCGGGCGGCCAAAGCGGAATATCGGACTGTGCCGCCGGGAGCGCGCCGCTCACAGTGCCGCTGTCCAGTTGCGGTCAGGCCGGCCGGTGCCGTTAGACACCGGCCGGCCTGGTTGGAATCACGCTTACGCGCTCAAGGCGCTGCCACTACGGGCACATGATCGGCAGCGAGCTCGTGCTCAGCAGCGTGACAAACGGGTTGATGTCGCCGAAGCCCGGATACACGCCGTCATCGTTGATGTCGCCATTCTTCGGGTTGCAGCCGGCGTACGTGGTCTGCCAGACCGCGTAGTTCGACAGGTACAGCACGAACGGGTTGATGTCGCCGAAGCTGACCTGCCCGTTGCAGTCCAGGTCTCCGAGGCAGTAATCCGGCGCCACCGGCCCGACCCAGAGGTTCTTGATGTTGATCTCGTCCCAGCCGGTTCCGCCCCAGTCGGTCCCGTGGAACTCGATCCGGATGACCTTGCTCAGGTCGAAGCCGGGATCCGACAGGTCGGCCCCGACGCCGGGGTGCGTGGCGAGGTAATCCTGGATGTTGACGTCCACGGTCAGCCACTCGGGATACTGGTGGCCGTAGAGCGGGTTCGGCTGGCCGTCGATCGTCGGGTCATAGAAATTGGCGCCATAGCAGATGCCGAGGCAGCCGCGCTTCCCGGCGACGTCGCGCAGCGTGACCATGATCGGGGCATCCTGGTACGGCTTCGGCGAGCAGTTCGGGTCGGCGGGGTCGCAGGCCCAGTTGCTCGCATCCTGGAAGTAGCGGCCGTCGAACTTCAGGTGCATGTTCGCGCCCGAGAGGTCCACCGTTCCGTAGCAGCCCTGGATGAGTCGGAACCACGGGCCGTGGTACCAGTCGCCGCCGAGCAGCATGTAGCCGGTCGTGTAGTCGGTCGGTGCGCCGTAGATGTCCTCGCCGACATAGACCTCCACCACCTCGCCATCGGGATCGAGCGGGTCCGTAGAGGCGGGCGTGTAGATCGCGTTGCCCAGGCCGTTGTCGATCTGCACGTCCATGGGCACATCGATCGGCAGCGGCAGGGCCGTCCCGATCGTGATCTTGACGATGTCGCTCGAATACAGTCCGCGGTCGTCGTAGACCTTCAGGAACACGTAGTGGGCACCCGCCCCACTCAGCGTCGTCACCTTCGTCGGGTTCGGGCCGTCATACAAAACTTCGCCGTTGTACGTCCAGACGTACCGTACGATCGGGGCCGTGCCGGGCAAGCTCCCGCTGCCATTCAGCGTGACCGAGGCACTGGGCGCACACCCGCTGCCCGGGAACGTCTGGTCGGGGCCGGCGTTCGCGGTCGGCGGCGTCAGCACGCCCAGGAACAGGTCCTGGATGTCCACGTAGTCGGCGCCGGTTCCGCCCCAATCCGTGCCCCAGAACTCGACTTGCACCACGTTCGCATAGTCGAAGTCTGGCGCCACACTCTCGAACGTCATGTCCGTCGTGATGCGCGTCCAGGCAGGGTACGGTGTGGCCGGTTCCGGGAACCAGGGCGCCGTTTGATACAGCAGGCCGAAGCTCGCCAGGCGCCCGCCCGTGTCACGCAAGCGGACGAAGATCGGCGCGTCGTCATAGCCGCCGACCTTGTAGAGCCGGGCCCTGAACTGCAGGAACGTATTCGGCGCCGTGATGTCCACCGGGCCGTTGCAGGACTCGATGAAGTTGACGTACGGGCCGTAGTAGTACCAGTCCATACCGTTGTCGCGCGTCGTGAAATACCGCCGCGTGAAGCCCTCTTCGCCTTCAGTGAGGAACGCGATGGGACCACCGGTCTGGTCGATCGGCCCGCCCGTGATCGCGTGGTTGAGCTGCTGGTCCATCGGCAGGTCGACCGGTAGGCCGGTGGGCGGGAACGGCGGGATCGTGACGACCATGTCGTCACTGTCCACGTTGTTCGCGGCGTCGTACACGAACAGCGTCAGCGTGTGCGTCCCGGACGCCAGCCCGATCGTCGTCGTTGGGGTGGTGACGTCGGCCAGCGTGACCGAGGCGCGCTTCCACACGTAACGCACGATCGGCCCGGTGCTGCCGCTGCCGTCGAGCGTGACCTGCGTCGAGCAGGCCGCCGTCGGGAAAGTCTGGTCGGGGCCAGCGTTCGCATTGACCTGCGGCGGCACGTCGGTGATGACCAGCTTCTTCGCGTCGATGAAGTCGCCTTCCTGGCCGCTCCAGTCGGTCCCGTAGAAGCGCATGTAGCTGACCGTGCCGATGCTGAACGTGCCGCCCTCGGTGTACGGGTTCAGCGCGGGGTTGTTCAGCCAGACGGTCACGTGCGTCCACGTTGGATACGGCGGGTTGTTCCATGGGGGCTGGACAGCATAGACGATGCTGTAATCGCGATAGCCGACGTAATTGCCGGCCGAGTCCGCGGTGTAAATGCGCACAAAGATCGGCGCGTCGGCGTAGTTGCCGCTCACCTTGTAGTAGCGCAGGTCCACTTCCAGCTTGGCATTCGCGCAATTCAGGTCGCCGTAGCCGGCGCGCTGAAAACTGACGTACGGGCCGTAGTACCAGCCGGCCAGGAAGTTGTTCCGCACCCAGCCATCCGGCTCGCCGGGCGGCGTGGCCGGCAGGAACGAGAGCGAACCGTTCAGGCCCGCCGGGACGTAGATCGCATCGCCGTTGCCGATGTTGATTTGCTGATTCAGCGGGATGTTCACCAGCACCGTGTCGGCGCTGGCCAGTCCCGCCAGGCCCAGCGCGGCCACCATACCTGCCACTAGGTACTTCGTCATAGTCATCTTTGACCTCCACATAAAGAAGAGCACGCTAACAGGAACATGATCCGCTACTTCTGCCGACTCGGTAGGCGTCGTCGCGCCCATCCGCAGCGCACCGTCCCCCGAACTTCATTGTACCACGCTGGCGCTCGTCAGGAAGCGCATTTCCCGGTTTGGTCCAGTGCTGTGCTCGGACGGCGCACGCGCCCGGCTCGGTCCGCGGGGGCCGCAGTTATCGGTCCAATTCAGATGGCGCGTGTCCGCGCGCACGGCCGAAAACAAACGCCGGACCGACCGGTGACGCACGGTTCCGGCCGGCCCGGCTGAATCAACGCCCGCGCGCCTGGCGCGCGACTACTACGGGCAGTCGATCGGCAGCGAGCTCGTGCTCAGCAGCGTGACAAACGGGTTGATGTCGCCGAAGCCCGGATACGCGCCGTCATCGTTGATGTCGCCATTCTTCGGGTTGCAGCCGGCGTACGTGGTCTGCCAGGCCGCGTAGTTCGACAGGTACAGCACGAACGGGTTGATGTCGCCGAAGCTGACTTGTCCGTCGCAGTTGAGGTCGCCAAGGCAGTACGGCGGTGCGACCGGGCCGATCCACAAGTTCTTGATGTTGAACTCGTCGAACCCGGCTCCGCCCCAATCCGTGCCGTGGAACTCGATGCGCGTGACCATGCTCAGGTCAAACCCGTAGTCGGACAGGTCGGTACCCACGCCGGGGTGCAGCGCGAGGTAATCCTCGATGTCCACGTCGATGTCCAGCCACTCGGGGTACTGGTGGCCGTACAGCGGGTTCGGCTGCCCATCGATCGTCGGGTCGTAGAAATTGGCACCGTAGCAGATGCCGAGGCAGCCGCGCCGCCCAAACGCATCCCGCAGCGTGACCATGATCGGGGCGTCCTGGTACGGCTTCGGCGAGCAGTTCGGGTCCGCGGGGTCGCAGGCCCAGTTGCTGGCGTCCTGGAAGTACCGGGCCGTGAACCGCAGCCGCATGCTCGGGTCGGACAGGTCCATGGTGCCGTAGCAGGTCTTCAGCAGTTGGACCCACGGGCCGTGATACCAGCTCTCGCCGAGCAGCATGTAGCCGGTCGTGTAATCGGTCGGGGCGCCGTAAATGTCCTCGCCGACGTAGATCTCGGCCACTTCCGCGAAGCCGTCCCACCATGGAGCCAGCGGATCAACGCCGTAGACCGGCTGGTAGATCATGTCGCCGTAGTCGGAGTAGTTGACCTGTGTGTCCATCGGGATGTCGATCGGCAACGGCAGGGGGGTGCCCACGGTGATCTTCACGTCGTCGGAGGCGCTCGTGCAGGGGAACGCACCGCCCACCGTCAGCGTGATGTAGTGCACGCCGGTCAGCAGTTGCACCGTCGGCGTCATGCCGGTGGCGATCTGCCGGCCGCCCTCATACCACGTGTAGGACGCGGCACCCACGCTGGCGGACCCGTCGAGCTGCACCGATACGAGTTCGCCGCAAGTGGCCGGAATCACCTGGTCGCTGCCGGCATGCGCGACGGGCAGCGGCGGGGGGTCGGAGGCAGTGATCCGGTAGTTGTCCACCAGAAACACGTCGTCGGCGCCGTAGCTCGCGCCGTAGATGCGCAGCTCGAACCAGTCGGCGCGGGTGGCGATGTCGGCGCCAGGCGTGTTCGGGTCGGCCCAGTCGGGGAAGTAACGGTTTTTGCAGTAAACCACGCCATCGAAGGTCACTGCCACAAACCGGCCCGAGAGGTTGTCCGGGTCGTAGATCATGGTCCACTTGACGGTGTGCCAGTTGACGTCGGTCCAGGCCGGGCTGCCGTCCGGCCCCCAGCCCGCAGCGCTGCCATTGGGGTTGGGCGAATCCCACGACTGGCACGCCGGTCCACCGCCACCGTCGTAGTGCATGCTGCCGATCGCGGGCCAGCCGTTGACGCCATCGTAAACGCGCGAGGAATGCAACCTGCTCGGTACGCCCCAAGGTGTGCCGTCCTTATTCGTGACGTTCTTGAGGTCGTACTGGATTTCGATCATCCGGCCGTAGGTGACCAGGTCGGCGATGAAGTCGTAGCGGAGGCGAAGTTCGCCACCCACGTTGGTGAGTTGCACCGCCTGGGTACCCGCGGCCGCCGGACCGTTGTCCGTCGTGACGATGACCGCTTCGCCGCCACTGGTGAGTGTTGTCCAGCCGTTTTGGCCCGCCAGGTTGCCGGCGGTGTACGTGGGCGCCTCGAAGTCCATCTGCAGCGTGTACTGCGCCCACGCCGGCGTACACGACAGCACGACCGCAACTGCCAGCCCCGCACATCTCCACATGCTCCACTTCATCTCACAGGCCTCCTTACACCCCCCGTGGACCTCGCCAGAACGCGGCGGCGCGTGCCGCACGACTCTGCTGAGCAAACGAGACTTCGCCCGCGAACCACGTTGCGGTGCGCTGCTCCCGTGCATCGCACGTTGGCGTGCGTTGGTACCGCTCGAACGCAACTGCGCAACAGGTTCAGCATGGGCGGATTCTGATCCTGGTATGCCTTTTCACCTCACCCACAGACGCGTTGTGCGCCCGACGGACACAGCCCGATGCTGGCACAGGCACAGCGCGCCCGGACCAGAACGTCGGCGACCATGCGACCAGAGATATGCAGCACCGTCGCAGCCCGCCGGCCGGAATCCTAACCGGCGTGCTGCCCAAATAAAAGCATTTTTCGCCGCGCGCCACGGTCCGCAGGCGCGCCACTCATCGCACGCGGTCAGCCGTCCTTCTGAAGCGTGTGAACGAAAATCCCCGCTGGTACCCACCCCGCGGTGGATGGGCGCCGCTCTCTACCTCACGCCCAGAACATCAAACGGCCTATCCGCGTGACACGCGGAGATTCGTCACTTCGGCATCGCCGGGAGCGGCAGGTCGCCGGCGGGTTGGGCCTGTTCCGGATCTTCGGGCACCCAGACCTGCCCGGGCCCGCCGCACCCTGGGCAGGCCGGGATCATCGGCATCTTCGGCGGCCCGCCCTGGCGCGCTGGCACCGGCTGCGGAACGAAGCGTCGATTGCACTTCGCGCAGTAATGCCAGGGGTACACCGTGCGCTGGCCGGTCTTGGGATTTGTAAACGGTGCGGATTCGTCGTTCGTCGCCTGAATCACCAATTCTTCCTTGGTCTCCAGGTCGACGCCCTGCACGGTGTAACCGGTCGGATACTTCGCCTTCGCGCTCAGGCCGCGCGTGAACGTGATCACCCCTGCGGCGACCAACAAGACCACCGCCGCGCCGCCCATCAGCAGGTTTTTTGTGGCTGGCTTCATTAGTTGCGGTTCGCCGGGTTGGGCAGCTTGCGCCACTCGCCGCCGGTGATCGGGTTGTATCGGCCGTAGGCGTTGGCGCCGCCCGAGCGGTACTCCAGCTCGAGATCGTTGGACCGACCCGGCGCGGCCTTCCACGTCCACTGCCCGTGGTCCGGGTTGCAGCCGGGCCAGAGGTTCGGGTCACGGTCCCACGCGTCCACGAGACCCCGGTACTTCTCGTTGTCGAGGCGATTCTGCTTCTCGCCCGGCAACCAGCAGAACGTCTTGACCGTGTCGATCGCGTAATTGATCTGCCAGTCACGAATGTTGCCGTAGAAGCGCGGCTTGATCCAGCCCACGTGCTTGTCGCGGTAGAGGATGTTGGCGCGGTAGTCCTTGCCATGGCGGTAGCCCACCATGTTGCTTTCCCAGTTCTGCTGGACGATGCTCCAGTTCTGTCGGAACCGCGGCGCGCACAGCCAGTCGGCGCTCAGATTGCCCATCCAGTTCCACCAGCCGTCCGCGGCCATGACCTGGCGCGAGGCATCCTTGAAAAGATCCTGCGGCCAGCCATAGCGCAAGGTGATGTTCAGGGCATAGCTGGTCCGGACGCCGCGCTTGGGCGTCTCCCCCACGCCAAAGCGATTGACGGACCAGAAATCCCACGCTTCCCCGCGCAGCTTCATGGCCTCGTCAGGGCGCATGTCCGTCGGGCAGAAGGTGAGGTCGTTGTTTCCCAGGTAGTCGAGGTCGTAGAGGCCGTCCACCCAGGTCAACATGATGCCGGAGGGCCCACAGGCGCCGCCGTCGTCGTGGCTCGGGATCTGGCCGTTATTGTCGAGCTCGCACGACTGGAGGGCCAGACCGATCTGTTGCAGTTGTGAGCCGCACTTGACCTGCTTGGCCTGCTCGCGTGCCCGCCCGAGGCTGGGCAACAGGATGGAAATGAGCAGGGCGATGATGGCGACCACCACCAGCAACTCAATGAGCGTGAACCCCCGTTTCCAGCGCAGTTTTTCCGGGCGTGCCATTGATCCGCTCCATCCACGTACGACACCGGCGCCGATAAGCTGAAATGATCACGACGCTTGTCGCGCGCCAGCTATGCTTCCCCACTTCATTGTAGCCGCATTGCGCGCATCTGCAACCGCTTTTACGGATTCCGACAGGTCTAATGGGTCATGTTATCGGACGATCCGGTGGTCGGCGCGCTGTGAGTGGCCGGCGCACCGCCGGCGCAAGAAGACACCCCGCCCGGCTCCCGGACGGGGTGTCTTTTCAGGTTCGTGTGCCTGCGGCGACTAGCGCCGGCGCAGGAGGGCCAGGCCGCCCAGCGCGAGCAGGCTCAACGCGGCCGGCTCAGGCGTCACGGTCACGACGAAGTTGTCGATGTACACGGTTTCCGCACCGGTGCCCGATCCAGAGTCGTGGCCGAACTGGATCGTCCAGCCCGTCAAGCTCGTGATGCCGCTGAGCGGAATGTTGTTGTCCACCAGCACGCCGTTGTACCACGACGAGGCGGTGTTCGTGACGAAGTTCCATTCCATTTTCAGGTTGGCATAAATCCCGAACGCGGTCGGGGCCTGCCCGGCACCCGTGCTCCAGCCGAACGGGTGGGTGGCCTGCGACAGGTCCCACTGCAGGCCGTAGGTCGGCTCGCCGGCGTCCCACCACCACCACCACAGGTTCTGGATCTGGGCGTCGCGGTAGATGTCGTAGCTCACCGTGACAACGTCCCAGCCCGCAGCCACCGGGTCGGCGATGCCGATGTCCATCACGGACGTGTCGCCCTGCGTGTCGCCGACGTAGAGCCGCACCGCTTGCGTGCCCACGACCGGGTCCGGCGCGGTCACAACTTGCGGCGCGATGCCGCCGCCGGCGCCGCTGGCAGTCCAGCCGTCCTGGCCGGCGAGTGGGCCGGGGACGAAGGTGGCCGGCTCAAACCCATTTGAATCGTACCAGACGTCTGCCACGGCGATGCCGGTCAATGCCAACACGGCCGCCATTGCGATGGGAATCCTCATCTCCACTCCTCCACTAATCCGGGCGCTTGTTGACCGCAGCCCGCCGCGTCCCGGCACGCGGCGCACTGCGGGTCTATTATAACATGGCCGGGCTGGTCGCCTATCGGATTTTCCGCGTTTTCGGCGACGGCGGGCCCGAAAGCACGTCCGGCTTTGAGTCGCCCGCCCTTTCCGTTAAGCTGTCGGTAAGGCCGGTCCGCGTTGCGACGTGCACGGCGCGTGCCCGGCCAATGCTTCCCTAAGCCTCCGCGGGGCGTCTTGTCCCCCGTGCGGCGATTTGGAGGTCGAAGGATGTTACGTTCCCACACGATGCTGCTGGCGGTTACCTGCCTGCTGGGCGGATTGTTCCAGGTTACGCAGGCGGCGCCTCCACCCGCGCCAGACGCCCTCACCGAGTTCAGCGCTGCCCAGTGGGGGGCCGCCGCCAACGGGGCGAGCTCGGCGGTCTACAACGACACCGCGCGCCGGATGACCGGCTCCGCATCGCTGCGCTATGAAACCACCGGGTGCTTCGACACCTGGCTGTGGGCGCCGGTGACACAGAATGCCGGGTGGGACTTGCTCGCCGCCGGCAGCGGCGGGCTGAAGTTCTGGGTTCACACGACGAACCCGAACGGGGCTTTTCAGGGGCCGTGCCCCTGGATTCACGTCTGCACGACGCCCGACGACTACTATGCCTTCCACCCCAGCCAGGATTTCTTGAACGCCGCGCTGGGGCAGTGGGTGCAGGTCACCGTGCCGTTCAATGGCGATGCGACCTGGAGCGTCACAACGGTCGGCGCGCCGAGCCTGTCCAACGTCAATTACATCGAGATCCACGGCGACACGTGGGGCTGCAACTTCACCGCGTGGTTCGACGGGCTGCGGTTCGATGTGCCATTTGCGCCGCCGGAGGCGCTGATCGCGGTCGCCGGCCACCAGCGCGTGGACCTCAATTGGCTGCCGTTCAACGACTTCCTCGGCGAGTTCGACCATTACGCGGTGTATCGTGACACCCAGGCCTTCACCAACGTTACGGGGCGGACGCCGCTCGCCACTATCGCCGGCCTGAACAACACGAGTTATGCGGACACCACTGCCGTCAACGGCGTGCACTACCACTATGCGGTAACGGCCGTGATGAGCGGCGGCGGCGAGACGACGCAGGTGGAGTCGATCGGGCCGCGCACGCCGCGGAATGAGACCGACCTGCAAGTGACACATATTTCGCGCACACCGCGCTACCCGCGCTACTGGCCGGAATACACGTATTACTGGGTGACCGAGCCGAACGGGTTCGGGCCGTACGTGTTTTCCGCGGCGACGAGTCTCGGGGGCGGGCAGAGTGCCACGACCCAGCGCTGGCCGATCGCCGACGACCCGGTGACGTATACAGCGCATGTCCGCAACCGCGGGACGGTGACCTGGACCGGCACGCTGAGTGCGACGTGGCGCTTGGACGGCGTCGCGGTAAGCACGCCCGCGGTGCCGGTGACGCTGGCGCCGGGCGCCGTGACGACCTTTGCCTACGTGCTGCCGTGGGATGGGCAGTGGCACGAAATCTGCTTCACGCTGAACGTCAGCGACAGCCACGCCGACAACAACTCGCGGTCGATCTGGACGAAGTCGGCCCCGTTCCTGACGTACGTCGACCTCAGCGTGATCGAGGATTTCCGCGAGCGCAGCACACCCAACTACCCGCAGGCCGCGACCGAGGACATGCTCGACTGGCTGCAGCGGCACATGGACCGCATGAACCAGATGTTCGCGGACGCGGGCAGCGTCAAGCGCGTGCACTATGACCTGCTGGAAGTGCTCAGCGATCACGATCCGGATCCGGGCGTGCAGACCATCTATTTCGGGGTCTTTCCGTTCCGCTACTACGGCCATCCGTATGGGGACCCGCGCTCGCCGGGCTACTACCACGCCGACGTGGACATCGACTACGGCCTGTGCCACGAGCTGTCGCACCAGCTCGGATTGATCGACATCTACCAGCTCGATCTCAGCGCCGACCAGAACCTGGTTTCCAACATGGGCTACTCGGCCGTGCCCTGCCTGATGAACGGCTGCTCGCCGTTCTATTCGACGCACAGCGCCCTGGGGATGAATGCCTGGGCGGACATCGTCCACGGCTATTACGGCCAGTACATGTACCACATGCCGGAGCAGATCAAGCTGCGCATCCTGGACTACTACGGCCAGCCGCTGGCGGGCGCCACGGTCAAGATGTACCAGCTCGCCGAGCGCCCCGAGGGCAAGGTCATCGCCAACCAGATCAAGGCGCAGGGGGTCACCGACGCCAGCGGCGAGTGGACGCTGCCGAACGTGCCCATCAACCCGAGCATGGTTCCGCCCACCTTCGCCGGCGAACAACTGCACGACAACCCGTTCGGCTATCTGGCGGTTGTCGGCACCAACGGCCTGCTGCACTTCAAGATCGAGTACGACGAGTTCGTCGATTACGCCTGGCTCGACATCACCGAGGTGAACGTCGCGTATTTCCAGGGGCAGACCCAGTCCGCCACGTTCGAGCGGCAGGTCTCGATCGGCGGCGGCATCCAGCACTACCCGCCGGCCGACATGGCCGAGCTGAACGCGGCGAACTGGTCATCGTGGGCCCAGGATGGGACGATCACGCTGTCCGATGATGCCGTCCGGAAGAAGGTCGGCGCGGCGTCGCTGCTGGGCGAGTACACCGGCGGGTATGACAACTACGTGCGCTACCCGGCGGGCATCCTCGCCAAGTGGGACCTGAGCAGCGTGCAGAGCATCCGCTTCTGGGCGTACTCCGAGAACCCGAACTTCAGCTACCAGAGCCAGAGCCCCTGGGTCCGGCTGGGCAGCTACCAGGACGGCTATTTCCAGTGGACGCCGTCGTGGGACATCCTCAACACGGCGGAGGATCAGTGGCGCGAGTTCGTCGTGCCGATCGCCGGCAATTCGACCTGGACACGAACAACGAACGGCACGCCGAGCCTGGCGCAGATCAACTACCTGGAGATCCACGCCGACACGTGGGGGGCCGGCTTCGATCTGTGGCTGGACGGCGTGTGCGTGTACCCGCAGCCTTATAGGGTCGGTGATCTGAATTGCGACGGGGTCGTCAACTTCGGCGACATCAACGCGTTCGTATTGTATCTATCGAACCACCCGGTCTGGCTGACGACGTACGCCGGTTGCGATCCGCGCAGCGGCGATATCGACGGTGACGGCAACTATCCGTCGTTCGGTGACATCAACCCGTTCGTGACCCTGCTAACTGGTGGCGGGCTGTAGGGGCGCCAGCAGACCGCGCTGCAATCCGGCGAAGCGGCGAAGGGCGCGCCGCGGTTACTGACCGGCGGGCGCCGGGGCCCCGGCCTCCTCATCATCCGGTTCGAACATCGGGGCCTTGCAGTAGGGGCAGACCATAGGAGCACCGGGAGGTTGCGGCGGGATGGCGCGCTGGCACTTCGGACAGCGCACCGACGCGATGACGGCGGTCATGGCGCCGCACTTCGGGCACTGGCTCTTCCCCGTTGCGGAATCGTGCGGCAGTTTGTGATACTCGGCCGCCGAGACAACCGAGTCCTGGTTGCAGCCTGTGCAACAAAGGAGGACCTCGTCCTTCTCGCTGCCGCGCGGGGTGCCGGCGTTGTTCCAGAAGCTGATACCCGAATATGCGAACGCGGCGATGACGAAGATGATGAGGCCGATCCGTACCGCGCTCTTCTGACCATCAGTCATACGACAAGCACCTCTCGCAGCTTGGAACAGGCGTGGACGGGCACCGCGGCCCGACGTGCTCAGTCATTCTTGATTCCCAGGTGCGGCTTGTAGTCGCGCGTCCACATCTTCCGCCACGAATCGCGCACGTTGTCCGGGAAGAAGCGCGCCGGGGCATCGGACTGCATGACGCCGGCGACTTGTCGCTGGCTGCGCTGCAAGTCGAATTCTGGAGACCGGAACGTCGCATACCACTCGACGTGTCCGTCGAAGAACCCGATGTTCATGCCCCATAACTGGTTGCGAGGGTGGATTGCGCCCGGCGTCTCCGGGCCCCAGCACCAGTCCTTCATGTCCTGCGAGATCACTTGGTCCCAGGCGCCGTCGCGGTTGGATTCGCCGAAGGTAATGAACTTCGCCGCCTGGACGACGGCGCTGTCGCGAACACCCCAGATCTTGCTGAAATTCCAGTCGCCGTCGATGGAGTCCAGCAGACCGGTGATATGTTCCTGGCCATCATCCTGGTCGAAGCCACTTTCTCCGAGTCCCCAGTCGTTCGCGCCGTAGCTGAGGAAGGGGTAGCGGTACATCCAGCCCGTGTCGGTCCACGGTCCGCGGGCTTTGAGCGCGTTCGGACAGCCCCACAGCGCGCTCTCCTCGCCCCCGAGCAGCGACCCTTCGCCGCGGAGCCACTTGCCCTCGCCCCAGAAATACTCTCCCTGTTGGGACAGTTGCTGGGGGAAGAGTTGCGCGTGCGTGAACCGGTTCCAAAGCGCCATGTACGCCAACGAGCCCTGCGTAATCGACCGGAGGTTCGTGGCGCACTTCACGCACCGGGCGCTCTCGCGGGCCTTGCCCAGTGACGGCAACAGGATGCTGATCAGCAGCGCGATGATGGCGACCACCACCAGCAGCTCGATCAGGGTAAAAGCCGACGCACCCGCGGCTGACAGGGGGATCCGTTTCCGATTGCACCTAGACTTACACATGGGCCGCTACTCCGGCAGGCCTGTACAGCCCCCATCAGATGTACTCTCAATCTTACCCCACTTCTTATCGGCCATGCAACCACAATCGCTTGATCGGAGCCGCGGGGGGCCCGCGACCGCCCCCGGCCAGCCAGTGCGCCGGCCCGCGTTTGTGGCTTGCGGGCGCAGTCCAGCCGGTGAAAATCGCGTCCATGGTGCCGGTGCGGCGCGCCGGCCGTGACGGCGGAGGTCGCCGGTCCGGCCGTGCGGCGCACGCCGCCGCCGCGGGAGAACTTGCCATGACGCTGCTGCGCCTGGGCTGCATTGTGCTGGCGGTGGGCGGGGGGCTGGCTGGGCGGGCCGACGAGCCGAGCACAATGCCGGCCGCGGGGGAGCCGTCCCCGGCCGCGCCGGACATCCTGCTGGTCTACTACTGCTTCGACGCGAACGGACCGCGCGACTGGACGCCGGAGCGGCTGAAGCATTGTCTGGGGGACTATCGCGCCCGCGGCACGCCGGACGAGCGCGCGGATGATGTGCTGTTCGACACGTACCTGTGGATGTACCGCAAGAGCTCACGCGGGCACCTGTTCGAGACCAGTGCGAACGCGACGCCGACCACGCGGGTCGATTGGGATGAATGCCTCGACCGGCTGTTCGAGCCGGGCAAACAACTTCACGCGCTGGAAGCGGCGGCCGAGGAGCTGGGGGCGAAGCTGGGCCGGCCGGTGCGGCCGTGGGTGATCCTGACGTTGCCGTACCCGGACGTGCGCGTCGCCGCGTGGAACGAGGCCGGCGCAGAGCCGCAGTTTGATTTCCGCACGAGCGACGAGCCGCGGCTGGCCGCGGTGCGCTGGTACGCCGACGCGGCATTGGCGCGCTGGCAGAGCGCCGGGTTCCAGCGCCTGCGGCTGCTGGGGTTCTACTGGTTCAACGAGGGGCATCGCAACCTGCGGGCGGCGGAGGCGACGGTGAACGCGGAGCTGTTGACCGACCTGAGCCTGATCCGACAGGTGGCGGCACACGTCCACACGCTACGTAGCGACGGGCGGCGCCTCACGCTCAGTTGGATTCCATACAGCCCGTACGGCGGCGAGCGGATCGGCGTCATTCGTGAACTGATGCAGGCGCCGGCGGCGGAGCGCATCGACTACCTGATGATCCAGCCGAATTACTTCTTCGCGCGCTGGAAGAAGGAGCGGCCGGAACTGGTGAGCATCGTCCGCAACGCGGCGTCGGTGGGGGCGGGCGTGGAAGTTGAATTCGACGAGGCCCTGGTGAAGGACGAGGCCGCGCGGCAGCGGCTGCGCGACTACCTGGACGTTATCCCCGCCGAGCACCCGAGCTGGCGGACTGTGCCGATCGGGTACTACCAGGGGCTGCGGTCGGTGGAACGCATGGCCACGACACCCGAACTCGCTCCGCTCTACGAGGCGCTGTACGACTTCGTGCGGCGGCACCGTGCGGCCGATAACGCGTCGAACTGATACCGGGGCCGGCACTCCCGATCCGCGCGGGACGCACTATACTGCCCGCACCATGGAACGGAGGTGCGCAGTGAACCGTGTGTTGCCGGTGCTCTTACTGGTTGTGTCGATGCTGTTCGCCCGCAACGCTGTTGCGGCGCCACCGACGGATGCGAGTATCCAGGCTGCGATCGAGGGCTTCACGCCGCTCTGGGCGGCACCACGGGGTGAACTGGCCGGCTGGGTGATTGCACTCGACCCCGGCGACGAGGCGCCCGCAGCGACGGCACCGCGGCTGGACGATGATCTGAGCCTGCTGACGGGGGGACTGCTGTATCATTTCGTGCACGAGGCCCGTGCAGGGGCCATCCTGCTGCGCTCCGATGATACGCTCTCGACGGATTCCGGCCGGGATCGGCGGGACCAGCGGTTCGATGTGACGCGCGGGCGCGACTGCGATGTGTGCGTCGTCCTGCGCTACGCGTCGGACCGGACGGAGCCGACCGTCAGCCCGCTTGGGGAGCGCGTCACGGACGTGCAACTCAGCGCGGACCTGGCGACCGCGCTGAACGTGCCGCCGCAAACTGGCGTCCGCGCCGGACTGACCGTCGATGCATCGGTCGCGGCGGCTATATGCTGCGTCGAGCTGCCGCGCCCGGGTGCGGCGACCGCGATCGATGTGCCCGTGCGGCGGGCGTGTTTCGAGAATGCCCGCCGGATCTACGGCGGAATTCGCGCCTACTGCGCTGCGGCGAAGACGGCGCGCCCGACTCCGGTCCGGTCGCCCGCGGACGCCGACGGTGACACGCCGAATGTGCGCGGCCCGGCAACCAGCGTGGGCCGCACGCTCTGGCCGGCGGGCCGCTTGCCGAGCGCGCAGGCGGACTGGTTCTGCGACCTGTTCGGCCGGGTCAGCATCACGGCGCGCAGCCTGGTGTATTTCGATGCGACGGCAACCGGCGACGAGGGCATTACGATCCGCGGCAACACGAATGTGCCGCGCCTCGCGCTGGGACTCGAAAAGGCGCTGCACGATGCCGGCATCGAGCAGGTACGCAACGAAATCCGCGCGCTACCCGATCGCGGACAGCTCGGCGAGCGGCTGTTCGGCGCGTGCCGGGCGCCCATGGCGCTGACCTACATGAAGCCGGGCAACGCCGGGGGACGGCAGACGCAGATCCTTTTCGGCGAGCCGCTGTTCCTGCTGACGCGGCGTGATGGCTGCTATTTGCTGCTCGCGGGCGATGGTTACTGGGGCTGGGTGGACGAGACGGCGGTGGAGCCACTCACCGCGGACCAGTTCGACGCATACGTACAACATCCGGTGGCCGTCACGCTGCGCGACATCACGGAGCAGGAGGTGTTCGTGCCGCGTGGCGCGCGTGTGCGCCTGGCGGAAACCGGGGCGGATCCGCGGATTCTGCTGCCGGCCGGTGGCGCGCTGGCGGCGCCGGCCGACGCGCTGCGGATCGACACGCCGGAAGAAGGGGCGCAGCGGCGTGTGGCGGCGGCGCTGGAACTGCTGTATGTGCCGTATGTCTTCGGGGCGCGTTCGCCGCTGGGGGTGGATTGCAGCGGGCTGGTGACCAGTGCGTGGATGCGTGACGGGCGTACACCGGCGCGCGATGTATGGCAGCAGGCGTTCGCGGGTGAGCTGGTGGCGACGGCGTGGCACCGGACGAACATCCGGGCGGGGGATCAACTGTTCTTCATTCGCGATTCGGGCAAGCTGTATCACACGGCGATCGCGCTCGACGCGACGCACTTCGTGCACAGCTCGCCGCCGTGCGTGCTGATCAGCAGCTTCGACCCGAACGACCCGCTGTACGAAGAGGAGTATGAGCGGTACTTCTTCATGGCGAAGCGGCCGTAAGTGCCCTTGCGACCGGACCGCGACGCGTCGGTCGTGGCTGACCGTCGCGCGCGGATTGCTCATGGGCATCACGGTAGGGGCGGGGGCGTGCCAGCGGACAGATGTGCCACGCGGCGAGGAAAAGGCGACGGGCGCGTCAGCGGCAGCGGCGCACACGGTGCCGGTCGGAGATCTGACGGGCAGCGCGGCGGTCGGCGAATACGAGATTCGAACGTGGCGGCCAGACGTCGGCGAAGGGCGCGTCGAAATCTTGCGTGACGGTCAACGGATTTACGAGCGAACTGGCCACGTGTTCGAAATCGGTGGCAGCAGGTACGGCCCGACGCTCATCGAGGCGGGTACTGATGTTACCGCTGATGGTATCCCGGACGCGATTGTCCTGGAGTGGACCGGTGGCGCGCACTGCTGTTTCGACGTGGAAGTGTTCCAGTTGGGCCCGGTGTTCCGCGTCCTCGCCCGGGTTGAAGGGCAACATACGAAGCCCGAGTTCAAGGACGTCGACGCAGACGGCTTGCCGGAAGTCCTGCTGAACGACTGGACATTCGCGTATTGGCCTGGTTGCTTCGCGGATTCACCGGCACCAGCCGTGATCCTGCACTGGACGGGCGCGAGATACGAGGTGGCGCGTGATTTGATGTGCGCACCGGCACCGCCAGCGCATGAGTTGGCGCGCGAGGCAGAAGCTGTGCGCAGCGCAGCGAGATGGGCGGAGAATCAAGGCCGATACAGCCAATGGTACATCCCGGCAACCCTATTCCAGCGCGCGCTGGATCTGATGTACTCCGGGAATGAGGATGCGGGGTGGGCATTCATCCGACAGGCTTGGTCGCCGCTGTTCCCCGTGGACGAGGAGTTGCTCGCGGAGTTCCGACAACGGCGGAATGGCAGCGCATACTGGCGGGCGCTTCAAGGCGCGGAGGATCGGTGAGCGGTTGCCGGGTCCGCGCGGGCGGTTACGGTGCGGCCGGTGCTGGACGATCAGGTTCATGTCTCCGGAGGATGCACCATGTCACGGAATTCGGTGCTTGCGCTGCCGCTGGTCGGGTCGATGTTGTCGGTGGGGGGTTGCGTGCCACCGGCGGGGGATGGCGATGCGGAGCTTACGGATGTGCAGAAGGCGGCGGCCCAGTTCGTTGTCGAGCAGGTGGTTGCGGCGGCGACCACGTATGGGCTGTGCGGCGCGCTCAGCGATGCGCAGCGTGGCGTTAGTGTGCTGAACGACTGCAAGCACGGCTACGACGTGAAGGACGGCGTCGTGCGGCTGACACCACTGCGCAGCTCGTATGATCCTGACCCGCAGCCGGACGTGGGCACGCATCACATGCGCTACGCGGCGGTGCCGCACACGGGGCCGCTGGACAAGGCGGCGACGGCGCGGGCGGCATGGGCGTTCAATCGGCCGCTCGATGTATTGGTGCTGGAGACGGCGCCGGAGGGCGGGACACTGCCATCCGCGTGGTCGGGTTGTGAGGCGGCGCCCGCCAACATCATTGTGACGGCGGTGAAATGCGCCGAGGATAACGACGACTTCATCATTCGCGCGTACGAGTGCGCCGGACAGACCGTGATGGCGACGATCACACTGGGGTTCGCGGTGCAGAGCGCGATTGAGAACGACTTCCTGGAGCGCGCGTGGCAGAAAGCTGGTAAGGTCACGGTGGCCGGGCGGACAATCACGGCGGAATTCAAGCCGTATGAGATACGGGCGCTGCGCGTGGGAAGGTGAGTAACTGACTCGCCTGCTGCCCTGACCCTCCCCCTGCCGCCCTGCGAGGGAGGGGGGCATGCGTCAGCCGCGCTCGGCGAAACGCTGGATTTCCGCGAGCGGCTTGACGCCGGCGGTGGCACCTGCGGCCTGAATGCCGTGGGCGGCGACGGCGTTGCCGAGACGGGCGGCGGCGGCCATGGGGAGGTTCTGGTGCAGGCCGGTGAGAAAGCCGGCGCTCCAGCAGTCGCCGGCGCCGGTCGTGTCCACGACGTGTGGAACACGGAAGGCGGGCACGCGTTCCTCGTGGCCGGCGGCGTCGCGGCAGAACGCGCCCTGCGCGTCGCACTTGATGACGACGTTGCGGGCGCCGCAGGCTTGGAAATTGCGGGCGATGGCGGAGAGATCATCCAGGCCGGTGATGGCGCGGGCCTCCGGGTGTGAAGGAATGAAGTAATCGCAGTGGCGCAGCGCAGGCAGGACACGCCGCTGCCATTCGGATTGCGGGATGGACTCGACGAAGACGGTATCAAGCAGCGTCCGCGCGCCGGCGGCCCGGGCGGCGGCGAGCACTTCCGCGGTCTGCGGGCCATCGAGTGTTTCCATCACCATGGTGCCGGTCAGGAAAACGAGCTTGCGGCCCCGGAGCGCAACCGCGGGCACGTCGTCGGCGCAGATACGCGCATCGGCCCCCATGGTGTGAAAGAAGCAGCGCTCGCCGGTGGAGGCCACGCACGCGAAGGTGAACGACGTGCTGGCGTCCGGGTCGCGGACGATGCCGGCGGTGCCGATGCCGTGCCGCGCCAGCTCCGCGACGACGTAATCGCCGAGCATGTCGGTGCCGACGCGGGCGATGGTGTCGCAGGGGACGCCGAGCTTGGCCAGGGCGATGGAGCAATTGATGGCGTTGCCGCCGGTGCTCATGGTAAGCCGGTCGAAGAACCGCAGGCCGCCGGGGCTGGGAAACGCGTCGATGGGGCGACCGATGGCGTCCACGGTGGCGATGCCGATGATGAGGATGTCGTGCATGGGCGTCCTTTCGAGTCGGTCGGCAGCACGGGCGATCGGCGCTGCTGTCTTCTACCCTCCCCCGGCCCCTTCCTGGAAGGGAGGGGAGTCAATGTTCCGTGCGGCGGACACGCCATTGGTCGACCGCGACCGCGATGATGATGATGTGTCCGACGATCATTTCCTGCACGAAATTCGACCAGCCCAGCACGGTGCAGCGATTGCGCAGGTACGCCATCAGGAACGCACCCGCGAGCGTGCCAAGCATCGAGCCTTGTCCGCCGGAGAGCGAGCCGCCGCCGATGACGACCGCGGCGATGACGTCGAGCTCGACGCCGACCGCGACCGTGGGGTCGCCCTGTGTGAGGCGGGCGAATTGCATGAGGCCGGCGAGGCCGGTGAGCAGGCCGGCGAGCACGTAGATGCAGATCTTCAGGCGCGGCACGCGGAGGCCGCAGAGGCGGGCGGTGGCTTCGTTGGAGCCGATGGCGAAGGTGTAGCGGCCGAGGATCGTGTAGCGCAGCACGGCGGCGAGTAAGATGGCCAACCCGACCATGAGAAACACGCCGGGCGCGACAGGGAGCCACTCTTGCAACGGCACGGGGCGGACCCAGGCGTCGAGGCCGTGGGCGCTGGGCGGCGTTACCGGCATGCTGTTCGAGATCCACTTGGACATGCCGCGGTAGAAGCCGAGCGTGCCGAGCGTCGCGATGAACGGCGGCAGACGCAGGACCGTGATGAGCAACGCGTTGTACAGGCCGCACAGGGCGCCGGTGCCAAGCGCAACGCCCAACGCGGCGGGTATCGGCCAGGTACGCGCGAATGCATTGATTGGTCCGGCGGGGTTCAACCAGCCCAGGTGCCAGCAGTCCAGAAACGTGAACTGCCAGCCGCCGGCGAGCGTGATCGCCACGGTGACGCTCGCGAGCGCGATGGCGGAGCCGACGGACAGGTCGATCCCGCCGCTGATGATGATGAACGTCATGCCCATCGCGGTGATGCCGACGATGACCATGTGGACGGCGACCGTCTGCAGATCGAGCAGCGTGACGCGCGGATGCGGCGGGATGGCGTAGAAGATGGCGATGACGACGATCAGGCCGAGGAACGGCGCGAGCGCCGTCAGGGCGCGTTCGCCGACGGAGGAGCGTTTGTCGCGCAGGTCGGGCAGGGCCACATCGGTCACGGGGTCAACTCCTTGCCGCTGGCGGCGACGCTCATGAGGGTGTGCTCGGTCCAGTCGCGCGCGGGGCGCGGCGGGCCGAGCCGGCCGCGGTGCATGACGGCGATGCGGTCGCAGATGCCGAGCAGTTCCGGGATGTAGCTGCTGACGACCAGGATGGCCTTGCCGCGGGCGGCGAGTTCGCCGATGAGCTGGTAAATCTGGGCCTTGCTGGCGACGTCGATGCCGCGCGTGGGTTCGTCGAGCAGCAGCACATCGACGCCGTGGTGCAGCAGACGCGCCAGCGCGGCCTTCTGCTGGTTGCCGCCGGAGAGGTCGCGGACGCGTTGACGGGGGTTGCGAGCGCGAATGTCGAGGCGTTGGATCCAGCCGGCGGCAGTGCGGTGCAAGGCACGCGGGTTGATCCAGCCCCAGCGGGCGACGGACGCGAGGCGGCTGAGCAGGATGTTGTCGGCGACCGAGCGCGCGAGCGCGAGGCCCTCGGTCTGGCGGTCTTCACTGAGCAGGCCGACACCTTCTTGGAGGCGCGCGGCGGGCGTGTGCTTGCCGGCGGCCAACTGGGCAATGCGTACTTCGCCGCGTTTCACCGGGGCGAGCGCGAAGAGGCAGCGAAGCAGTTCCGTGCGGCCAGCGCCGACGAGTCCCGCGAGGCCGAGGATTTCGCCGCGCTGCAGCGTGAGGTTGGCACTGATGGGCAGCCGCTGTCCGGTCAGCGCGCGGATTTCGAGGATCGGCGAGCCGGGCTCGTGCGGTACCTGCGGAAACAACTCCGTGAGTCGCCGGCCGATCATCAGTTCGACGATTTGGCTGAGCGTCACATTGGCCATGGCGCCGCTGCCGACGTTGCGTCCGTCGCGCAACACGGTGTAGCGCTGGGCAACGCGCTGCACTTCTTCGAGGAAGTGCGAGATGTAGACGATGGCGACGCCGTCAGCCCGCAGACGGTCGATGACGGCAAAGAGCTGCTCGATGTCCGCGAGGCCGAGGCTGCTGGTGGGCTCGTCCATGACGAGGACGCGGGCCTCGGTGAGCAGCGCGCGGGCGATTTCGACGAGCTGCCGCTCCGCGGAGGAGAGTCGCCGGACGGGCGTTTCGGGGCGCAGGTCCGGGCGGCCGAGGCGCCGGAAGATGTCGGCGATCCGGCGGCGGTGGGCGGCGTGGCGGATGAGGCCGGCCCAGTGTTTCTCGGCTCCGAGAGTGATGTTCCCCTCGACGGTCAAGTGGGGGGCGAGGTTCAGCTCCTGGTAGATCATGGCGACGCCGGCGATGCGCGCGGCGAGGGGGTTGGCCGGCGTGAACGGCCCGCCGTCGAGACGGATGTGTCCGGCGTCGGGCCGCAAGGCGCCGGCAAGAATCTTCATCAGCGTTGACTTGCCCGCGCCATTCTCACCGATCAGGGCATGAACTTCGCCGGCGTGGACCACGAGGTCGACATCGGTCAAAGCGGCGGTCGCGCCGAAACGCTTGCAGACCCGATGCATTTCCAGTCGCGGCGTGTCCATCATTCTGCTTTCGCCGGCCGCTCGATCGCTCGCAGGATGGGGCGCGCGAGGTACACGCGTCCCCAGGCGCGGCCGGTGGTTTCCGTCAGCATCTCGATAGCCCGCAGGCGTTCGACGGCCTTGCGCGCGGTGGGGTTCGAGGTCTTCAGCAGTTTCGCCGCGCGGGCGACGGTCACGTATGGGTTGATGAAGAGCTCATCCAGCAGCGCCAGAGCCTTCGCGTGCGCGCGAAGCCGCTGGCGATACTTCTCACGCAGGTCCATCAAGACGCCGGCACGCTGGACTGCCTCCCGTGCCGTCTCCGCGACGCCGTGCAGGAAATACCCAATCCAGCCAGCCCAGTCCCCGTCGGTGCGCACGGCCTGCAAGTGGCGGTAGTACTCCTGCCGATGGGCTTCGAAGAAGGCGGAGAGGTAGAGCAGGGGCTGGGAGAGACGCCCGCGCTCCATGAGAAACAGTGTGATCAGCAGCCGGCCGACGCGTCCGTTGCCGTCGAGGAACGGATGGATGGCCTCGAATTGCTCGTGCATGAGAGCGCATTGCACGAGATCGGGCCACACGTCCCGGCGGCGCACGAACTTCTCCCACGCGCCAAGCGCGGGCATGAGTTCACTCGGCGGCGGGGGAACATACGTCGCGGTGGCGGGCGTACTACCGGGTGGGCCGATCCAGTTTTGTGAGCGCCGGAACTCGCCGGGCGTGGCCTGACCGCCGCGCACGCCATGCATCAGCTCGGCGTGTATTTCACGGACCAGCCGCAGGCTGAGCGGCAGTTTCGGTAGGCGCCGGATACCGAGTTCGAGCGCGCGGACGTAATTGCGCACCTCGCGAACATCCTGTGACTGTCCGAGTGCCGGGTCGGGCTGCACTTGCTCGCGGAGGAGCTCGGACAGGTTGGTCTTGGTACCTTCGATGCGGGAGGAAAGGACGGCCTCACGCTGCACGTAGGGCGCGATGAGCAGATGCGGGTTGGGCAGGTGTCGGCCGAGGCCGGAAAGCTCACTCAGGGCCGCATCCGCTTGGGAAAGGCGCAGCACGAGCTGGGCATCATAGCGCAGTTCCGGCGGCAGCGGGGCCGGGAGAAAGGCCCAGTAGCCGGCGGGAACGCGTACTGCCCGACCGGCGGCGGCAGACTTTAATTCACTTGGGTCCATCCGTGTATCCCGGGCTGCGCGCCGCGGCCGGCGCGGACACCTTTGAAACTTCAGAGTGATATTCTTTCAAAGATCGGCGCGCATTGCAAGTGCGGTTTCAAAAGGAGCGGGCGGTTGGTGTTTCATTTCAGGTAACTGGACAGGTCCGGCGCCAGCAGTTCCTGGTACTCCGGCCGCTTCATGGTCTCCGGCGTCACGAGGACGACCCCAGTGTCCTGCAGCGGTGGGACGGTCTGTCCGCGGATATGATCGACAGCCGTCTTCACGCCGACGTAGCCCATCTTCATAGGATTCTGCACGACCAGGCCGTCGAGCTCGCCCTTGCCCAGCGCCTCGACCAGGCCGGGGCTTGCATCGAAGCCGACGAACTTGAGCTTGCCCGTCAGTCCGCGGCTGCGCAGCGCGAGCAACATGCCGAAGGTGGAGGACTCGTTGGGGCAGAAGACGCCGGCGACGTTGCTGTCGGCGGTGAGCAGATTCTCGGCGGCCTCCTGCGCGGTCGCGCGCGTCGGGCCGGCGTAGCGCTTGCGATCGACCAACTCGATGCCCGGGAACTTGGTCAGGGCCTCCGTGAAGCCGCGTTCGCGATCGGTGGTGCTCGCCGAGCCTTCCTGGTAGCGCAGCAGCAGCACACGGCCCTTGCCGGCGAGTAGCGCACCCATGCGCTCGCCGGCCAGCACGCCGCCCTGGTAGTTGTTCGTGGCGGCGAAACTGACGAAATCGTGGCCAGCCTCGCCGGCCAGGGCGGAATCGATGATCACGACCGGGATCTGTGCCGCCATGGCCTGCCGGGCGGCCGGGACCAGGGCCTTGTCGTCGAGGGGTGCGAGGACGATCGCGTCGATCCGGCCGCTGATGAAGTTCTGGACGAGTGAGACCTGCTGCTCGCGGTCGTCCTCCTTCTCGGGTCCGCGAAAGATGACCTCGACGTCGCCCAGTTCGCGGCCTGCCTTGATGGCACCGGCGTGGACGGACTTCCAGAAATCGTGCGTGGTGCCCTTTGGAATGACCGCGATGCGCAGCTTGGCCTGACTGGGCTGAGTGCTGGTACCCGGACCGGCTGGCTGCGTTGCCCCGGCGCTGCTCGGTGGCGTCGGTCGCTCACAACCCCAGATGGCCGCCACGAGGGCGCACAGCAGCAAGCATCGAGTCATTGCGCATCTCCTCCGCATGAACGGTCAGGTCGATCGTGCCGCACATGATAACCTAACGCTGCGGCGCGCGTGACCATGCAACGACGCCCGGGCTGTCGTGAAGGCGTTGCAGCGGGCAGCCCGCTTGTGGTAGGGTGAGACGTAGAGTGCTGGCTCGCGGCCGTGCGAGGGAACACGGCCGGGGACGGACCGGTGCATGGGGGTGCCGGACGGGAATCCGGGAGAGGCGAACCACGATGTACACCACGATACGGCGGCGGGGCGGCTGCTGGGCATGGGTGGCGGTGTTTGCGTTCGGGGTGCTGGCCGTGAATGTCGAGGCACGCTCCGGCCGGTACTTGATCGTGGCGGCGCAGGACTTCGGCGGCAGCGCGGCGGTGGCCCAACTCGCCGCAGCACGGGTCGCCCAGGGACTGGACGTGATAGTCTACACGGTGCCGGTGGGCACAACGAAGGAGACGATTCGGGGGATCATCCAGGGCTGGTACGATCCGGCGTGGCGGGGTTACGTGCTGATCGTGGGCGACAGCGATAGCTCCACCGCGCCGTCCACCGCGACGACCATCCCGCATTGGGAGGGCGGCGGCTGGCACACGGCGACCACGGATCTGCCGTACGCGTGCATGGATGGCGCGGCGGACTGGTACCCGGAAGTATCGATCGGGCGCTTCGCGGTCGACACGGTCGCGCAGCTCCAGGCGGCGGTGACCAAGACGCTGCTCGTTGAAAGCGGGGAATTCGCCGACCCCGCGTACGTGCAGCGGGCGGCCATGCTGGCCACCGCGGATGCCGGCACCGGCGCGGAGCCGACGCACAACTGGGTGATCGCCAACTACCTCACGCCGGCGGGCTTCACGAGCACGAAGGTCTACGCATCGCAGGGCGGCGGCACGGCACAGATCACCGCCGCCGTGAACGCTGGGGCGCTGTTCACGGTGTATTTCGGCCATAGCAGCTTTACGAGCTGGTGGGACCCGGCGTTCAACACGGCCAACGTACAAGCGCTTTCAAACGCGGGGCTGTACGGCGTCGTGTTGGCGGTCTCGTGCGGGACCGCGCAGTTCAACTGGAGCTATGGTGAAACGCTGGGCGAGTTCTGGATCCGCGAGCCGAACAAGGGGGCGGCCGCTTACATCGGTACGACCGACCTGATCTGGTCCGCCCCCTCGGAGGCCTGGGAATCGGTCCGCCGGCTCGAGAAGTACTTCTTCCAGTCGTTCTTCGTCGATGACGAGTGGGAAGTCGGGCCGGCGTGGCAGGCGGCGTGTTATCGACTGCTGGCGGACCCGGACTATGGGCCGAACCACCAGCACACGCGCGACTATTTCGAGATGTTCGTGCTGCTGGGCGATCCGGCGCTGCGCCTGCCGCATTTCGGTATCGGCTCGGGTGACTACGACGAAGACGGCGACGTCGATCTTGGCGACCTGGCGCGCCTCCAGGCGTGCGCTGACCACGCGGCGCTCGGGGACTGTGCCCCGGGCAATGTCGCCGGTGGCCAGGTGGTCGACTTCGCAGACTTGCAGGCGTTTTGCAGCCTGTTGGGCGGCCCAGGCTAACCCGACCGGGCGGCGCGGCGCGTAGACCTGGGACGCCGAGAAGCGCCTCACCCGCGTGTGGCATGGCCGCTTCCGAGCCGGCCCGCTGCGCGCGTCACGCACTCGCGGACGATGACGGCCGTCCGGCGCGAGAACGGTGCCGAACGGCCATGTCTGCCCGGTGCAGTCGCGCGTTGGTGTGGCCGGCCCTCTTCGCCTCCATGCCTTGGTGCCTTCCCCTTCAACGCCCGCAGGGCGCACGACTGTAGCCCGGGGTCTCGACCCCGGAACCACCGCATCCTGCCCGCTCTTCCCTCCCAGCCCGCGCAGCGGGGCGTGTGGAAGTAGCCTCGGGCGCAAGCCCGTGGACGCCTGAGCGAGTCGAGAATGAGGTCTCGACCTGGAACGACCGAGCCCCAGTAATCGGGACATTCTAGAATGGCATTTAGATAATCTATAAGTGCTTGTGCCCAGCGCACTTACGTGCATTTGCGCAAAGGTGGGCCTCCTGCGAAGATGGTGGTGTTGACAACATCACCCGCACAGGAGGCCACGGATGGTCA
>JAGNKU010000022.1 GCA_017999985.1 Phycisphaerae bacterium | reverse complement strand
AAAAAACCGCAGCGCCCGTTCTGAAAAGCCGCTCCGTGCGCAGAAATGAGGCCCGCCGCGGGTACGCCAACCCGCCGACCTTCGTACGCATCCCACTCTGCGAGACTTATGACAACGCAACCGTCTCCGTCGACCGCCCCCCGCGCAGGCATTGCAGAACCGCCCCCGACTTGACACAATGTGCCCCGATGGTTGCAAAGTCGTCCGGTGGTCGTACAATCCGGCCGGCTTGTCCGGAGCGGCGGGCGACCTGCCCGGTGGGCGCCTTGCTCCGCAGCCCTACGCCCAGACCGGCGTCGTGTGAAGGAGTCTGTTCGTGAGCACACTGACGAGAGTCTTCGTGGTCCTGACCTCCGTCGTCGCCATCGTCCTGAGCTGCCTGACGGTCGCGACGGCCGCCCGCTGGTCCAACCAGAAAGAAAACCTCGAAAGCTACCAGCAGCTCTACCAGAGCGAACTCGTCCGGCGCATGAATGCCGAGGCCGTCATGGCCACCAATCTCGCCATGAAGGACGACGAGCTCCAGAAGCTCAACGCCGAGCTGGCCAAACGCGGCGACGATCTGCGGCAGACCGCCGATCAGCTTGCCGCCGCCCGCAACGACCTCGCCCGCCGGACGAACGAAGCCGTCGCCGCCGAGGCCGGCCGCAAGAAGCTCGAAGAGATCCTGAACGTGCAGATCGCCGAGCTGACCAGCACCCAGAAGCAGAACCAGATGCTGGTCGCCGAAAACATCCAGTTGCAGACGCGGAACCAGAACCTCGCCACGCGCAACCTGGAGCTGACCGGCCAGCTCACGATCGCCGTCGATGAGACCCGCAATCTGCAGGAGAAGCTCTACGCCGCCGAGCAGCTCGTCCGCGACGCGCAGCACACCGCGGCGGGCGGCGGGCGGACGGCCCCCGCGTTCGAGGCCCCGGTCGGCGCCGTGCCGGTCTCACGCCAGGTGGTCGGCCCGATCACCGGCGAAGTCACCCAGATCGACGGCCGCTACGTGAGCGTCAACGTCGGCCAGAGCTCCGGCGTGGTCGCAGGCATGGAATTCATGGTCTACCGCGGCCAGACCTACGTGGGCGATTTCAAGGTCGAGAGCGTGCGGCCGAAGGAAGCCGGCGGCAAGCTGACCCTCGTGCGCGAGGGCCAGCAGGTGCAGCCGGGCGACCGCGTCGTGTGTGGGCTGCAAGGCAGCTAGTGCGGCAGGTGCGTACATGACGAGCTTGAACACCGGGCCGCGCGGCGCACGGCCGAGCGGCGAGAACGACGTCTACACGGCCTTGCTGCTGGTGGCGTTTCTCTTTCTCTTGGTGGCGACGATCTACGTCGCTTACCGCTCCGTCGCCATGTTCGGCGGTCTTTTGCCCCCGGGCGGAGCGTGACGCCACGGAAGGCGGCAGGCTGGAAGAAGTGCGTGTGACGGCAGACCCCGTGTGAACGGCGCGGCCGAGGGGCTTGCCTGACCGAGTGGACCTCCGTGGGAGAACACGGTGCTTTTTCCTCGCCTGATGGGGTTGTTCAGCCTGGACATGGGCATCGACCTGGGCACGTGCAACACCCTGGTCTGCGTCCGCGGGGAGGGCATCGTCCTCAATGAGCCCTCCGTCGTCGCCGTTCGCAAGGGCACCAACGAGGTCCTCGACACCCCGACCGGCAAGGCCGTGGGCCTCGAGGCCAAGGCCATGCTCGGCCGTACCCCCGGCTCGATCACGGCGATCCGCCCTCTCAAGGACGGTGTCATCGCCGACTTCGAAATCACCCAGGCCATGCTCGGCTATTTCATCCGCAAGGTGCACGGCAATCGCGTCCTCGCGCACCCGCGCGTCGTCGTGTCCGTCCCTTCCGGCATCACCGCCGTCGAGAAGCGCGCCGTGCTGAACTCGGCCGAGCGCGCCGGGGCGCGCCGCGTGTACCTGATCGACGAGCCCAAGGCCGCCGGCATCGGCGCGGGCCTGCCGATCCACGAGCCGCGTGCCTCGATGATCGTCGACATCGGCGGCGGCACGACCGAGGTGGCGGTGATGAGCCTCTCCGACATCGCGGCCTGCACGTCCCTGCGCGTCGCCGGCGACGACATGGACGAGGCCATCATGAACTACATGCGCCGCACGTATAACCTCATGATCGGCCCACAGACCGCCGAGACGATCAAGATCCAGATCGGCTCCACCGCGCCGCTCCAGGAAGAGATGAAGATGGAGGTCAAGGGCCGCGACATGATCAGCGGCCTGCCGCGCCGCGCCGTCGTCAGCAGCGAGGAAGTGCGCGAGGCGCTCAAGGAGCCCACCGGCCAGATCATCGAAGGCGTGCTCCACACGCTCGAGCAACTGGAGCCCGAGCTCGCCGCCGACCTCGTGGACAACGGGATCTGCCTTGCCGGCGGCGGCGCCCTGCTGCGCGGCCTGGACAACATTCTCGCCAAGGCCTCCGGCCTCGACGTGCGCATCGCCGACGACCCGCTCACCTGCGTGGCGCGCGGCACCGCCGAGTACCTCGAAAACCTCGACGAGTGGGGCTCGGCGATGGATTCCGACGAAGACGAATACTGAATCGCTCGCCGGTCTGGGGGCGGTTCCAGCGACGCGTCGCTCCCGGCCGCCGGGGGCCGCGGTTCGGTGCCAGTGAGTCTGCGACATGCGGCCGCCTTCGAAATCAGCAACATTCTGGATACTGATCGCGTTGTCCGCGATCTCGGTCTTCGTACTGCCAGGCGCGTGGACCCGGCTCGGGCGGGGGCCCTTCCAGACGCTGGCCTTCCTGAAATGGCCCGCGACCTGGTTTGCTCACCAGGTTGGTGACGCCGTCGACGCCGCCACCCCCGAGAAGGTCCCCTCCGAAAAAGCCCGGGACCTGCGCCTCGAAAACGAGCGCCTCCAGCGGCAGGTCCTCCAGCAGCGTCTGCTCCTGCAAGCGGCCGAGCGACAGCTTGAAGAGGTGACGCGTATCGCCGGGCAGATGCCCGACGCCCACGCCGGCATCATCATCGCGCCGGTCGTTGCGTGCGACGCCGACCCGCGCCACGCGACGCTCCTGATCGCCAGGGGCCAGCAGAAACACTGGGTCATCGAGGGCGAGTGGGTTGTGGCGGCGGGCAAAGCCGCGCCCGCGTGGGACGCGGAGGCCACGCTGCGCGATTTGCTGTCGCGCGGCTGGATCATCGGGCGCATCAGCGAGGTTCACCCGAACGTCGCGCGCGTGCGCCTCACGACGGATCCACGGTTTGAGACCGAGGCGTGGTTGGCGCGCACGCTCGCCGACGGCGCGGTACAGGTGGCGCCGGACCCGTGCGTGCTCAACGGGCAGGGACGCGGCCAGATGCGCATCAGTCAGGCCCGGGCCGACTATTTCCGCAGCGGGCATGTCATCGTGCTGGTTCCCGAATCCCAGGGCTTGCCGGCGCCGATGACCGTGGGACGCGTCACGAGTGCCGCCGCGCGTGGTGACTCGGCCCAGCACTTCGACCTGCAAGTCACCCCATGGGGTCCCGCGGAAAAGCTGACGCATGTCTACGTAATTGTCACGGAGCGGTAGGACTCTGCTGCGGGAGTTCCTGTCAGCCGAAACGCGCTATTATCGGACGTGTTACAACACCCCGACGTGCGAAAGGGGGGCTAGTCCGCGTGGGTGCGCCCGGCCGTGTGGGTCGCCCTTCGCACGCGACGACACCGGCGCGCCCGCGAGCAACGTTTTGCTCATTTTGGCCGGTCGGCTCTTGACGCAAGTTTCCGCACGTGTATCCTAACCTGTCTCGGCGCAGCAAGGCCGGGACTGTGAGCCGGGGTAACGGTCGGACGCGCATAGGTAAAAGAGAAGTCTATGGCGGGAGAGCGAATTCGTATTCGGATGGAGGCGTACGATCACCGGGCGCTGGATGCCTCGGCGCAGGAGATCGTGGACCAGGCCAAGCGGACCAGCGCCACCGTGCGCGGCCCGATCCCACTTCCGACACGAATCGAGCGCTTCACGGTCCTCCGTTCACCCCACATCGACAAGAAGTCCCGCGAACAATTCGAGATGCGCACCCATAAGCGGGTGATCGACATCTTCGAACCGACTTCACGCACGGTGGAAGCGCTCAATCGACTGGTCGTTCCGGCCGGCGTCTTTGTCAAGATCAAGGCCTAGGCGCCTGCCGACGCCCGTGACGACGAGGTAAATACTGGCGGAGGGGCCGAGGGCACGGTCTCGCCCGATGTAGGAGTGCCGCGGTATGCTCCCGGCGATACTCGGAAAGAAAATCGGCATGACGCAGGTCTTCGAGCCGACCGGCCAGCGCGTCCCTGTCACGCTGGTCCAGGCCGGGCCCTGTGTCGTGCTCCAGGTCAAGCGGGCGGACGGCAAAGACCGCTACAACGCCGTCCAGCTCGGCTTCGCCGACGTGAAACCGCATCGCTCCACGCTGCCGGAGATCGGTCACGCCCGCAAAGCGCAGACGGCCCCCAAGGCCTTTGTGCGCGAGATTCGCCTCCAGGAACCCACGGACAAGGCCGTCGGCGACACCGTCACGGTCGGCCTGTTCGAGGACGCCGGCGTCAAGTTCGTCGACGTCATCGGCGTCACCAAGGGCCGCGGTTTCCAGGGCGGCATGAAGCGCTGGGGCTTTGGCGGCCAGCCCGCCTCCCACGGCACCGAGCGCAAGCACCGCTCGCCCGGCAGCATTGGCGGCCGCGGCCAGAACCGTGGCACCAGCGGCGCGGTCAAGAAAGGCAAACGCATGGCCGGGCACATGGGCAATGCGCGTCGCACGGCCCCGTGCCAGGCGCTGGTCGGCGTCGACGCGGAACACAACCTGCTCCTGATCGCGGGCTCGGTCCCGGGGCCGGTCGGCGGGTTCGTGGTCGTGCGCAAGTCGAAGACCCGGTCGTAACGCGAGCGGAAGCACTGCGATGGTTAAAGTCCCAGTCTACAACATGTCCGGCCAGAAGCTCGGCGAAGAGGCCCTCGACGAAGTCCTCCTCGGCGGCGAAGTAAGCCCGGCGCTGCTCAAGCAGGCCGTCGTCATGTACCACGCCAACCTGCGTCAGGGCACGGTCCAGACCAAGTCGCGGGCCGATGTCGAAGGCTCCAGCCGCAAGCTCTACCGCCAGAAGGGCACCGGCCGCGCGCGCATGGGCAACGCCCGCACGCCGCAGCGCCGGGGCGGCGGCATGGCCTTCGCCAAGCGCCCCCGCGATTTCCGCCAGGCCATGCCGGTCAAGATGCGGCGCCTGGCCCGCAATCACGCGGTGCTCGCGAAGATCCAGAGCGCCGACGCGCTGATCGTCGACGGCCTCAAGTTCGCGACCCCGAAGACCGCGCCGTTCGCGAAGCTGCTGTCCGCCGTCCACGCCGAGCGCGGCTGCGTCGTGGCCACCCGCGGCGTGGATCTGCCGGTCTACAAGAGCGGTCGCAACATCCCGCGCACAGAAATCACCGATGTCGCCGCGCTGAATGCGTACCAGATCCTGTCGCGCCGCAAGCTGATCTTCACGCGCGACGCGTTCGAGCAATTCAAGGAGATCGTCAGCGCGGGCCCCGCCGCCGGCGAGTAAGCTGCCATGGACATCTACCACACGATTATCCGCCCGCTGGTGACCGAAAAGAGCACACACCAGGCGCGCCAGACGGCCAGGGCCCACGGCGGCACCTACAGCTTCGAGGTGCACCCCCTGGCCAACAAGGTCCAGATCAAGGACGCCGTCGAGAAGATCTACGGCGTCACGGTCGTGGACGTCCGCACGTCGAACCGCCCGGGCAAGGTCCGGCGGTTCCGTTTTCGTTTTGGGCAGACGCGCCGCACCAAGAAGGCCGTCGTCACGGTGGACAAGGACAGCCACATTGATTTGTTCTAAGCCCCGGGCTTAGGGACGAGGATACGCGGATGGGTGTCAAGACATACAAACCGACTTCCGCCGGACGACGCAACTCGAGCGTCAACGACTTCTCCGAGATCACGTTCAAGCACGAGAACCGGCCCGAGAAGTCGCTGACCGTGCCGCTCAAACGCACCGGCGGCCGCAACCATTCCGGCAAGATCACGGCCTGGCACCGCGGCGGCGGCCACAAGCGCAAGTACCGGCTCATCGACTTTAAGCGCAACCTCGATAACACGCCCGCCAAAGTGCTCGAAATCCAGTACGACCCCAATCGCACCTGCCACATCGCCCTCCTGGAGTACGCGGGCGGCGAACGGCGCTACATGCTGGCCCCGATCGGGTTGAAGGCCGGCGACACGGTGGAGAGCGGCCAGAAGGTCGAGCCGAAGGTGGGCAACTGCATGCCGCTCGCCTCGATCCCGATCGGCCTGGAAGTGCACAACATCGAGATGTCCGCCGGTCAGGGCGGCAAGCTCGTCCGGACCGCCGGCGGCCAGGCCCGCCTTATGGCCCGCGAAGGCGCCTGGGCGACCATCCAACTGCCGTCGGGCGAGATGCGTCAGGTGCGCGTGGAGTGCCGCGCGACCATCGGTCAGCTCGGCAACCTGGATCACCAGAACATCACCATCGGCAAGGCCGGGCGCAAGCGGCACATGGGCCGCCGCCCGCACGTCCGCGGCAAGGCCATGAACCCGCATGCCCATCCGATGGGCGGGGGCGAAGGCCGCAGCAACGGCGGCCGGCACCCGTGCTCGCCGTGGGGCACGCTGGCCAAGGGCGGCCGCACGCGCAGCCCGCGGGCGCGCTCCAACCGCCGGATTCTGCGGCGGCGCATCACGAAATCGTTCGGGGAAGCGAAGCTCAAGAGGAAGTGGTAGTCGGCGAGAGGATTGGCGATGTCGCGCAGCTTGAAAAAAGGCCCGTATGTCGACGAGGTGCTGTTCCGCAAGGCGGTGGCAGCCCGCGACTCCGGGTCGACCATGCCCATCCGCGTCTGGAACCGGGCGTGCACCATCGTGCCCGAGTTTGTCGGTATGAATTTCGAGATTCATAACGGCAAGACGTTCATGAAGTTGTACGTGACCGAGGACATGGTGGGGCACAAGCTGGGCGAATTCGCGCCGTCGCGGACCTTCCGGGGCCACACTGCCCGGTCGGTCGCGAAAGCGCCGTAGCAGGAGACCGAGGCGCATGGCCTGGTTAGCAAAACATCGTTATGCCCGGATCTCTGAACGCAAGGTGCGCTTGGTCGCGGACATGATCCGCGGCCTGCCCTGCGATCAGGCCGTCGAAGTCCTCCGCTTCACCCACAAACGGGCGGCTGGCATGGTGGACCGCGTACTCAAGTCGGCCATGGCCAGCGCCAACGAGAGCGAAGCGGCGATGAACAAGCTGTTCGTGGCGGAGGCCCGCGTGGACGCCGGGCCGATCATCAAGCGCTTCCGCCCCAAGGACCGCGGGCGCGCCCATTCCATCCAGAAGCGGACGAGTCACATCATCGTCGCGGTCGACCAGAAGGATTAAGCCGTGGGCCAAAAGTGTCATCCAATCGGGTTCCGGGTCGGCGTCACCGAAGGCTGGAAGTCTCGCTGGTATGCGCCCAAGGCCGCGTTCGGCACCTTCCTCGTCGAAGACGAGATGATCCGCAAATACGTCGACAGCACGCTCAACAAGCAACCGCCGTTCGCCGGCGTGTCCAAGGTCGTCATCGAGCGGACCCGGGACGAGGTCAAGGTCATCCTGCATACCGCCCGGCCCGGCATGGTGATCGGCGCCAAGGGCTCCGAGGTGGACAAGCTCAAGGAGCGCCTCGAGGATCTCATCGACCGCCGCGTCTCCGTCAACATCGTCGAGATCAAGAACCCCGACCTGGATGCCTTCCTGGTCGGTGCGTCGATCGCCGAGCAGCTCAAAAAACGCATGAGCTTCCGGCGCGTCATGAAGCAGAAGTGCGAAGTCTCCATGGAAGCCGGCGCCAAGGGCGTGAAGATCATCTGCTCCGGTCGCCTGGGCAACGCGGAAATGGCCCGCACCGAGACGCAGATGCTCGGCTCCATTCCGCTGCAGACGCTCCAGGCCGAGGTCGACTACGCCCACACCACCGCCGTCACGACCGTCGGCTCCATCGGGATCAAGGTCTGGATTCATCGTGGCATGTACGGCGAGCAGCCGGCCGAACGCGGTGAAAGCCGCTTCCGCCGCCGGGCCCGCCGCTAGTTGTTTTGAGGAGTCGTCGCCATGCCGGCCAACATGCCCAAACGCGTGAAGTACCGCAAGGCCCAGAAGGGCCGCAACCGCGGCAACGCCACGCGCGGGAACACGGTGTCCTTCGGTGACTACGGGCTGCAGGCCCTGGAGCTGGGGCGCGTCACCGCGCGGCACATCGAGGCCGGCCGTGTCGCGGCGTCGCACTTTCTGGCGCGCGAAGGGCGGGTCTACATCCGCATCTTCCCGCACAAGCCCGTCTCCTCGAAGCCGCTCGAGACGCGCATGGGCAAGGGCAAGGGCGAGCCGGAGTTCTGGACCGCCCTCGTCAAGCCCGGCACCGTGATGTACGAGGTCGGCGGCGTGGCCGAGTCCGTGGCCAAGACCGCGTTGCTGCGCGTCGCCCACAAGATGCCCGTGAAGACGCGTTTCGTGTACCGCCGGCACGGCGTGTAGGAACCCGCGATGAAGATCGAAGCTGTCCGACACATGAAGATCGATGAGCTCCACAACGAGCTGGAGCACCTGCGCCGCCACCTGTTCGACCTGCGGGCGCAGGCGGTCACCGAGAAACTCGAAGACCCGACGCAGTTGCTCAAGACACGCCGGGACATTGCCCGAATCCTCACGGTCCTGCGCGAGCGCGGCGACACGCACGTTGAGCAGCGCCAGGCCCGGATGAGCGCGCAGGCGGCCCGACGATAGGCCCCGAACCTGGGAAGACGCTAGTACTGGAACGCTTCCATGACCGCACAGACCCAGCCCGACGCAACGGCCACGGCCCCCCGGGGTGCCCGCAAACAGCGCGCCACCCAGACGGGCGTCGTGACCTCCTGCGTCCGCAACAAGACCATCAGTGTGACCATGACCTACATGGTCCGGCACCCGAAGTACGGCAAGTTCGTACGCCGCCGGACCGTGTACCACGCCCACGACGAAAAGAACGAGTGCCGCAACGGCGACGTCGTCGAGATCGTCCAGACCCGCCCGCTCAGCAAGACCAAGTGCTGGCGGCTGCTGCGGATCGTGACGCGCGCCCCCGGTACGCCAGGGGGTGAGGCATGATCACCCAGTACACGCGCCTGGACGTCGCCGACAACACCGGCGCCAAGCGCCTGCAGTGCATCCAGGTGCTCAAGGGCCGCTCGGCGCGCCACGGCAAGCCCCGCCTGAACAGCGGTGGCGTCGGCGACATCGTCATCTGTTCGGTCAAGCAGGCCCTGCCCGCCTCGGACATCAAGAAGGGCGACAAGGTGCGCTGCGTCGTCGTCCGCACCAAGTACCCCACCCGCCGCAAGGACGGCAGCTACGTCCGCTTCGACAGCAACGCGGCGGTGCTGATCGACCCCGAGAACAACCCGCGCGGCACCCGCGTGTTCGGCGCCGTGGCCCGCGAACTGCGGGAGAAGAACTTCACGAAGATCATCTCGCTCGCGGAGGAGGTCTGGTAGCCATGGCGGCACGGATCCGCAAGGACGACATGGTGGTGGTGATCTCCGGCGATCACAAGGGCGCCCGCGGCAAGGTCCTGCGGGTGCTCCCGGAGAAGCAGCGCGTGCTGGTGGAAGGCGTCAACATGGTCTACCGCCACGTGCGCAAGAGCCAGCGCAACCCGCAGGGGGGCCGCATCCAGAAAGAGGCCCCGCTGCATATTTCCAACGTGATGCCGCTCGATCCCAAGGCGGACCACGGGACGCGCGTGCGGTATGAGTCGGTGCAGGACCCCTCCGGCAAGGTCCGCAAGCGGCGGGTCGCCGCGGGTCGCCGGGCCAGTGGCGCCGTCCTCAGTGACGTGACGCACGGCACGCGGGAGATGAAAGGCGGGACGCGCTGATGCCTCGCTTGCTGGACAAGTACCGGCAGGAAGTGCTGCCGAAGCTGAAGACCGAGCTGGGCCGGGCCAACCCCATGTCCCTGCCCAAGCTCGAAAAGGTCGTGCTCTCGATGGGCTTGGGCAAGGCCGTGGCCGAGTCCGGCAACAAGTCCCGCGAGAACAAGCGGTTCGCGGAGGCCGAGGCCGCCCTGGCGACCGTCACGGGCCAGAAGCCCCTGGTCTGCAAGGCCCGCAAAAGCGTGTCGAACTTCAAGCTCCGCGAAGGTTACGACGTGGGCCTGAAGGTCACGCTCCGCGGCCACCGCATGTACGAGTTTCTCGACCGCCTGATCTGCCTCGCCGTGCCGCGCATCCGCGACTTCCGCGGCCTGAACCCCGGCAGCTTCGACGGCCGCGGCAACTACGGCATGGGTGTGTCCGAGTACGGCGTGTTCCCCGAAATCAACCCCGACAAGGTGACGTACCAGCAGGGCATGAACATCACGATCTGCACCACCGCGCGCAACGATGGCGAGGCGCGCCTGCTGCTGACGCTGCTGGGCATGCCGTTCAGGAGCTAGACGGACGATGGCCAGGCTGGCGCTCAAACTCAAGTGCAAACGCGTGCCCAAGTTCAAGGTCCGCGCGTACCGCCGCTGCGAGCTGTGCGGCCGGTCGCGCGCGGTCTATCGCAAATTCAAGGTCTGCCGGTTGTGCTTCCGGAAGCTGGCCCTCGAAGGCCGCATCCCGGGCGTACGCAAGGCCAGTTGGTAGGGGACGCTGAGAATGCCGAGTTCCGACCCGATCGCCGACATGCTGACGCGGATTCGCAATGCCAACCGCGTGGGTAAGAAACGGGTGCGCATCAAGCGCAGCAAGGTGTGCCTGGGGGTGGCCCGCGTGCTCAAGGAAGAGGGCTACATCGCCGACTACGTGTCGATCGATGACGCCACCCAGGGGATCATCGAGGTCGACCTCAAGTACGGCCCCCTGGGCGAGAAGGTCATCCTCGACGTGCAGCGCGCCAGCCGCCCCGGCCGGCGGACCTACACCCGCGTCGACGAGCTCCGCCGCGTGCGCGACGGCCTCGGCATCGCGGTCGTCTCTACCAGCCGCGGCGTCTTGAGTGACCGGCAGTGCCGGCAGCAGCGCGTCGGCGGCGAAGTGCTCTGTACCGTGTGGTGATACCATGTCGCGCATAGGCAAGAAACCGATTCCCATCCCCGCCGGCGTCAAGGTCGACCTGGCCGGCGCGGTGGTCAACGTCTCCGGCCCCAAGGGCAAGCTAACCTGGAAGGTCCCCGCCCCGATCACCGTGGCCCTCGAGCAGAGCCAGGTGGTCGTGCGCCGCCCGGACGACGTCGCGCAGAACCGCGCGCTGCACGGCCTGGCCCGCGCGCTGATCGCCGACATGATCCACGGGTGCGCCGAGGGTTACAGCCGCGCGCTCGAGATCTACGGCACCGGCTACAGCAGCAGCGTCGAGGGCAAGAACCTGCTCCTCAACTGCGGCTACATGGGCCGCGGCGTCGGCAAGAAAGCCCAGTTCATCATCCCCATCCCCGAGGGCCTGCAGATCAAGGTCGAGGTGCCCACCGCCCGTGGCAACACCGAGCCGGCCCGCTTCGTCGTGATGGGGCCCGATAAGCAGCAGGTCAACCAGTTCGCGGCGGAAATCCGCAAGTTGCGCAAGCCCGAACCCTACCTGGGCAAGGGCATTCGCTACCTCGGCGAGCACATCCGCCGCAAGGCCGGCAAGGTGTTCGCGGGCGGCGGCGCCGGCGGCTAAAGCTTGAGATTGCGAGGATCGAGCGCGTGAGAAAAGAACTGATCAAGGCGTGGCGCGAGGCCCGGCGCGTCCGGCGCGTGCGCCGCAAGGTGATGGGGGAGACCCAGCGCCCGCGACTGACCGTCGCCCGTTCGCTGCGGCACATCTCCGCCCAGATCATCGACGACGAGTCGGGCCGGACGTTGTGCGCCGTGTCGACGGAGGCCCGCGAGCTGCGTGACCAGGTGAAATACGGGGGCAACGTGCAGGCGGCCAAGTTGATCGGCAAACTCCTGGGCGAGAAGGCCACCCAGCTCGGTATTGCCCAGGTCTGCTTCGATCGTCGCGGCAGGAAGTTTCACGGTCGGGTCCGTGCGCTGGCAGAAGCCGCGCGCGAGGCCGGATTGAAGTTCTAGCGAGCAGGACGGGAACCCATGGTAGCGAGGCCCGGAGCCCCCAGCGGCCGTAATCGACCCGGACGCGGCCCACGTGAAGGCGCGGAGTTCGGCGACGAACGGACCGTTGAAGATACCGTCGTTAAGCTCTATCGGTGCGCCACCGTCGTCAAAGGCGGCCGCCGATTCTCCTTCGGTGCCCTGGTCGTCGTCGGCGACCGCCAGGGACAGGTCGGCTTCGGCTACGGCAAGGCCAACGAAGTCCCGCCCGCTGTCGAGAAGGGCGTCAAGCAGGCGCGCCGCGCCCTGTTCCGCGTCCCGCTCCGCGGCACCTCGATCCCGCACCGCGTCATCGGCCGCTTCGGCGCCAGCCAGGTCGTCCTGATCCCGGCGTCCGAAGGTACCGGCGTCATCGCCGGCGCCGCGCCCCGCGCCGTGCTCGAGCTCGCCGGCGTCAAGGACGTGCTGACGAAATGCTACGGCTCGACCAGCCCGAAGAACCTGGTCAAGGCCACCATCAATGGATTGAAGGCCCTGCGGACGCGCGCCCTCGTCGAGTCGCTCCGGGGCGTGACCCTGGATCTGCCGCCCGAGCGCACCCCGCTCAAGCCCACGGTGACCACGGACCTGGACGAGCAGCCCGTGCCCGCCACGGACGAACCGGCCGCGCCCCGGCCGCAGGAGGAGCCCGGCCATGATGCTTAACCAGGTCACCGGTCAGGCGGGGGCCCACCAGCGCCGCAAGCGCGTCGGCCGCGGCGAATCCAGCGGACACGGCAAGACCTGTGGCCGCGGCAACAAGGGTTGCCAGTCGCGCGCCGGCGGCGGGACGCGCCCGCTGCACGAAGGCGGGCAGATGCCGATCTTCCGCCGCTTGCCGAAGCGCGGTTTCAGCAACTTTGTCTTTCGCACCGAATACCAGGTTGTGAATCTCGCCGCGCTGGACTCCAACTTCGAGAGCGGCCAGACCGTCGACGTCGCCGCCCTGCGCGGCCGCGGCCTGATCAGCGGCGCGGACCCGCTGGTAAAGGTCCTCGGCGCGGGCGAGCTGTCGAAGCCGCTGACCGTCGCGGTGCACGCGTGCAGCGCGAAGGCCCGCGCGGCCATCGAGCAGGCGCGCGGCACCGTGCAACTGCTGGCGCGGCCCGAGCGCGCCGCCCAGGCCAAGGCGAAACGCAACACCGCGAAGAAGAAGCCGGCCCCGCCCGCGGCCGGGAGCTGAACCGCCCCCGCCAGGGCACGAGGTTAAACGCCGATGTTCCGAGCGTTTGTCAACGTCTTCCGCGTTCCGGACCTCCGCAAGAAGGTCCTTTTCACGCTGCTCATGCTCTGTGTCTACCGCATCGGCTTCTACGTGCCGCTGCCCGGTGTGGACCAGGAGAAGCTCGCGCGGCACTGGGGCGGCAGCGGCGGCGCGACCGAGCAGGCCGCCGAGCTCTTCGCCATGTTCACCGGCGGTGACCTGGGCCAAAGCACGCTCTTTGGCCTGGGCATCATGCCCTACATCAGCGCCTCGATCATCCTGCAACTGCTGGTAACCGTCGTCCCCGCCCTGGAGAAGCTCCAGAAGGAAGGCGAGAGCGGCCGGCGCAAAATCATGGAGTACACGCGCTACGCCACGGTGGGCTTGTGTCTGATCCAGGCCGTCCTGTGGGTGCGCTACCTGAACAGCGAGCGCCTGGTCTACCCTGACTTCGAGAACACGTTCCAGTTCATCATCATGGCCCTCACCGGCCTGATGGCCGGCACCCTGATCCTCATGTGGGTCGGTGAGCAGATCGACGAGTTCGGCATCGGCAACGGCATCAGCCTCATCATCATGGCCGGCATCATTGCCCGCATGCCCTACGTCTTCATCGAGGTCTGGCAGGGCTTCGCCGCCAGCATCAGCGGCGGCACGACCACCGCCGCGGCCATGAACCCCGAGAAGATCGTCTTCCTGATCGTGTCCTTCGTGCTGGTTGTCGCCGGGTCGATCCTGATCACCCAGGCCCAGCGGCGCATCCCCATCCAGCAGGCCAAGCAGACCCGCGGCCGGCGCGTGGTCGGCGGCGCGCGGCACTACCTGCCGCTGCGTGTGAACCACGGCGGCGTCATGCCGATCATCTTCGCCAGTTCGTTCCTGCTCTTCCCGGGCGTGGTGTTCGGCTGGCTCTCCCGTGGCAACATCTGGCCGGTCAGCTTGTGGGGCTTCCTGCAGGAGGCCTTCAACCCCGGCGCCTTCATCTACGACTTTTCGTACGTGCTGATGGTCTACTTCTTCGCCTACTTCTGGGTCTCGGTCCAGTTCCAGCCGAAGGAGCTCGCCAACAACCTGCGCGACATGGGCAGCTTCATCCCCGGCCTGCGTCCCGGCAAGCGCACCGCCGACTATCTGGAAGCCGTCATGGAGCGCATCACGTACGTCGGCGCGGGCTTCCTCGCGATCATCGCGTTGATCCCGTCCATCGTCGCGACCCAACTGGATATCCCGTATCGGATCTCCGCCTTCCTCGGCGGTACCGGTCTGCTGATCGTCGTCAGCGTCGCGCTCGACCTGATCCAGCGCATGGAAGCCAACCTCATCATGCGGAATTACGAAGGCTTCCTCGGTGACCAGGGCGTGGGGCGCGTGAAAGGACGCATGTACTGATGCCCGCGCTGCGCCTCATCTTTCTGGGACCGCCCGGCTCGGGCAAGGGCACGCAGGCCCAGCGCCTCGGCGCCCGCCGCGGCCTCGTGCAGCTTTCCAGCGGCGACGTGCTGCGGCGCGAACGCCAGGAAGGCAGCCCCATCGGCCAGAAGGCCGCCCAGTACATGGATGCCGGCACGTTGGTGCCCGACGAGGTCATCACCGGGGTCATGCTGGCCGCGATCGATCGCCTGCCAGCCGGAACCGGTTTCATCCTCGACGGTTTCCCGCGCACGCTGCCCCAGGCCGAGACCCTCGACGCCGGCCTCGCCGAGCGCCAGCTGAAGATCGACGCCGTCATCGATTTCAAGCTCGACGACGAGGAGATCATTCGGCGGATCGTCGGGCGGCGGGTTTGCAACGCCTGCGCGGCCACTTATAATGTCAGTTTTCTCCCGCCCCAGGTGGACGGGAAGTGCGACAAGTGCGGCGGTGAGCTGATCCAGCGCAAGGACGATCGCCGGGAGGTCATCGTCACGCGGCTGGAAACGTATCGTGCGCAGACAGCGCCGCTTATTGAGTACTATGCGCGGCGTGGACGTTTTCATAGCGTCGACTCGGCCACCGGCGCGGATGCCGTGGAGGCCGAGGTCGCGCGGATCGTCTCGTCGGCGGGTCGCGGTTGATGCGTGCGGCGGCCGCCAAGATCGTGATCAAGTCGCCCCGGGAGATCGAGTTGCTGCGGGCGGCCGGGCGCGTGGTGCATCGGGTGCTTACGGAGTTGGGCGACCTGGTGCGGCCCGGTGTCACGACGGCGGCCCTGGATGCCCGCGCGGATGAGTTGATCCGCGCCGCCGGCGCCGTGGCGCTTTTCAAGGGCGTGCGCAACCCGCAGGCCAGGATGCCGTTTCCGGCCTGCATCTGTGCGTCGCTCAACGAGCAGGTCGTGCACGGGATTCCGGACGACCGTCCCCTCCGCGAAGGGGACATCCTCAGCATCGACTGCGGCGTGCGGCTGAAAGGCTACTGCGGCGATGCGGCGGCGACGTTCCCGGTGGGCCGCGTGGCCCCCGCGGTGCAGCGCCTGCTGGATGTGACTCGGGCAGCGCTCGAGTTGGCCGTGCAGGAGATTCGACCGGGCCGGCGGTGGAGCCAGGTGGCCCGGCTGATGCAGAAGTGTGTGGAGGACGGCGGCTTTGGCGTCGTCCGCGAGTTCGTCGGCCACGGTATCGGCCAGGAGATGCACGAGGAGCCGAAGGTTCCGAACTACTACGACCGGAGCCAGCGGCACGCGGACTTCGACCTGTTGCCCGGCATGACGCTCGCCATCGAGCCGATGGTCACCGCCGGACGGCCGGAAGTCCGGCTGGGCGACGCCAGCGGCTGGCCGGTCGTGACCAGGGACGGTTCCTGGGCGGCGCATTTTGAGCACAGCGTCGCGGTCACGGCGGACGGTGTCGAGGTGCTGACGGACGGTAACTGAGTCCCGCGCGGGCGGGAGGTGTGGTCATGAAGGTACGCAGCAGCGTCAAGCGGATTTGTGAGAACTGCAAGATCGTGAAGCGCAAGGGCGTGGTGCGGGTCATCTGCACCAACCCGCGCCACAAGCAGCGTCAGGGCTAGGCTTCAGAGAGGCGCGTTTCGTATGCCACGTATCGCCGGTGTTGACATCCCCGCTCAGAAACGGATCGACGTCTCCCTGCAGTACATCTACGGGATCGGTCCGACGCGGTCGGTGGAGATCCTGAAGAAGGCGCAGATCGACCCGTCGGTGCGGGCGAACAAGCTGACCGAGGAAGAGGTCAGCAAGATCGCTGGCATCATCGAGAACGACTACGTCGTCGAAGGCCAGTTGCGCCGCCAGGTGCAGCAGAACATCGCCCGGCTGCGCGAGATCCGCTGTTATCGCGGCATCCGGCACATTCGTGGCCTGCCCGTCCGCGGGCAACGCACCCGCACCAACGCGCGGACGCGCAAAGGCCCCAAGAAGACCGTTGCAGGCAAGAAGGGTATCAAAGAGATGCACCGCGGCTAAGGCCGCCAGGGAGCCGCTCCATTGGCTAAGTCACCTACCAAACGGCGTGTCCGGCGCAACGTGGCCAAGGCCATCGCGCACATCAAGGCCACGTTCAACAACACGATCGTCACGATCACCGACATCAACGGCGATACGCTCTGCTGGGCCTCGGCCGGGTCCGTGCCGGCCTCGGGCGGCGACAAGAAATTCGCCGGCGCCCGCAAGAGCACGCCCTTCGCGGCCCAGCGCGCCGCGCAGTTCTGTGCCTATGAGGCCAAGAAGCACGGCGTCGTCGAGGTCGAAGTGCGCGTCAAGGGCCCCGGTGCCGGCCGCGAGTCGGCCATCACCGCCCTGCAGGCCGCCGGGCTTCGCATCCAGTCCATCGAAGATGTCACGCCGCTGCCCCACAACGGCTGTCGCCCGCGCAAGCGGCGGAGGGTCTAAGCATGGGTCGTCTCCTCGGACCAAGCACGCGGCTGTCGCGGCGCGAAAGCGTCAAGCTGATGCTCAAGCCCATTCGCGACGAGACCGGCAAGAACCCGCTCGAACGCGAATACAAGAACTACCCGCCCGGCATGCACATGTTCCGGCGCGGCAAGACCTCGGACTATGCCGTCCGCCTCCGCGAGAAGCAGAAGGTCAAGCGGCACTACGGCGTGCTCGAGAAGCAGTTCCGCCGCTATTTCGAGCTCGCCAACCGCTCGCCCGGCAACACCGGCGAGGCCCTGCTCCAGATTCTGGAGCGCCGGCTCGACAACGTGGTCTACAAGACCCGCTTCGTCGCCGGCCGTCGCGGGGCGCGGCAGGCCGTCGTCCACGGCCACATCCTGGTCAATGGTCGCAAGGTCGATCGCCCGGGCTACCTCGTCGCGGTCGGCGATCGCATCACGGTGCATCCGCGCGAGCGCAGCCAGAAGTACGCCCGCGCCCAGATGGCGCTCCTGGAAGGCGTCTCCAACCCGCCGTCGCAGGCCTGGCTGCAGGTCGACCCCGCCAAGCTCGAGGCGACGGTGACGACCCTGCCGGGACGCGACGACGTATTGATTCCCGTGGAAGAATTGCTCATCGTCGAGTTCTGCTCGCGGTAACGGGTCCGGCTGGCTGAGATGCGGCGCCCCACGGCGCGATCTCGGGAGGCAAGTGCAAAATGCGGATCAGATGGCGTGGTCTGGAGTTGCCGACGCGGGTCGTCCGGGACGACTCGCTGAGCACCGACACCTATGGACGCTTCACAATCGAGCCGTTCGAACGCGGGTTCGGCACGACCGTCGGCAACAGCCTGCGGCGGATCCTGCTTTCCAGCCTCGAAGGCTCGGCGGTGACGCACGCCCGTATCGCGGGCGCCGATCATGAGTTCACGTCGCTGCCCGGCGTGCTCGAGGACGTCACCGACATCATCCTCAACATCAAGGACATCGTTGTGGCCCTCGACAGCGAGACGCCCAAGACCATGCGCGTCGAACGCCGTGAGAAGGGCCCGGTGCGTGCCGGCGACTTCCAATGCGACCCGGCCATCACCGTCCAGAACCCGGACCTGCTCATCGCCACGCTCACCGACGACGTCAACTTCTCCGCCGAGTTGACCGTCGCGCGCGGCCGCGGCTACGTGCCGGCCGCCGAGCACACCGATGAGAACACCGAAATTGGCGTGATCCCGGTCGACGCGCTCTACTCGCCCGTCACGCGCGTCCGCTACCGCACCGAGGACACGCGCGTTGGCCAGCGCGTCAACTACGACCGGCTGGTCATGGAAATCTGGACCAAGGGCACCACGCGCCCCGAGGACGCCCTGGTCGAGGCGGCCAAGATCCTGCGCAAGCACCTCAACCCGTTCGTGCAGTACTTCGAGCTGGGCGCCGAGGTCGCCGCGGCGCACAGCCGCGCCGAGCAGGCCACGCCCGCCGTCGACGATGAGCTGCGTCAGAAGCTCGAGCGGCCCATCGCGTCGCTGGAACTCTCCGTCCGCGCCAGCAACTGCCTGGACGCCGCCAAGATCACGACGATCGGTGAGCTCGTCCGGATGACCGAGCACGAGCTGCTCCAGCTCCGCAGCTTCGGCAAGACCTCCCTCATGGAGGTCCGGCAGAAGCTCGCCGACTGCGGCCTGTCGCTAGGCCTGGGCAGCGGCGGGGCCGACAGTCTGGCCGAGGACGACGACGCGGCCCACTCCGGGACCCCGGCCACCCTGGATTAAACGCTGAGGAAGTACCACCATGCGACACCGTGTGCGCGGCAGAAAACTGAACCGGACCGCCAGCCACCGCCTGGCCCTGCGCCGCAATCTGTGCCAGAGCCTCTTCGAGCACGGCGAAGTGCGGACCACGCTCGTCAAGGCCAAGGAAGTGCGCAGCTTCGCCGAACGACTCGTCACGCTGGCTGTCGCCGGCGACCTGTCCGCGCGCCAGCGCGCCGAGCGTCTGCTCCAGGATCGGGCGGTCATCCCCAAGGATAACCAGGACGACTACGACCGGATGAGCGACGCCAAGCGGCTCAAGACCCTGCGCGCCCGCTCCGGCCGGCGGCACCGCGTCAATACCACGCGCCCCGGCCTCAAGTTCAGCGCCGAGTCCGTCCTCCACAAGCTCTTCGCCGAGATCGGCCCGCGCATGAAGAAGCGCAACGAGGCCCGCCAGTGCAGCGGCGGCTACACGCGCATCATCAAGCTCGCCGACCGCCGGCTCGGCGACGCCGGCCCGCTGGCCATCCTCCAGCTCGTCGGCGAGGAAGACAAGCCGCGCCCCCGCAGCAAGGACAAGACCGAGCGCAAGCGCCGGGCCCGCGTCAAGTACACCGTCTACGCCGGCAAGCCGCGCCCGCACCCCGGTCGCCGCCGGTCCACCAAGGCGCCCGCCAAGCCCGCCGCGGGAGCGGAAAAGGAAGGCGCCGCGGAGTAGCCCTCGTGAGCGCCGCCGAACGGTCCATCTTTGCTCGGATCATCGCTGGCGAAATCCCCTGCCAGCGCGTCTTCGAGAACGCGCAGGTATTCGCGTTTCTCGACATCCACCCGCTGGCCGATGGACACACGCTCGTGATGCCGAAGCGCGCCGTCGCCCGGCTCGAAGACCTGACGGCTGCGGAGGCCGCCGACCTGGGGCAGCAACTCGTCGCCCTCGCGCGCCGGATCGTCGCCGCGACGGGCGCCGCCGGCTACAACATCCTGCTCAACAACGGCACCGTCGCGGGACAGGAAGTGCCGCACGTGCACTTCCACATCATCCCGCGCCGCGCCGGGGACGGTCTCGGGTTCCGTTGGAAGCCGCAGGAGCGCAGCCCGGCGGACCTGGCGGCACTGGCGGCCCGCATCGCCGCACTGCCGTGAGCGCGCGCGGGTTGCAGCGCTGGCCGGGTGACCTATAATGACACTGCCTTGGGGACGTAGCTCAACTGGGAGAGCGCCGCGTTCGCAATGCGGAGGTTGAGGGTTCGAGCCCCTTCGTCTCCAGTCCCCGAAAGCCCGTCGCGGTCGGCGGGCTTTCCTGACTTAGGGCGCACTCGCGCGCAGCGCCGCGCGCCGGATGACATCCCGCGACGATCGGAGGCAGACGATATGACAGTGCGTGAACGCAGGTGCTGGTTGGCGGTGAGCGTGGTTCTCAGCCTGGGCGTCTGGGCCATCGCCCAAGACCAGCCGCCCGCCGGTGAGCCGGCTCCGCGCCTCGAGCTCAGCCCGACCACCTTCGATTTCGGCACCGTCTGGCAGTCCGTGCCGGTCAAGCGCGAGTTCACCGTAAAGAACGTGGGCAACGCCGAGCTGACCCTCAGCGTCCGCAGCTCCTGCGGTTGCACGCTCGTGAGCAACCCGCAGTCGCCTCTGCTGCCCGGCGCCACCAGCACCTTCGCAATCCAGTACGACACGAAGCGCGCCGGCCCGGCCAGCAAGAAAGTTACCCTCACCACCAACGATCCCACGCAGGCCAGCGTGGATATCCCCGTCACCGGCATGGTCAATGCGCTCTTCACCATGACACCCGCCGAGCGCCTCACGTTCACCAACATCGAGCCTAGCGCCTCGGAGCGCCTGACGATGAAGCTCGAGAACCAGTACCACCGGCCCCTGTCGCTCAAGCTCAAGCCTGATCAGCAATTCGGCCGGTTTGACATCGCCCTTGCGGAACTCGAGCCCGGCCGCGTGTACGAGCTGACCGCCGCCACGCGCCCGCCGCTCAACAAGGGCTGGAACCAGACCGAGGTGCAGCTTGAGACCGGCCTGGAGGAAGTGCCCGTCCTGACGGTCCCGGTCGCCGCCAACGTGCAGCCGCGCGTGGTCGTCTTCCCCGGCACCATCCCCGTGACTGCGGACGCCAAGCAACCCACGCAGCGCGTGGTGAGCGTCGACTACCGCAAGGACACCCCGCTCAAGATCACCGGCGTTCAAACCAGCTTTCCCGGCATTCAGTGGGAGATTCTGCCGCCCGAGCCGCCCCTCGCCGACCGCAAGACGGCCTCGCAGAAGGTGCGCCTGACCCTGCCCGCCTTTGCCGACATGCCGGCCGACGGTGCCTCCGTGACGATCCTCACCGACGATCGCGAGCCGGCCTACCAGCAGTTGGAAGTCCGCATCATGAAGTTGTCGCGGCTGGGCGCCGCACCGCGCTCCGGCCCCGCACCGGCGGACCCGGACGCGGGCAACAAAGCGGCACAGCCGGGCGGTGCCGCAGGCCAGTAAACCGGCACGTGAGTGCCGCCGGACACGTCGACGCCGCCAACCGCGCGGATGCGCGACCGCCTTCTCCGCATCAACCAACGGCCCGTCAGCACTGCCTGACGGGCCGTTTCACGATTCTGGCCACTCTGCTGCCGCGGGCGGCGGCAGGCCGATGTTCTTGCGGCCCTGCGGCCGATTACGGAGGATCACAGTTCTTCGCGACGCCACCCACCGGCTGCCCGTAGTAGATCGGCGGGGTGTAGTCCACCGTCTTGGCCCAGTTCGGGTTGATCGCGGTCCAGCCCAGGCCGCACCAGCCGCGGGTGTCGGTGGCCTTGTACTCGGCGTGACCATCGAGGAACCCGAGTGGGTTTCGGCCGAACTTGCCGTGCGAGCCAATCTCGACCACGCTCTTGTTGATGGCCCAGTCCATCGGGTCTTCGAGGTACATCACGAACGTGCCGCTGTACTTGGCCAGAACGTTCTTGACGAGTTCGTGTCCGATGTCGGTCCAGTCACCCGGCTTGCTCCACGGGTCGCTGTCGCCGTCATACCAGACCACGTCTTGCAGGGCGTGCAGGTTGTACTGGTAGCTCGTGCCCACGTCGTCGTAGCAGGACCGCGCGAGCGCGCCGTCCGTTTCCGCCTGGGGATTGCCCCAATCCAGCGACTGGTGGCTCATGTGGTCCGACGGGCACTGCAGCACTGGGACCTCGGTCCGGCGCGGGTACGGCTCGCCCGAGATCACGAGGTCGTGTTCCACCTTGCCGCCCATCAGGTACGTGTTGAGTGGACGCTCATTCACGCGGATGTAGAACGCCGCATCGCCGTACCAGTCTTCGTGGTTCGTCTTGCCGCCGTAGGCCCAGGAGCAGATGCCGCCCGAGTGGCCGGGGGTCCAGAACGGAAAGTTGTCGTTGTAATCCAGGAAGTACTGGACCGTGCTGGTGGTCAACTGGCGGTAATTGGCCAGGCACTTGGCCACCTTGGCCTGCTCGCGCGCGTCGCGCAGCGACGGCAGCAGAATGGAAATGAGCAGCGCGATGATCGCCACTACCACCAGTAGCTCGATCAGCGTGAAGCCGCTGCGTGCGGTAACGCCTCTCCGGTGCATTGTCACGCTCCTACTGCGCCAGACATTGAGACATGTGCGGGGTCGTACGCTCGACCCGCCTTGCGATCCCTGGTCGCTGGCAGTCGCCAGGGCCGGCTGCGCCGCCCCCGAGGGCGCAAATAGACACACGCGACATGAATGTGTTCAGTGGAGTATTCCGCAGCAACGCGCCCGGGCGCCAAAAAAAGTGCCGATGCGCGATCGAACGGCACACAGGCCGGTCAGGTTACCGTCCGATAACTGGGCGTGGTGTGCACCGGCCCCACCTCGTTTCGGCCCGACGCAGGCTGGGGGTTATTCGTCCCGGCGCCGGCCACCGCGCCCCCGCCGGGCGCAGCAAAACGGCCCGTCAGCTCTGACGGGCCGTTCTGACTATGGTCGCTCCGCGGATGCGGATTAAGCTGCAAGCAGGCGGCGTTGCAGCTCTACGACCGATTACGGAGGATCACAATTCTTCGCGACGCCACCCACCGGCTGCCCGTAGTAGATCGGCGGGGTGTAGTCCACCGTCTTGGCCCAGTTCGGGTTGATCGCGGTCCAGCCCAGGCCGCACCAGCCACGGGTGTCGGTGGCCTTGTACTCGGCGTGGCCGTCGAGGAACCCGAGCGGGTTGCGGCCGAACTTGCCGTGCGAGCCAATCTCGACCACGCTCTTGTTGATGGCCCAGTCCATCGGGTCTTCGAGGTACATCACGAACGTGCCGCTGTGCTTGGCCATGACGTTCTTGACGAGTTCGTGCCCGATGTCGGTCCAGTCGCCCGGCTTGCTCCACGGGTCGCTGTCGCCGTCATACCAGATCACGTCCATCAGGGCGTGCAGGTTGTACTGGTAGCTCGTGCCCACGTCGTCGTAGCAGGACCGCGCGAGCGCATCATTGGTTTCGGCCTGCGGATTGTCCCAGTTCAGCGACTGGTGGCTCATGTGGTCCGACGGGCACTGCAGCACTGGGATCTCGGTGCGGCGCGGGTACGGCTCGCCCGAGATCACCATATCGTGCTCCACCTTGCCACCCATCAGGTACGTGTTGAGCGGACGCTCATTCACCCGGATGTAGTTGGCGTCGCCGATCCAGTCCTCGTGGTTGGTCTTGCCGCCGTAGGCCCACGAGCAGATGCCGCTTGCGTGGCCGGGCGTCCAGAACGGGAAATTGTCGTTGTAGTCCAGGAAGTACTGGACCGTGCTGGTGGTCAACTGGCGGTAATTGGCCAGGCACTTGGCCACCTTGGCCTGCTCGCGCGCATCTCGCAACGACGGCAGCAGAATCGAGATCAGCAGGGCGATGATCGCCACTACTACTAGCAGTTCGATCAGCGTGAAGCCGCTGCGAACTCCCGCACCTTTACTTCGCATCATGACGCTCCTAAAGACTGGCCAGACCGTTGATCTTCCCGTCCGCCGCGCGTGTCACACGCGGGCAACTCATCCCGAGCCTGTGCGGCGCTGGCGTCCGTCGCAGCCCGGTGCCGATATCATTCGGCGCGGCTCGCCCGATGCCCAGGCTTAACCTTGGAGTCCGTAAGAACGCTCCTGGTTGTCAGAAATCGTCGCCCCGTTTGTCAGATTGTCTGATCACCCCGCAACGTCCGTGATCGCTCACGGGCTGCCCTCCGCACGCGACCGATAACACACATCCCGGCGCCGCCCACAGGCCGGACGGCGGGCCAGTCCACGCACTGACCCGCCCCTGCGGTACACCCCGTTCCGACGCGGACGGCATGCACGCACGTCGCCGTCGCCGCCACCGACCGCAATCGCGCTACTTCTTCGGGGGCTTCGTCGTGCCTGACTTCGCGCCGCCACCCGCGCCCTTCGGCGGGTTCCCCTGCGAGTCCGCCGTCAGTTCCCATTCGCCGGTCGCCTTGTTCACGACAGCACGGACGACCGAGTAGGCCTGGCAGTTATCGCACCAAAACACGGTCAGGCGCGGCGGATAGTTCGAATCGCGCCGCATCTTGTCCTTGCTGTCCACCCAGTCCTTGTACTGCGCGGGGCTGAGCTCGAAATGCTTGCCGCACTTCTCGCACATCCAGGTGGTCTCGTACCCCGTCGTCGGATAGCTCGTCTCCTTGTCCTTGCGCGTGAAGAAGAACGCCGCCCCCCCCAGGACCACGAGCAGCACCGCCAGCAGAATTCCGTTCTTGACCGCAGGTGACATCCTAGCTCCTTCCAACGGCGTGCCTCGCCGCGTCAGACACCGTGTCCGACCGGTTGCGCCCGCACGAATTGTCGGCGACCCCGTCGCGGGTCAGCCGCGTCCAATGGCCTGCGCCGGCCGCATCCGGCCAAGCGCCAATTCAACCGGCACGAGTGTAATTGATGCCCGGTAACCCGTCCACGGCTGCGGACTGTTTGAAACCGGGCACCGCGCCTTCCACGTTCCTATGGCGGGTCGCAGTTCTTCTCCTTGGGGTTTGTGTATTCATAGGGATTGCCCGGCGCGTAGTAGAGGTCCGGCGGCGTGAAGTCCACTGTACGCACCCACGCGCGGCAGATCGCCTCCCAGCCGAGCCCGCACCAGCCGCGCGTGTCCACGGCTTTGTAGTCCGCGTGGCCGTCGAGGAACCCGGTCGGATGCCGGGCGAATTTGCCGTGATTGCCGAGCGTGGGGATGCCGAAGCCCAGGCCCCAGTCCAGCGGATCCTCGATGAACATCACGTATGTCCCGCTGTACTTGTCGAGGACCGCCCGGACCAGCTTTCGGCCGATCTCCCCCCATTTGTCATCCGGGTTCACCTGGCCGCCCCAGGATTCGGAGGTCACGTCGAACAGCGCGTGCAGGTTGTAATGGTAGCTCGTGCCGACGTCGTTGTAGCTCGACATCGAACTCACGTCGGCGTTCGCGTTCGTCCAGAAGATGCGCTGGTGCGACATGTTGTCCGACGGGCACTGCGCGACCGGAATCTCCGTGCGGCGCGGCGCGGTCTCACCCGGGAGATACAGATCCATGTCCACTTTCCCGCCCATCAGATACTTGTTCAGCGGGCGCTTGTCCACCGTGTAGTACAGCGCGTCGCCGTAGCCGCTCGCCGTCTTCCAGTAGATGTCCGGCGTCTTGCCGCCGTACGCCCAACTGCAGATCCCGCGGTAGGGATCGTAAAACGGAAAGTTGTCGTTGTAATCCAGGAAGTACTGGATCGTGCTGGTCGTCAGTTGGCGGTAATTTGCCAGGCACTTCGCGACTTTGGCCTGCTCGCGCGCGTCGCGCAGCGAGGGCAGCAGGATCGAGATCAGCAGGGCGATGATCGCCACCACGACGAGCAATTCGATCAGCGTGAAGCCGGCCCGCCGCCGGATACGTCCTCGGCACATGACGTGAACTCCTGACCTGCCAGTTCCGGACGAAGTGAACGGTGTGGCCGCTCCTGGACAGGGCCACGATCTATGCCGGTCACGCGCCGCCCCGGCGCTGGCATTCGCCGGGCCAAGCCCGACCGACATGAGTTCATTTTAGCCCAGCGCCGGAATCCGTAGAACCCGTCCGTAGAAATGCGCTCCCGTGTCAAGGCGTACCAGCCTGCTGGGCGCCCTCTCCCGGACCGCGGCGAGCACGCATGTTTGGCATCTGTTCGCACTCGTGCTATACTCCGCCGCCGGGGGCGCGGAGTGCCGCCGTTCATGGACGCCCGGAGCTTCATCGCGCGACTGCAGGCCGGCCGCCACTACCGCGGCCAGATCGCCGCCGTCCGCGAGCTCCCCGCCCGCGCCGCCGACTTCCGCCAACCGACCACGCCGCTCCCGACGACACTCCAGACGCTGCTCGCGGCTGACGGCATCAACGCGCTCTATCGCCACCAGGCCGACGCCTACGACGCGATTCGCGCGGGTCGCCACGTCGTCATCGCCACCGGCACCGCCTCCGGCAAGAGCCTCTGCTACCATCTACCTGTTCTGGCGACCCTGCTCGACGACACCAGCGCGCGCGCGCTCTATCTCTTTCCCGCCAAGGCTCTCGCCTACGACCAGCTCGGCAGCCTCGAACGCCTGATCGAGCAGGGGGGGCTGGCCGAACGCGCCCGCCCGGCGTGCTACGACGGCGACACCGCCACGCACAAACGCCCCGGCGTCCGCCGCAATGCGAACATCCTGCTCTCGAACCCGGACATGCTGCACCAGGGCATCCTGCCGTACCACGCGAAGTGGGCCGGCTTCTTCGCCGGTCTGCGGTTTGTCGTCCTCGACGAGATCCACACCTACCGCGGCATCTTCGGCAGCCACGTCGCCGGCGTCGTCCGCCGCCTGCAGCGCGTGTGTCGGCACTACGGCGCGTCGCCCCAGTTCATCTGCTGCTCGGCCACGCTGGGCAACCCGCGCGAACTCGCGGAGCGCCTTACGGGCCAGTCCGATCTGGTGCTCATCGACCAGGACACTTCCCCGCGCGGCCGCCGCTGGTTCGTCCTCTGGAACCCGCCATGGCTCGAAGATCGTCCGCCAACCCCCCCGCGCGCTTCGCTGGAACCGCTCGCGCGCGCTCTGAGCGGTCCGCCCGTCCGCGTCGCCCGCCGCAGCGCGAACGTCGAGGCGCAACACCTCATGCAAGCCCTGCTGGAAGAGGGTGCCGGCACCATCGCCTTTACCAAGGCCCGCGTTGTCGCCGAACTACTCTATAAGTACGTGTCCGAGTCCCTGCAACGCCGCCGCCCCGACCTCGCCCGCCGCCTGCGCCCATACCGCGGGGGCTACCTCCCACTTGAACGCCGCGAGATCGAGCGCCAGCTCTTCAGCGGTGAACTCCTTGGCGTGTGCAGCACGACGGCGCTGGAGCTGGGCATCGACGTCGGCGCCCTCGACGCCGCCCTCATGGTCGGCTTCCCCGGCACGCTGTGCAGTCTGTGGCAGCAGGCCGGGCGCGCCGGTCGCCGACAGGACGAATCGCTCGCCATCTTCATCGCCTACGATGACCCGGTCGACCAGTACCTCATGCGCAACCCGGACTTCGTCTTTGACCGGCCGCTGGAGCAGGCGATCATCGACCCGGACAACCCGCATATCCTCGCCGCCCAGCTCGGCTGTGCCGCGTTCGAGCTGCCGCTGTCCGACGACGACCTGCGCGACTTTGGCGCCCTCGCAGCCGATGTCACGCAGGTGCTGACCGAAGACGGCAAGCTGCGCCGCACCGCCGAGCGCCTCTACTGGTCCTCCGCCGAGTTCCCCGCCGCGCAGACCAATCTCCGCACGATCAGCAACGCGACCTTCGCGATCGTCGACACGACCGACGGCCGCGACGAGGTCATCGGCCAGGTCGACTCGATCTCCGCGCCCGAGCTGGTCTACCCCGAGGCCGTCTACCTGCACCAGGGCGAGAGCTACATCGTCCGGCAGCTGGATCAGGCCGCGCGCCTCGCCCGCGTCGAACGCCTCGCCGCCGACTACTACACGCAGCCGGTCCTCGCCGACGAATGCCGCCTCGGCACCGAGCGGTTCAGCGGTGACTGCCGGGGTGGCAAGCGCTGCTTCGGCGAGGTCACCGTGAAATGGCAGACCGTCGCCTTCCGCAAGTTCAAGCTCTACACCCAGGAGCTGATCGGCCAGACCGCGCTCGATCTGCCCGCGCAACAGGTCGAGACAACCGGGCTGTGGCTGCAGCCGCCGGAGCAGGCCCTCGCCGCCACGCGCGACGCCGGCGGCCGCGTCCACGAAGCCCTCAGTGGCGTGCGCAACCTGCTCATGGTCGCGCTGCCCCCGCTCGCCATGTGCGACCGCTACGACATCGGCGGCATCGTCAACTCCTCCCAGCTCGGTGTCAGCACGATCATCATCTACGACCGCTACGAAGGCGGCGTCGGCTACGCGCGGCACGGCTACGAGCGCTGCGCGGAATTGCTCGCACTGGCGTATCGCCTCGTCGCCGGCTGCGGCTGCAGCGATGGTTGCCCCGGGTGCGTCGCGCCGCCGAACCTGCGCATTCCCATCCACCACGACCCGGACGTCGGCCGCGGCTACGCGATCCCCGACAAGACCGCGACCGTGACGTTATTGAAGGCCTGGCTCGGCGCATAGCTCCCTTTCCTCCCAGGGCGGGGGCAGGGGGAGCGTTGGCGCACGAGCTTGTCGCCGGTCATAGAAAAGCACCGAGCGGGCTGCCCTTCGCGGCGCCAACCCACTCGGTGCTTCGCGTCTTCGCGCCTTGGTGGTTACTCCTGCGCGGCTCCTGCCGGCTCAGGCGTTTTCGCCGGCGCCGCCGTCGGCACCGCGCTCACGCGGAACTGCCGCGCGGGCGTGTAGTATTTGCGGAACACGTCGCGCACCTGCTCCGCGGTGAACGCGGCGTACGACTCCGGAATCCGCTTGAGGTCCTCCAGCTTTGCCTTGTGCAGGTCCAGCGTCTGCAACTGGCTGAACCAGAAGCTCGGCTCCTTCAACTGCGTGTCGAGCCGGTTGGCAAGCTGCTTCTTCGCGTTCTCCAGCTCTTCCGCGGTCGGGCCGTCCTCGGCGAACGCCTTCAGGATCGTCTCGATCTCCTTGATCACTTCCGCCGGCTTGTCCGGCGCACACGGGGCCCCGCTGAAGATGATACCAGAATCCACGTACGCCCGGCCCGGCCCGCTCACCGCCTGGATCGAGTACACGAGCCCCAGTTCCTCGCGCACCCGCTTGATCAGTCGGCTGTCGAGGATGTTCGCCGCCAGGTTCAGCGCCCGCACGTCGGTCACCGCGTTCGCATCGCACCCGACGCATCCGGCCAGCGCCATCGCCTGCGGCGTGATCGTGTCCACCTGGACGTGCTTCTCCAGCGGCCCGGCCGGCCGGTTGAGCTTGCGCAGCTGGTCGAGACCGCCGGCGTCGCGCCCCCGCTTCGGCAGCGACCCGATGTACTTCTCGAGCAGTGGCTGCACGTCCGCGAGCTGCATCTCGCCGACAACCGCCACCTCGAGCGGCGCCTCGCGCCGCAGCCGCTCGAACCAGGCCTGCGCGCGGGCCGGCGTCTGGGCCTCGATCTGCTCCGGCGTCAGCATGATGATCCGGCGCGGGTCGTTGCCGCTGATCAGCTTCATGAACGCATCGAACGCCGCGAATTGCGGCAGCTTGCTGGCTTGCGCGTAGCGCTGCAGCGCGCCCTGCTTCCAGTTGTCGAACGCACTCTGCTCCAGCTTGCCGTCCGTCAGCAGCGCGTGCGCCAATTGCAGCCCGCTTTCCAGGTCCTGCGGCGAGCCGGTCACCGTCAGCGTGAACGCGTCGTCCTGCGCGCCGCCGCCCACGCTGATGTTCTTGCCTGTCATGATGTCCTGGATGTCCGTCGACGCGAGCCGGTTCGTCGCCGGTTGGTCGACGATCAGCTCGGCCACCGTCGTCACGCCGACATTCTCGGCGGTCTCCTCGATCTGGCCGCCCGCCAGCGTGATGCTCACCATCACGGTGTCTTTCTTGTAGTCCATGAAGCGGTGATGGACCCGCACGCCGTTCGCGAGCCAACCGCTCGTGATCGCCAGCTCCTCGTCGGTCATGAGTTCGCCAAGCTTGCCCGGAGTCGGCTCATGTTCCAGCAGCGTGGTGGGGCGTTCTTCCCATTGGGGCGGCTCGACCCGGCGCGCCTCTGCCGCCCGGGCCGCGGCCAGCACGTCGTCCGTGCTCGGCAGCGTCACGTCCGCCTTCTCCGGCATCGTCAGCACGTACGCGAACGTGCCCGGCTTGTAGTGTGCCGCGAACGCCGCGTTGACCTCTTCGAGCTTGATCGTCGGCAGCAGCTTCTTCAGCAGGTCCAGTTCCTGCTGCGCCGACAGCACCGGCCGGCGGTCGTTCACCGCCCGCAGCATCCCCATCAGCAGGGCGCGCGCGTTACGCGTCGATTCCTTCCGGACGCCATCCTCCGCCGACGCGATCAGCTCCTTTTGGCACAGCTCGAACTCCGGCGCCAAGAACCCGTGCTCCCGCGCCCGCGCCACTTCCGTCACGAGCTGCTCGAGCATCTTTTCCCAGTCCTTCGGCTCGCCCACCGCGGTCGCGTTGACCAGCATTGCATCGTTGAAGAAGTTCGCCACCCGCGCGCTCGCCTCGCGATAGCTCGCCTCACCCTTCTTGATCCGTTCCGAAAAGCGCCGCTCGAGGATCCACGACCCCACGCGCTCGACCAGGTCCACCCGCGCCTGCTCGACCGTCGTCGTCGGCGGCCGCCCCGCCGAGATGTTGTACAGGTCCACGTCGCCCTGCGCGTACTCCGGGTCCGACAGCACCAGCGCCTGCGACGCCTTGAACGGCTTCAGCTCCGGCCCCGGCGGCGTCTGTGCCTCCAGCGGCGACTTGTACTGCCCAAACCACTTCTCGACCAGCGGCAGGTACGGCTCCGGCGCCGCGTCGCCCACCATCAGCAGCGTCACCCGCTCCGGCCGATACCACGTCCGGTAGAACTTCTCGAACTCCGCCCGCGGCGCCTCTCTGATAACCTTCTCGATCCCGATCGGCAGTCGCTGCCCCAGCCGGGTCCCCGCGAATAGCGTTTCAAACAGCTTGTCGCGCAGCCGCTGCTCGGCATTCATGCCGGCCCGCAACTCCGACAGGATCACCCCACGCTCTTTTTCGATCTCCTCCTCCGATAGCAACAGCCGAAACGCGTAGTCGCTCAAGACCGTCAGCGCCTTTTCCATCTGCTCCGGCGTCGTGTCCGGCAGGAACAGCATGTAGGCCGTCTGGTCGAAGCTCGTGAACGCGTTCAGGTCGCGCCCGAACTCCATGCCGATGCTCTCGAAATACGGGATCAGCTCGCCCGGCGGAAAATGCTCCGAACCGTTGAACGCCATGTGCTCCAGGAAATGGGCCAGCCCGCGCTGGTCGTCCGTCTCGGCGAGCGAGCCGGACGCGATGTGAATCATGAGCGCCATTTTGCCCGGCGGGACGGCGTGCTGCCGGTACATCCAGGTGACGCCGTTGTCGAGTTTGCCGGTCTTGATCCGTTCATCACTCGGCAATTGCTCGGCGCGGACGGGGCGGGTGAGGGCGGCGACGACGGCGACAAGCACGAGACTGCGGAAACGGAGCTTCAGCATGGTCGCGGTTCCTGTTGCGAAGAGACAACGGTCACGATTGACGAAGTTCTGGAGTATATCGCGGCACAAAGCCGTCAGGTGGCGTCGCCGACAATTCCGCGCAACCAGGATCATTGGGTCGGGCGTGTCGTTGTGCGCGCCGAGCCCGAGCTATGGTTATAGGACGTGCGCTGAAATTGCCTGAAGTTCTGTCGCGACTCGCTCGTCGACTGCATTCTCATAACTCGCTGTGTCTAAATAGGTAAACACCGCGTCTCTGGCTCAGGGTGGTGTTTTCTCGGCCCAACCGCTTGACCGACCGTGGAAATCCGGCCCCAGCGCCCTCTATAAACAGGTGTAGTCCGCCTTCCGTCCTTCAAGGGAGCCGAAGGGTGGAATGGATTAAAGGACGCGCGAAGTTGTTGGAGGACCGGCCCCGGGGTCGGTCCTCTCTTTTTTTGCCCTGAATGCACCACTGGCTCCCCCATGTGTGGTGCGGCGGAGGTGCGTCAGTCGCAAGCTGGTCGCCCTCCGCCCTTTTATTCCTGGTTGCCGGGTTAAACCGCGCACGACCGAGAATCACGCCTTTTTTTCCGGTCGGGAGCAGTTTTCCTTGAAACCTCGGTAGAAATCTCCGGCAGTCACTGCCTACAAGTTAGCATCTCCTCCTCCTCCTCAAGAACCCGCCAGCTGCGGGTTCTTCTTTTTTGCACGCTCGACTCGGCGGAAGGCGGGGAACCTGTGCGACCCAGAAAGCAGCGGCCAGTTCTGAGCTGCAAGCGTTTATCTGCAAACGCTTTACACCTGTTACCTGGGACCGCGGTACATTTTTTCTGGGACGCCGGTGGACTTTGGCCCGGTACGTTGCCTAACAGTTAGTACTCCTCCTCCTAACGAGGATCGCACAAGGTCCTCGAAACTCCTCCTCTCCTGAGGACCCGTCATCCGCGGGTCCTCTTTTTTGTGCGCTGGGGCGAGCAGGGCGGCCGCAAGCTCGCCGTTGGAGATCGGCCGCAAGGTATGCAGCGCTCACGCGAAACTGCTCCCGACGCTGGACATTTTCGTTTCAGCGGTACTACAGTTTTATGGGGAGCAGGATGTGTGCTCCCGCGCCACGCTGGCAAACGGGCGTGGAAAAAAAGAGAGCGAGGACCACTGGAGTGGCGGTCCTCGCTCCTTACAGCACCACCTGGCTCCCCAAGGGGTGGTGCAACCCATGGCGGACGGGCGCCTGTTCCGGAACAGGCAGCCCTCCGCCTAGGTATCTGGCTGCCCCCCCAGGCATCTCCGTTGCCCTAACCTATTTCCCATGGATCATTCTAGCCGGTTCCGCGCCGGCTGACAACATCCAATCGTGATCGTTTACGAGTCGCGGTCCCGCACCCGGACCGGGGCGCGTGATGCCCTACGGGACCGGAACGTGGTCCAGCACGTGCCGGATTACGTCTTCGCTCGTCTTTTCCTCGGCCTCGGCTTCGTAGCTCACAATGATCCGGTGCCGGAGGACGTCGGGGGCAATGTCTTTCACGTCCTGAGGCGTCACGTAGCCGCGCCCCGCCAGAAACGCCATCGCCCGCGAACCGCGGGCCAGGTAGATACTCGCACGCGGCGACGCGCCGTACTCGATCCAATCCCCGATCTTCAGGCCGAATTCCTGGGGCGTCCGCGTGGCGTGGACGACGCTGACGATGTAGTCCTTCACCTTGTCGTCCATGTAGATCTCGTCCAGAACCTGCCGGGCGGCGAAAATCTGTTTCGGGTGGAGAACCTCCCCGACCTGCGGCAGACCACGCTGCGGCGACATGCGGTCCAGAATCTGCCGCTCCTCGTCGCGCGCGGGATACTCGACCAGCAGTTTGAGCATGAACCGGTCGACCTGGGCCTCCGGCAGGGGATAGGTGCCCTCCTGCTCGATCGGGTTCTGCGTCGCCAGCACGAGGAACGGCTGGTCCAGCGGGAACGTTTCCTCGCCAATGGTGACCTGCCGTTCCTGCATGGCCTCCAGCAGGGCGCTCTGCACCTTCGCTGGCGCGCGGTTGATCTCGTCCGCCAGCACCAGGTTCGCGAAAACCGGGCCTTTTTTGACCGCGAAGGTACCGTCTTTCGGCTGGAAGACCATCGTCCCGACAATGTCCGCCGGCAGGAGGTCAGGCGTGAACTGAATCCGCCGAAACCGTGTCTGGATCGCCCGGGCCAGGCAGGCCACCGCGGTCGTCTTGGCCAGACCCGGGACGCCCTCGAGGAGGATGTGGCCATCCGCCAGCAGCCCCACGAGCATCTTGCGGAGCAGGTTGTCCTGTCCGACGATCACCCGACGTATTTCGGTCAGGAGCCGCTCGAAGCCCTGATAGTGCTCGCGCACGAGTTGCCCGACCTGCTGGATCTCCGAATGCGTCACAGCCATCGTTTGCCACCTCCAGGCCGAATTCGTCCGTGGTTGGAAGAAGGCTACCGTCTGTGGGGCGAAAATCAACTTTTGCGGGCGTTTGCCCGTGAATCCGCCCGAGTCCTCCCGCAGAGGTCGACAGGCGCGACCTGGTTGGATATATTCCCGCCCGCCACGCGTACCCGATGACCGACTCGCGGGAGGACGATGCATGTCGGAAGTCTGCAATGTGGCCCTGCTGGGGCAGAAGTTCATGGGACGGGTACACAGCAACGCCTACCTGAAGGTGGCGCGTTTCTTCAACCTGCCCCGCCGGCCGGTCATGCACACGATCGCCGGCCTGGATCTCATTGCCCTGGCACCGTTTGCGGATCGGTGGGGCTGGCGCAACTACAGCACGACTTGGAAGGACGTTGTGCGTAACCCGGACATCCATCTGGTCGATGTCAGCACGCCCAACTACATGCACGCCGAGCAGGCGATTGCGGCGCTCGGCGCCGGCAAGCACGTGGCCTGCGAGAACCCGCTGGCCCACACCCTTAAGGACGCCCGGGCGATGAAGAACGCGGCGCTGAAATCGCGGCGCGCCAAGACCTTCGTCTGGTACAACTACCGGCGCTGCCCGGCCGTGGCGCTCGCCTATCGTTTGGCGCAGGAAGGCCGGCTGGGGCGGATCTATCACGTTCGCGCCACATACCTCCAGAGCTGGGGTGGCCCCCAGACACCGCTGGCCTGGCGTTTCCAGAAGAAATACGCCGGGAGCGGCGCGCACGGCGACCTCAACGCCCACATCGTCGACCTGGCGCGCTTCATCACCGGCCAGGAGATCGTGGAAGTGTCTGGCGCGATCGCCGAGACGTTCATCCCCGAACGGTCCTTGCCGACCGGTAACGCGCGCACCGGACCGGGACCGGTGCGCCGCCCCGTGGGCAAGAGTGACGTGGACGATTGCGTGCTCTTCCTCGCCCGCTTCAAGGACGGCGCCGTCGGCAGTTTCGAGGCCACGCGCGTCGCCACCGGCAACCAGAATGCGAACTCGTTCGAGATCAACGGCGAGCTGGGCGCGCTGCGTTTCAGCTTCGAGGACATGAACGTGTTGTGGTACTATGACAACCGTGAACCGCGCGGCACGGCGGGCTGGCGGCGCGTCTTGTGCACCGCCGGCGGGGATCACCCCTACGCCGGAGCGTGGTGGCCGGAGGGCCGGATCATCGGGTATGAGCATACGTTCGTGAACATGGCCGCGGACATGCTCGCCGTCCTGGGCGACGAGCAGCCCATTGTGCCGCTGCCGAGTTTTGCCGACGCGTACGAGACGCAGCGCGTACTTGAGGCGGCGCTGCTTTCCGCCCGGCACCGGGCCGCGGTGAAGCTGTCGGAGATCAAGTAGCCGGCGCGTGTCCGGCGGGTGGGCGCAGCGTTCCAACTCCGAATTCGGAGGGCTGCGATGGGCGAACGCAAACGGGCTGCAGACGTTGAGCGCGTCATGGCCGGTGATGGCGACGCACTGCAGCGCCTGATCCTGCACTATCACGCGCCGCTGCGCGGCGCCGTGGCGGCCGCGCTGCCCGACGAGTATGCCGGCCGGATCGATCCGGACGACGTGTTGCAGCAGGCATACGTGGTGGCGTTTCAGTCACTCGCGGGCTGCCGCTTCGACGGTCCGGGCGGCTTCTACAAGTGGCTCGAGAAGATCGCCATCTCCCGTCTGCGCGACCAGCAGCGTGCGCTGCGCCGTCAGAAGCGCGACGCGGCCCGCGAAGTCGTGGCGACCAACGGCAGCCCGAGTGCGTCGTACCCCGACCTGTTGAATCGCCTCGAAGGCACCGAAGCCACGCCGAGCCGGCACGTCGCGCGCAATGAGGCCGTCGCGGCGCTCATGACCTGTCTGGCCCGGCTGGGCGAGGAGCAGCGGGCCGTGATTCGACTGCGCTTCCTCGAAGGCCGCTCCGTCGCCGAGGTTGCTGAGCGTCTTGGCAAGACCGAGGGCGCAGTGCACATGCTTTGCCATCGCGCCTTGAAAGCCCTGCGCGAGCAGCTCGTCTCCATCACGCACCTGCTGTCCGGCATGTAGGGTGGGCACCGCCCACCATCAGGCTTGGCATCCCGCGGCGACGTACTCTACACGAACGTCGGCGGCCGGTCCGTCTCGACCCCGATCTCGAAATGGGCCGTCATCGTCTGGCGACTGTGGACCACCGTGCCGCACAGGAACAGCGGGTTGCCGTTCGGCTTTGGCACCAGCGTCTCAACCCAGGTACCGATGGGTACGTCCAAGCCGATCTGCAGCGCCATGCCTCTCGATGAAATGTCGACTGTCTCGCCCGTGACGGTCCGCACTTCGCCGGTCGTGGAGTCGATCAGTCGCACACGACACGGCACGCGGTACGGCGTGCGCCGCTCGGCGCGCGGGCGACGCGTGCGGTCGCGCGTCCAGGTCTTCGAGGCGGCGGTCGGCGGGTTGGCGACTACGTTTTCGGGTTTCATGGACTGCACTCCGCGGACCGCCGGGCGGCTCTCCCTCGGACCGACAGGCCGTCGCGAGCCGCGTCACCACGTGCCTCGCCGACGGCTGTTCACCCCCGCAGTTTTCTATCGGCCGCGGTGCTCACGGAGCATGAATAGCCGCACAAACATCGAAGATTCGTCCCCCGTGTCCCGCCCCGTCCGCATCGTCGCACCGCCGCCGACGCGCGCTCAATCGGCGAGCAGCTCGACCTCCGAGTGCTGATCCAGGTTCAGCGTCGTGACCTCCCCGTCCGCTTTGACCAGCCGGATCCGCCGGAGCCAGAACCGGTTGTCCTTCGCGTGTGCATACCAGCTCCCCGTCTTCCCAACTTCCACCGCCTGAATCACACCCTCGGTCGTGCCGTGCCAGTCGCCCGCGCGACGGTCAATCGTCTGTCGCACGCGTACCCGCTGTCCCACCTTCAGCTCGTCGACCGTCATCGTCAGCCCACCGTTCGCTTGCCTGCACCGTGCGCTGCCGCGCGCGACGTATTCGGACTCGTTTCCCGGCCGCACCCGCGCGACCAGACCCCTACACCATCACTCGTCGATTGTAGACCCACCACTCCAGCAGCACCAACACCAGCGCCGCCCCGACGAACCACCGCCACACCTCCGGCGTCGCCGTCTGGATCGCCGCCATCTCCTGCACCGGCCGGTTGTCGACCTTCAGCGGTCCCGCCGGCGGCGCGATGTTGCTCTCCCAGTCATCCTCCAGGTTGACGGCAAACCGGTCCCGACCCGCCAGCGCACCCTCGGCCCGATAAACGCCCGCCCGCTCCGTGCCGCCGTAGTACGCGACCCCGCTCGCGTCCGGCGTCAGCGTCACGTGCGTGTTGTCCGGGCGGTAGAGCTTGGCCTCCTTCGCGCCTGCGGCCACCTGCACCCGCAAGGTGTCCCCGGGCCGCACCGGTCCGCGCTCGGCCTCGCTGTCGCCGCCGCCCAGGTAGCGGATGGCGTTGTACGCGAACACGCCGAAGCTGAGCTTGCTCCACCAGGTGCTGTTCTCGACCGCGAATGTCAGCACGAGGTACTGCCGCCCCTCCGCCGCGTACCGGAAGAGCACCGGACCCTGCGGCCCCTCAGCCAGCACCTCCGCTTGCGCCGGCAATGTCACGCTCAGGCTCTCGGCGACATACACGTAATCCAGCGACACATATCGCAGGACCGGGTGTGTCTCGTCCCACCAGATCAGCGCGTGCTTCTCAACCGGCGGCCCCGCCTCAATACCCGTTACCTTCGGGAGCGCGCCCAGGTAGATGTAGTTCCCTGGCGGTGGCGGCGTCTCAGGGGCGTACTTGTCAAAGATGACCACGTCAAAGCTCGATTGCCCGTCCGTCACGTAGTCCGCGTGCGACGCCTCGTAGTCCGCCGGCGTCACGAACGGGAACTCCTGCAACGGCAGCCCCCGGATCACGCTGTCCAGGAACGGGTACTTGCCCTCCGTTACCACCAGCACCTTCTGGCGGCGGGGGGGTGGCACGACGACGAACGCCGAGTTGTCGACCGGCAGGGCGTCCGAACGGGGCAGCCGCGCCTCGATCAGCGCCCCACGGTCCAGCAGCAGGTCGAAGCTCAGCGCCCGGCTGCTACCTTCTTCTTCTGTGTCGGGCTGTGTGGTCGGTACCGGCGAGTCTTCATCGGTGAGTTCCGCCTTCGACGCCGCCAGCTCGACCGGCTGGACTGCCCGCAGCGTCCCGTCCACGTACACGGCCACGTCCGTGGTCACCGGGTCCGGCCCGAAATTCCGTACCGTCAGGAACACTTCGAGGCTCTCGGGCCGGTCGAAATTGCGCTGCGTCCGCAGGGCGGTGACGCCGACGTTGTCGCGCCCTTCGCCGATGCGCACCACCTCCATCGACCCGCTCCGCAGCACGACCTTGTCGAGATTAGCGATTCGGCCGTCCGAGACGAGCACCAGTTTGGCCGGCACTTCCGCCGGCACCGGTGTGCTCTCCATGCCCGGGCTGAGCCGCGTCGGCGGGGCCATGTATGCCTCGGCCAGGTCCAGGGCCTCGCGCAGGTCCGTCCGGCCGTCGGTGGGCTCGATCCGGCGGATCAGGTCCACGAGGTCGCTCGTGTTCGTGGTGAACGGCGACACGATCGACGCCCGGTCGCTGAATGCGATGACCATGACCTGCGTCTGGGCCTTCGCGCCGCTGAGTGACAGGAACGACCGCCAGCCGCCGGTCCGGCGATTGAACACGCGGACGAGCCGCTCGGCCTGCTCCTTCGCGAGGTCGAGGCGCGTCACGTCGCCTTCGCGCGTGTTCATGGACGCGGAGCGGTCGATGAGGATGACCACGCGTTCCTCGTTGGCGACCTCGGTGCGGATGATCGGCCGTGCCAGCGCGAACACGCCGGCGCCGAGGATAAGCAGTTGCAGGAACAGCAGCAGGTTTCGCCGCAGCCGGCGGAAGGGGGCATTGACCTGGAGGTCCTGGATCGCGCGCTTCCACAGCAGCGTCGACGCGACCACTTGCTCGCGCCGCCGCAGCTTGAGGAAGTAGAGGATCAGCAGCGCCGGCACGACGACGGCCGCGACCGCCGCTGCAAACCACGGATTCAGGAAGTTCATGGCCGAATGTTACCCCGCGCGTCTCGTCATGGCGAGATCGCCGGCAGTAGGGCATGCCTCCCCAGTAGGGCAGGCCACCGCCCCTGCGCGCCGCGCCGTAGGGCAGGCCTCCGTGCCTGCTGCTCGAGCATAGACGCCGGCCAGTCTCTTGCCCTAGCCCGCGCAGCAGGCGTCTGAGAGTCGCCTCGGGCGCAAGCCCGTGGACCGCAGCAAACGCCTCGCCCCTGAGCCCGCGCAGCGGGCGAATGAGCAACTCGCGTCCGGCCGCCCGCGCTCGCGTCGCTACCTTGTCCCCCGCGATTGGCGACCACCTGTCGCCCGGCCGCACACGTCCTGCCGTCCGCCAGCGCCCGCCGGAACGTGGTATACTGACTCGTGCCAACGGCCGCGCGGGGTCACGGCCGTCCGCACACGGAGGAGACCGAATGAGCACCACGCAGTTGGGGGCACCATCGCGCGGGGCGGCTTGGCTGTTCCTGCTCGCATTGGTCTGTGGTGCCCAGGCCGACGTGCGCTTCACGATCACCGACATCGGCGTGCTGCCCGGCGCGGACTACTCCGTGGCGCAGGGCCTCGCGTCCAACGGGTTCGTGGCTGGCGATGGCGGCGCCTCCGGCTTCTTCTGGCGTGACGGGCAGTTGACGGCGGTCGGCACGCTGGGTGGTTCGTGGAGCAATGCGCTGGACGTCAACGCCAGCGGCCAGGTGGTGGGCTGGGCGCATCTCCCGGGCAACCACAGCCTCCACGCCTTCGTCTGGCAGCAGGGGGCCATGACCGATCTGGGCACGCTCGGGGGGACCAGCAGTGGCGCCCGCGCCATCAACGACGCCGGTCAGATCGTGGGCTGGGCCGAACTGTCGGGCGCGCTGGATCAACACGCGTGTCTGTGGCAGAACGGACAGGTGACCGACCTCGGCACGCTGGGCGGGGGCTACAGTGTCGCTTACGACATCAACGCCGCGGGCCGGGTCGTCGGACAGGCCGCCCGCGCCACGGGCCCGTCGCACGCATTCCTCTTCGTCGACGGCGTCATGCAAGACCTGGCTCCACTCGCCGACGAGTACAGCGTGGCGTTCGGGCTGAATGATGCGGACCAGGTTGTGGGGCGGGCGTGGCCGGCTGGCGGCGAACCGCGCGCGTTTCTCTGGGATGATGGCGTGATGACCGACCTCGGCTCACTCGACGGGCGCTATACCACGGCCCAAGCGATCAACAACGGGGGTCAGGTGGTCGGCTACTCGGAGGTGCTGGTGCAGCACTTGCCTGGCGAGCCCGAGCTGGAGTTCCACTCGTTCATCTGGGAGTCCGGAACCCTGCTCGATCTCAACGACCTGATCGCGCCGCAGAGCGGTTGGCGCCTCTATGAGGCGTTTGGTATCAACGACGGCGGACAGATCGTCGGCATGGGGGAGATTAACGGTGCGATTCACGGCTTTCTGCTGACGCCCGTCCCCGAGCCCGCCACGCTGGCGCTCCTCCTGGCCATCGCCAGCCTGCCGCCGCGCGGTCGCCGGTAGCGGGCGCGCAAGCCGGGCTGGTGGGGCGGGCGAAGGTGAAAGCGGAGGTGAAATAGGTGGCTGTCACTAATTATCTAAATAGGTGGCTGTCATCAAGTATCTCTAATTATCTCACAATCGTGTGCGCCGCAGGCCGGGGCGCGGTAGGATGCCCTTGCACGGCCCGACAGCGGAGCCGGGCCAAGTCATCTGGGAAATGTCGGGTGAGCGCGGTCTGACCGGTTACAGATCGGTCCCACAGGTCAGGAGCATTGATATGAAGCCGATTCGTCTCGTCCTGCTCTGCGGCGCTTTCACAACCTGTCTCGCTGCGGCCGATGAGCCCGCGACGCGCGCTGCCGCACGCGCGCGCGGCGCGGCCGAGCAACCGCGCCTGATTCTGCGGCTGGATGACATCGGGTTCTGTCACGGCGTGAACATGGCCGCGAAGCGGATCCTCGAAGAAGGCGTGTGCAGTTCGATGTCAGTGATCGTGAACACGCCCTGGCTCGACGAGGCGGTGGAGATACTCAAGCAGCATCCGGAAGTCAGCGTCGGCGTGCACCTGACGGTGAACGCGGAGTGGAACGAGTACCGCTGGGGACCGGTCCTGCCCTACAGCGAGGTGCCGTCGCTGGTCGACGAGTTCGGCAAGTTCTTCCCCTCGCGCGACGCGTTCTTCGCGAACAACCCGAAGCCGGAGGAGGTCGAGAAGGAGCTGCGGGCGCAGATCCGCCTCGCGCTGCGCAAGGGCCTGCCGATCTCGTACGTCGATTACCACATGGGCACCATCATGTCGACGCCGGAGTTGCAGCAGGTCGTCGAACGGCTCGCGAGGGAGTTCAAGCTGGGCATCTCGCAATACTTCGGCGAGATTTATGCGCCGAACGTCTATCGGGCCCCACCGGAGAAGAAGCTGGCCGAGGCCATCGCGATCCTCGAGCAGCTGAACGAGCCGAAGCTGTACCTGTTCGTGCTGCACGTGGGCACGAACACGCCCGAGATGGCGGTGCTGACGGACCGCAACCCGGTGGGACTGACGGCGATGGCCGCGCACCGGCAGGCCGAAGCGGATCTGCTGTGCAGCCCCGAGTTCCGCGCCGCGCTCGAGCGGCTCCACATCCGGCTGACGAACTACAACGAGCTGCGCGCGGCCGGCCTGGTGCACATGCAGCGCCCGTGGCTCGCCGACCCGTACCGGCAGAAGCCGCCGCCGGCGGAGGGGAGGTAGCCAAGGAGCCATGAAGGTGAAGACGTAGGGCAGGGCTGAGCGCAGCAAAGCCTGCCGCGTCGCTTCGATTCGGGATGGAAGCTGCCGATGTGAGTTTCTGAGCTCTGAACTCGTGGCTTTGCACCGTTGGCGCCTTGGCGGCGATCGAGCGCGGGACGCTTCCTGGTAACGAGTCACAAGGTGACAAGTTCGCTACTAACGCAGGTTCGCCAAGTGGTATCGCGGCGCGGTCAACCACCGATGAAGCAGCTCCCGCGACGTCATCCGCCGGTAAACACCTCCTGAAAAGCCGCGAAGTCGGCCAGGTCCACGTCACTGTCCGCATCGAGGTGCGCGGCGCCACAGGTGGCGGGGGGCGGGGTCTCCGGCCCGTTCAGGCAGTCCGCCAACACAGCAAGGTCATCGGTGTCCACGTCACCATCATGGTCCAAGTCACCGGCGCACCCCCATCGGGCCCAGAAACCCGAGACTTCACCGCCGGCAGAGGTGAACCGGCCCCCGGCGATCAGCTCGCCGTTGTGGGCGGTCAGGGCCGAAACACCGCTATTCATCCCGCTGCCCAGGGGGGTCCAGTTTGTTCCATCCCATTTGGCAATACGATTGGCGATCACTCCGCCCGCGGTGATGAACTCACCGCCAGCAACCAACGCGCCGTTGTAGGACGTCAGTGCCTGCACGGAGCTGTTCATCCCGCTGCCCAGCCGCTCCCAACCTGTACCGTCCCATCGGGCGATACGGTTGGCGCTCACCCCGTCGGCGGTGGTGAACAGGCCTCCTGCGACCAGCTCGCCGTTGTGGACGGTCAAAGCCAACACGGCGTCATTCATCCCGGTGCCCAGCGCAGCCCAGCTCACCCCGTCCCACTTCGCAATACGGCTGGCGCTCAGATCGCCAGCGATGGTGAAATAGCCCCCGGCGATCAGCTCGCCGTTGTAGACGGTCAGGGCCCTCACGGAGCCGTTCATCCCGCTGCCAAGCGGAGCCCAGGCGCTGCCGTCCCAGCCGGCGATGTAATTGCACGTGACGCCGCCGGCGATCGTGAAGTTGCCACCCGCGATCAACTCACCACCGTGGACCATCAAGGCTAACACCTTGGTCTCGTAACTGCCGCTCATTCCCGACCCGAGTGACAACCATGCACTGCCGTCCCAACGGGCGATTCGAGTGCACGTCACGCCGCCGGCCAGTGAGAAGTAACCCCCCGCGATCAGCTCGCTGTCATGGACGGTCAGGGCATGAATGCCCCTGTCCATTCCACTGCCAAGCGCCTCCCAGGTTGCGCCGTTCCGTTTGGCAATATAGGTGGCGCTCACTCCGCCAGCGGTGGTGAATGAACCCCCCGCGACCAACTGGCCGTTGTGAGCGGTCAAGGCGATCACGTGGTCATTCATCCCGGTGCCGAGCGGCGCCCAGTCCGTGCCGGCCCAGCTCGCAATGAAGTTGGCGCTCACTCCACCGGCGGTTTTGAACATGCCACCCGCGATCAACGCGTCGTTATAGCCTGTCACGGCGTACACGTAGTCATTCGTGCCGCTGCCAAGGGGCGCCCAGGTTGTACCGTCCCATCGGGCGATATGGTTGACCTCCTGGCCGCCGGCGGTGTTGAAACCGCCCCCGGCGACGAGCTCGTCCCCGTAGACGGTCATGGCCAGCACGACATCATTCATCCCTGCACCCACACGCGCCCAGCTCGTACCGTCCCATCGGGCGATGTGGCTGGCGCTCACTCCGCCGGCGCTGGTGAAGTAGCCCCCGGCGATCAACTCGCCGTTGTAGACGGCCAAGCCAAACACGGCGTCATTCACCCCACTGCTCAGCGGCGCCCAGCTCGTGCCACCCCACCGGGCGATGCGATTGGCGCTGGTTCCATCCGCCATGGTAAACGAGCCCCCGGCGATCACGTCGTCGCTGTAGACCGTCAGGGCGTCTACCGAGTCGTTCATTCCGCTTCCGAGGGGCGCCCAAGTCGCGCCGTCCCATCGTGCGACATAGCTGGCGCTCACGCCGCCGGCCGTTGTGAACTCGCCCCCGGCGATGAGTTCTCCGCTGCAGACGGTGAGTGCGCGCACGTAGCTGCTCATCCCGGCGCCCAGTGGTGCCCAGCTTGTGCCATCCCAGCGCGCAATGTACTTGGCGCTCACCCCGCCGGCGATGGTGAACAGACCTCCGGCGATCAACTCGCCGTTGTAGACAGTCAGAGCGCACACAGAGCCATTCATCCCGCTGCCCAAGGGTGCCCAATCTGTGCCGTCCCAGATCGCCACTCTGTTTGCCACCACATTCCATGCGACGGTGAAGCTGCCCGCCGCAACGAGTGCTTCCGGCGCGGGACCTGGTCCGTCAGGATCCCAGGTTGTGGTCGCATCCACGGGTCCGTCCAGCCCCTGCACTGCCTGGCCAGGACCTGTCAGCCAGGTCGGCACACACTCGGCCGATACCGGCGGCCCGCAGGCAGCGCCACTCAACACCGCGACAACCGCTGCCCACCGTGTGGTCATCGTGGCTCGCTCCGTAGCGGTGACGAGGTTAAGCCGACATTTTCCATTTGACCTGGCCCAATTCCGCTACCGGGTCGTGTGACTCCATTGTACCGCCGTCCGGCCTCGTGCGTACTCGCTTCTTGGACCCTTCTCCGGCCTCCCCGGGCCGAGGGGGCCGCTGCGGCCCGCCCCCAGGGCTCGTGGACACCCCGAATATTAGGGACAAATATTGGGACAAAATATTAGGGACAGGCACCTATTATCTGGGCATATCGGCCTGACGAGAGCTGGGAGGGCTGGAGTATTCTGCTTCATTCTGAGTGCTGCGCGAGCCCGCTCGCTTCCGCTCGGGGTTCTGAGCGCGCGGTGCGGCCCCCATTGTTACCTTGTTACCTGCTCCCCTTGTTACGTCTTCAGCGCAGCAGCCCCCGCTGCCGGAGGTACGACATGACGAGCACGTCGAACTCGACGCGTGTGCTCGTGAAGAGGTACGTGATCCCCCGCCGCGTGCAGTGGTTCTTCAGGTCGCCGCAGTACGCCTGCAGGTTCGCGCGATAGCGGTTCAGCAGCGGCTTGCTGATCGTCACCTCTGCCAGGTCCTCGTCCTCCACGTCGCGGAGCTTCAGATCGCCCGCCAGCACCGGGTCGATCTCCTCCGGCGACAGCACCTGGATCACGTACAGGTCGAGGTCACGGCTGAGCAGGTAGCGGATGCCGTCCGCGTAGCCGCTCTTGTCCATGAAGTCGCTCAGCACAACCACCACGCCCTTGCCCTGGTACCGCACGGCGAAGTGCTTGGCCACGGCGGTGAAATTCGACGTGCCGCCGTACTCGATCCCATCCAGGAAGCGGATCACCTGCGACACCAACCGCCGCCCGCGGACGCCGCGCATCTCGTGGCTCAGCGTGCCGGCGTAGCCGTGCAGGCTGACGCGGTCGTAGTTGACCAGGCCGATGTAGGCGAGGGCCGCCGCGACGCGTTTGACGTACAGCCCCTTGTGCGGGTCGCCCCAGTCCATGCTCTTCGATACGTCGAAGAGGATCGTGACGTTGAGGTCCTCCTCCTCCATGAACAGCTTGAGCAGCAGCCGTTCGAGGCGGGCGAAGATGTTCCAGTCGAGGAAGCGAAGGTCGTCGCCGACGACGTAGTTGCGGTAATCGGCGAACTCGACGGATTCGCCCTTGCGTTTGCTCCGCCGCTCGCCCTTCGTGCGGCCGATGAAGATCTTGCGCGAGAGGATCTCGAGCTGCTCGAGCTTCGTCATGAACTCGGGCGAGAGCAGTTGCTGGTCGGGCTTCGGTTTGTGAACGGGCGCCGTCGCCACGGGTTTACCTCACGCTATCCCGGCGGCGACATTCTACGCCCAACGGACGCCGAGCAATACTCCCCCCACGACCCGACAGAGCCGGGGTCGCTCTCCGGTTCTCCTGCTCGGTTGCTCTGCTGCTGCGCCTGCCGCTGTTCGCCGCCGTGGATCAAAGCACGAGGCACGGACAAGCGTTGCCTGCCCGTGCCTCGGTGCATTTCAGGTCAGCACTCCGCCTACGGTGCTGTCAGCAGGTTCACGAACGGGTTGATGTCGCCGAAGCCGACCGACCCGTCGCCGTTGATGTCGCCGTTCATGAT
>JAGNKU010000021.1 GCA_017999985.1 Phycisphaerae bacterium | reverse complement strand
GCGCCAAACTCCGGCCGAGTCCGCCGCCACCCCCTCAAAAACGGACGCCGTCCGCTCCCTCCAGGCTGGTCAGCCTCCGGCCTCCCGCCCCCGAAGCGTCGAGATCGTTACAACGCAACCGGCTCGCGAGCGGCAGCGGCGACGAACCACCCGACGGGTTACCGGCCTGGTGCGGGTAGTGTGACGGCGGGTGCGCGGTAAGCGCAAGGCGGCGGGGTGCTGCAGCCGAGCGGCTCAGCGGCGTGGCGGGGGAACGGGCGGGTTTTTTCGGGAGCGGCCGACAGCGGGCGGCGCGTCAGGAGCTGTCCAGACGGATTTGCATGGCGCCACCGCGCGCGGGGGCGAGCGGAAGGCGGCGTTGGTGTTAGGAAGGGCGAAGGGATGGCGCCACCGCGCGCGGGGTCGAGCGACTCCGCCGGGATGAGTTGGTGGCGGAGGCTCTCGGCCAGGCGGCGCGCCACGCTGTGCAGGCTGCCAAACAAGCGTGCGGGGGCTTGGCCGAGCAGGTTGCCGCGTTCGAGCAGTTGCAGGATGACGTGGGCCATCTGCAGCAGGAAATACCCGTTCTTGATCGGCTCGGGTCGGGTGCTGTAGGCGTGCTCCAGAGCGAACCCGCCGTTCTTCTGGAGGTTGAAGCCTTCGTTCCCGATCTTCCAGCGCAAGTGGCCGCCGCGGTTGGCCAAGCGGACCACATTCTCGGCGCGGAGGGTGAAGTTGGTCAGCCAGGCAAAGCAGCGGGTCGTGTCGCCGTGTTGCTCCTGGCACTCGAAGGCATGCAAGCGGTGCGACCGTTTCTGGTCGTCCTGGTGGTGCAGATCGGTCACCCAGGCAAAGGTCTGCACGGGACCCTCGGCCGGCCGGCGAACCAGACGGTTCTGGGGACAGAGCTCTCGCAGGGTCTGGTACTCTTGCCACACCGCCGGCAGGCTGCCTTCCTTGAAGCTGATGCTGTACTTCCCGTCGCGCTGCGCACCAATGTCCAGGACGGTGCTGTTGGCGTAGAGGCCGTCCAGGCGCAGGCACCGGCGCAGTTGCGGGAAATCCTGGGCGAGCTGTGCCGCCAGGCGCCGGAAGGCTTTGAGCGCGCAATCCGGCTTGGAGGCCTGGCGGTCGGTGTTTTCGAGGAACGCGCTGCCGACGGAGAGGGCAGACCGGTCGGCGTGACGAGCTTGGCCTCCAGGACCGGGTGGAAATAACGGGTCTGCCCAGCGTGGGTCTGTTCCAGGCAGTGCGGGCAATGCCGCTCGCGGAAGGTCAACTGCCCGGTGCCGCCGATGACGATCAGACCGTGCCACGGCCTGGCGATGCGTTGCCCGACCCCGCCGCGCTCGGTATCTTGCGGCTGGCATGGACGCACCGGCCTTATCCATCGTTATTCCCGCGTTCAACGAGGCGCGCCGGCTCGGACACACGCTCGAACTCGTGCGCGCCTGGGTCATGCGAACCGGCCGGAGCGTCGAGCTCATCGTCGTCGACGATGGCAGCACCGACACGACCGCCGAGATCGTGCGCCAGCACGCGGCCGAGCCCCCAGCGGTGCAACTGCTCACGAATCCCGTCAACCGCGGCAAGGGCTACAGCGTGGCCCGCGGCATGCTGGCCGCCCGGGGAGCCCGCGTGCTGATGTGCGACGCCGATCTCTCCACGCCGATCGAGGAAATCGACAAACTGTGGACCTGGCTCGACCAGGGCTTCGACGTGGTCATCGCGTCGCGCGACCTGCCCGACTCGCACCTGGACCCGCCCCAGCCGCGCTTGCGACGCTGGGCCGCGTGGCTGTTTCGGGCGCTGCGCCGTCGCTTGCTGCTGCCGGAACTACGCGACACGCAGTGCGGCTTCAAGCTGTTCACCCGCGCGGCTGCCCAGGCGATCTTCGCACGCCAGACGCTCCACGGCTGGCTGTTCGACTGCGAGGCACTCGGGCTTGCCGAGCGCCTGGGCTACCGCGTGAAGGAGGTCGGCGTCATCTGGCGGCACCGGACCCATAGCCGCGTCCGCCCGCTGCGCGAGGCGCTCGTCGCTGTGCCGACTTTGCTGGCGATCCGGCGGCGCCTGGCCCGCCTGGAGCAGACCGACCGGCTACATCCCGGACGCGGTTTCTGATAACGTGCCACCATGCGCAGACCGCCCCGCAAGTCACCTCCGACGCGCCGCCCGCCGCCGCCTTCCGCCGGCTGGGATCGCGTCGCCGCGTGGTACGACAAGCTCGTCGGTGACGAGGGCTCAGATTATCACCGCCATGTGATTCTGCCCGCCGCCCTGCGGCTGCTGGACCCGCAACCCGGACAGCGTATTCTTGACCTGTGCTGCGGACAGGGCGTGCTCACCCGCGCGCTACTGGAGCGCAACGTCGGCTTCGTGCTCGCCGTGGACGCGAGCCGCCAGCTCATCGAGGCCGCCAAGACGCGCGGCCCGCGCGACGACCGCGTCCGCTACGTCGTCCGCGACGCCCGCCGCCTCGACGCCCTTGCCGACGGCACCTACGACGCGGCGGCGTGCGTGATGGCGGTGCAGGATACCGACGGGCTGGAGCAGCTCTGCGGCGGCCTGGCGCGGGCCCTGCGCCCCGGCGGACATGCCGTGTTCGTGATGATGCACCCCTGCTTCCGCGTGCCGCGGCAATCCGAGTGGGGTTGGGACGAGGCGAAGAAGACGCAGTATCGCCGAATTGACCGGTACGCGACGTCGATGACGATCCCCATCGCGACGCATCCCGGCCGCGAGCCCGGGCAGCAGACGCTCTTCTACCACCGGCCGCTGGCGGACTACGTCAATGCGCTGGGGCAGGCCGGCTTGGCGGTTGTCGCGTGCGAAGAACTCCTGACGCACCGGCGTTCCGATCCAGGCAGTCACAGCCGCGGCGAAAACCGCGCCGCGCAGGAAATCCCGATCTTCCTGGCGCTGAAGGCCATCCGCCTGTAGCCCGGGCCAGCACCACACATCAGGACCCCAAGCGGCAGCGCGGGCCCAGGCGGATGCGCGATAATCACTCGCTCAGCGTCAACACCCCGCAATCGACCAGGAACGTCCGCACATTCGTCCAATCGTTGTAGAACCCATTGTGCCCGCAGTCGAGCTCGGCATAGCGCGACCCGGGCGCCAGCGCGTGCAGCCGCCGGCCGTGGGAAACGGGGATCTTCAAGTCGCGCCGGCCGTGGAAGATCGCAATCGGGATGCCCAGCGTCGGCAACACCCGGTCCGTATCGAACGGATACCGGCAGAGAAAGCCCGGCAGGCCGTACGTGTGCGCGAGACTACGCATGCTCGTAAACGTGCATTCGAGGACAAGCGCGGCCGGCTTGCGCTCCGCAGCCAATGCCGTCGCCACCGCACCACCGAGCGAAGCTCCCTGGTACACAATCCGCTGCGCGTCCACCTCCGGTCGGGCCGTGAGCCAGTCGTGGAACCACACCGCGTCCGCCACGATGCCAGCCTGCGACGGGGTGCCGCCGGCACGACCGTAGCCGCGGTATTCCATCACCAGCGTGGACATGCCCGCAGGCACGGCGTGCTCGGCAATCCACCACGCCTTGTCGACCAATACGTAATTACCGTGGAAGTACATGATCGCCGGTCCCGGATGCTCCGGCGTGCAGCCCCGCCCGGGCTGGTACCAGGCTTCCACGCGGTCCCCGTCCGGCGTCGCGGCCCACACCTGTTCCACGGCCGGGTCTTGCGGACCCGGCGCCGCGGCGTGTGGCAGGACCACGCCGGGAAAGATGATCCCGTCCTGGCCAAAGTACATGACGCCGGCGTAGGCAACGTACAGGGCGGGCAGCAGGGCGAGCAGCCACCAAAGGCGGCGCCGACCTCTGCATCGCATGACGGGCGCGGCGACGGTCAAGCACTCAGACATCCGGGGAATCCTCGTCCAGCGCGACAATCACGGCGGCGCCGGTGGCTCGTCGCGACTCGGATTGCAGGTGTGCCACGGCTCTTGAGCAGTGAAATCCGCACAAAACACTGCTCGAGAGCAGTGGCACATGCCATTGCCAACGCGGAATCCGAATCCTGACGAACTGCTGGAGTGGTATTCGTGACACGGACGCGACTATTCGCGCAACAAGGCCGGACCCTACGCGGTGGCCGCGGCAGTCTCTTGCTCGATCCGCGCCGAGTCCTCCTGGAACTTCCGCTCGCTGAACAGCAGACCGAACGCGATCGCGCCGACGACCGTGACGGCGATGGGCACCAGGAAGAACTTCTGCCAGGCGTACGGCACTTCGGCCTTTACGAACATGTCGTAAAGCTGCCCACTGATCAGGTTGCCGATGAGCATCCCCACGCCGTTTGTGGCAAAGACCATCAGGCCCTGCGCGCTGGCCCGGATGTCCTTCTGGCAGAGGCGCTCGACCGCAATCATGCCGCCGACGAAGAAGAACGAGTAACAGATCCCGTGCAGGCACTGGGCCGCCACCACGAGCCAGGTCGGGTGAATGAGGGCGAAGATTCCGTAGCGCACCGGCCACGCCAGGATGCCGAGCACGATCGTGGTCCGCATCCCCAGGTACTTCAACGACGGCGCCAATAGCAGCATCAGCACGATCTCGGCCACCTGCCCGAGGCTCATCGCATAATTGGCCCAGCCGGGATCGAGCCCCACGCCCGCTTTCGTGTCCGTCAGGAAGATGTTCGTGAAGCTGTAGTAGAACGGCAGCTCGATCGCGACGATGAACGAGATCACCAGCAGCACCGCGAAGTTGCGGTTGCTCGTGAGCTTGAACGCCTCCAGGAACGCGTACGGGTTCTTCGCCCCCCTGGACGGCGGCGTGTTCGGCAGCGTGAAGCAGTAAAGCCCGAGGATCAGCGACACGATGCCGCCCGCGGCCAGGCAGTCGCCGACGCGCCACGCGTTGGGGTCATGCGAGCTCCACCAGATCAGGTAGCCGCTGATGATCCAGTTCAGGATGATCCACCCGATCGTGCCCCAGACCCGGATGAACCCGAATTTCTTCGAGTCCTTCATGTGGTGAAACGCGATCGCGTTCGTCAGCGCGATCGTGGGCATGTACAGAATGGCGTACGCCAGCAGGGCCCAGAACATCGGCCCGAACGTGCTCTGCTTCCACGCCACGAAGAGTAGCACCGCCCCCACCACGTGCACGGCCCCGGTGAATATCTGGTTTGGCAGGAAGCGGTCGGCAATCCACCCGGCCACGAGCGGCGACAGCATTGCGCCCAGCGCGGTTGTCAGGTACACCAGGCTGATTTCCTTGCCGCTGAACCCCAGGTGTTCCATGTGCTTGCCGAGCAGGACGGACCAGACGCCCCACACGGCGAATTCCAGAAACATCATGATCGACAGCCGCGCCGTCAGCAGCGGCGGCGTGGCATGCGGGGCGGGCTGAGCAAGCGATTCCGGGCCGGTCTGGGCTTGGCGATCCATAGGTATGTCTTCCTCTCTCTGTGAACGCCATCAGGCGCCAATTGGCGGGCATCCTAACGCGATCGCCCCCGCTTGTCGCCAGCGCACGGCAGGGCGATTCGGCCGGATCGGAGGGGCAGTTCGAGCCGTCAGCCCGGGCGTGGCTCCGCCTCGTTCCCACGTGCTCACGTTCGCACATTCCCACGAGGCTTTCGCGCCAGCGCCCGGTTCCCAAGCTGCCCACACGCCGCCATCTGCTCGCGGCCCTTCGTCACCCGGCGTTTGCAGCCTTGCCCCGCCTCCGTCAGCCATGCCAGGAACTGCGTCACGTCCGCCTCGGTCGGCGCCGGCCACGGCGAATCGCGGCGCGGGTTGTACGGAATGACGTTGAGCATGCTCTTGAGGGGCCGCAGGTACTCGGCGACCTCGAACGCGTGCTCCCGCGCATTGTTCACGCCGGGGATCAGCACGTATTCCATCATGAAGAACTGGCAGTTGCGCAGCGGGTACGCCAGCAAGGCGTCGCGCAGTTCCGCCAGCGGCTCCCGCCGGTTGTGCGGCATGATCCGCGAGCGGATCTCGTCGTTCGGCGCATTCAGCGACACCGCCAGGTTCAGCCGCCGCCAGCCGAGCTGCGCCAGCTTCCGAATCCCCGCCACGCGTCCGACCGTGGAGATCGTCACGCGTTCGCCCGCGAACGATAGCCCGTTGGGGTCCATCAACACGCGGATGGCGTGAATGACGTTGTCATAATTGTCCAGCGGCTCGCCCATGCCCATGAAGACGACGTTGCGAATGCCGCCCGCGAAATCGCGCTGGGCCGCGACGACCTGCCCGACGATCTCCTCCGGCGTCAGGTTCCGGAGCAGCCCGAGCTGGGCCGTCTCGCAGAATAGGCACCCGCGGGCACAGCCGATCTGCGACGACACGCACAGCGTTCGCCACACGCCGTGCGTCCGCGGCATCGGCACAACCACGCTCTCGGTCTCCAGCCCGTCGTGCGTCTGCTGCACGAACTTGGTCAGATCGCCGTCGTCCAGCCGCCGGGCGATCGGCCGCACGTCGGCCGTGAGCACAAACCGGGACGCGGGCGGCACTTCGGCGGGCACCGCGGCGCGTTGGTTGAACTTGTCCCCGTTCTTCGGCGCGTGCAGCAGCGCGCGGTATTGCGCGCGCAGCGCCTTGAGCTCATGCCGGCGGGGGCTCAGCGCGGCGGTCAGTTCGGCGAAGGTTTTTCCCAGTACGTCCATCCGGGCCTCTGTGCCTGTCGCGATCGAATTACGTAGTATATCAGAGTGCCGTGCGCCGCGGTGCGCTGCCGCCGGCGTGCCAGCACCGGAAGCGACGCTTCCAGAGGGCTCAGGTGACGTACGAAAGCGTGACGTGGTTTACGGGCCAGGCCGTCGCGCTGGCCTTCACCGCGCTCGCCGGGCACAGACTCGCCCGTGCGGGGCCGCGCGTCTGGAAACCCGCCGCCATCGTCTCAGCCGTACTGGTCGCCCTCTGGCCGCTGCTGCGCATCGAGCCGACCTGGTCCCGGGCCATGCTGGGCACCCACTTCGCCGTCTTCCTCGAACTCACCGGCGTCGTGTTCCCGGCGGTCTTGCTGTTCATGATCGCCACGACCCACATGAAACGGCTGCGCGACCGGCAAGCGCTGCGTTGGCTCCCGGTGATGTGTGCCCTGTATTTCCTGCGCAGCGGCCTCTGGATGGTCCGGCCGGGGATGCCCGCTACGCCGACTTCGCAATATGCGGACGCGATCTGCCGGCAATCGACGGACTACACCTGCGTGGCCGCCTCGCTGGTCACGCTGCTGACCGCGCATGGCATCCCGGCGACAGAAAACGAGATGGCCAAGCTCAGCCTGACGGAGGTCGGCAACGGCACGACCGACACGCGCGCGGTCTACGCCCTGGAGCGCAAGCTGGCCGGGCAGCCCGTCCGCGTGCAGTACCGCCGCCTGGATTACGACGAACTGCAGCGCGTGCCGCTCCCCTGTCTGGTCCCCCTGAAATGGGGCTACTACAGCTCGCACATGGTGCCGGTCCTCGGTGTGACGGAGACGCACATCGTGTTCGGCGACCCGCTGAGCGGCTGGCAGGAAGTGCTCCGCGCCGACTTCGAGCCCGAGTGGCTCGGCCGCGCCATCTACGTCGAGGGCCTGAGCCCCGCCAGCCAACCCGCGCCGGCAACCAGTTCGGATGGCACGAGCCAAATCGCCGGCGGCCGGATGGGCTGCTCCTGGACAGGTAGCACTGCGGCTCCGCCCGCCAGAAGGCGTGTGGCAACCCCGGCTCAGTCTCCCGCAGGGACGTGCCCACGGTCGACTCGTGCGCGGACTGGACGAAAACCCCTGCGATGTAAGCGGCCAGACAACGATCGGAGTCGCGACCTACGCCGTCACGCGGCTCTGGCGTGTGCGATGCGTGGTGGAGATTGATGGCGACGGCTGGGCCGACTCCGGAGACCTCGACTAGTTTGTGCAGCTCCCGACCCAACGGTAGTAACGACCGCGCTCGATGCCGTTTGCACAATCACTGATTCATCGTGAAGTTCTGGGATGGACGATTGATCGTGAACTGGCGGTAGCGCGGGCGCTCAAGGAGCGCGCAGTACCAGTCGTATACCGGCATCGACGTAGCGCGTATCGGGAGCAATGCTGGCCCGGGCTGCACAGCGGGCCGCGCTGGCGTACCAGCCCCAGCCCGTACCGCGCATCACCCGCACCGTGCCGGTGGTCGGACCTTGGGGGTTGGCGTATGGGCTGGCGGCGTACCAGGCAGCGTCGTACCAGTCATTGCAGAATTCCCACACGCCACCGGCCATGTCGTGCAGGCCGTAGCCGTTCACGCCGTTCTGCGTTTGGTAGCTGCCCGGCGATCCCGGCCACGCCCACTCCGCCTGCTCCTGCAGAGCGCCGGAGAAGAAGCGAAGCGGGCTGGTCCAGCAGTTGCTGCCCGTCACGCCCCACAACGGGTGGTAGCCGCGGGTCGTGCTGGTGTCGTACGCGTACGCGGCGTCGCTGCGGTAGTTGGCCCGCGTGTGCTCGATGGTGTCGGAGTCGGCCCATGGGAAGCGGTAGCCGACCAAGCCGCCCCGGGCCGCTTTCTCCCATTCTGCCTCGGTGGGCAGCCGGTAGCCCGCCGCGAGATTGCAGGACCACGTCGCGAGGTCATAGGCGGGAGGCTGCTGCAGCATGGTGCTGCGCCAATTGGCATACGCCGCGGCGCCGTACCAACTCACCATGACCATGGGATGGGTGGCGCGGTAGGGTAGGCACGCGAACGAACTGCCGTTCCAGACGACCGAACTCGCCGTTTCCGCGGTCTGGGTCGCCGCGTAAACGATGCTCGAGCCGTCTTGATAGATCAGGCCGTTGGTGACCGCGATCAGGTTGCCCTGGCGGAGTGCCCAGTTGAGCGCGTCCACATACTGCTGGTTGGTGACCTCGTGTGCGTCCATGTAGAAGGAGTCCACCTGGACAGCGTGGCGGGGGTACTCATCGGGGGCGCCTTCCAGGAAGGAATCGCCCATCAGGAACTCGCCGCCTGGGACGAGCACCATGCCGGCAGGATTGGGCGACGGACCGGTCATGCTCGCTTGCAGCAGGACGAAATCGGCCATGTCCACGTCGCAGTCTTTGTCCACATCACCCAGGGGACGGCCCTGCGCGTCCACCGGAATGCCGGTTGGGGTTTCGGGGCACGCGTCCCAGGCGTCCGGCACACCATCGCCATCGAGGTCCGCCGCCCATGTGGGCGCAGCAGTTGCCCAAGCCAGCAGACCGATCGCGGAAACACACCACTTCGCTGCTCGTCGCGTGTTCATTTGCGCTTCTCCTCGACCCACGTTCCGCCGGGTTGGCAGCGTCGGGCGCTTTAAATCCGGCTCTTCCCGCTTGACTTGGCCCGGCTCCGTTGCCGGGCCGTGCAGACCCATCGTACCGCACCCTGGCCTCCGGCGTACACGTTTTTATGACGCACTGACGGGTTTGGAGGCTGCGCAGGGTCAGTCCGGCTCGTCCTCAAGGCCGGTCGAAGCCCCACGCAGGCGCGAAAAGGTCCCTTGGCGCCGGCCGAGCGCGTGGGGTCGCGCGGCTTGGCTGAAGACTAACAGCTATGCGGGGCCAGCCGGCTTATCGGGACGGCACCACGGCAAGATCGGACCGGCACGGACCCTGAACGCGTTCCACGGTGGCGGCGAGTAGCCTTCTCTGGATAACCACCTCGGCCACCCGGGGATTTACCCCGCAGGCATGCATGACAACCTTGGCACCGATCTTCAGCAATATCTCACGCAGCGCGGTGAGCAACCAGTGCTTCAACACCCTGGGCAGCGCCAGCCGCCGCGAGAAGCTGCCCAGGATGCATGCGAGGGTGAACAGTTGCAATCGCAGCGGGTTGTCAACGAAGTCGCGGCAGCTCAGCCGTGTCCACTTCACCGCATTGTTGGCGCCTTTGGTCCATTGCTCGACCGTATCGCGACGGGTGCGAGACGCCACAACCTGCCGGGCCGGCTGACGTTGGTCTGTGACGAAGAATTCCACCCCCGCGAGCAGCTCGCACATGGTGCCGGTCCTCAGTGTGACGGAGACGCACATCGTGCCCGGCGACCCGCTGAGCGGCCGACAGGGGATGCTCCGCGCCGACTTCGAGCCCGAGTGGCTCGGCCGCGCCATCTACGTCGAGGGCCTGAGCCCCGCCAGCCAACCCGTGTTGGATTCCCTTTCGAAGCGCGCGCCTGCGCAGTAAGCTTTCCGCCTGACACGCCCGCGCGGTACGGGCGTGGTTGCGGGGCCGATGATTGAGGTCGCAGCATGTCGCGCTACCAAGGCGTTTCGCGTCGGCAGTTCCTGAAAGGCGCCGCGGCACTCGCCGCCGCACCCTACGTCCTCTCCGCCCCCGCCTGGGGCCGCCCCGCCCCCAGCGCACGCATCACGCTCGGCATGATCGGCATCGGCAACATGGGCGGCGGGCACCTCCACACCCTGGTGCACAACCGCGACTTCCAGATCGTCGCCATCTGCGACGTCGATCGCACCAAGCGCGAAAAGGCCAGGCAAACCGTCGAGGAAACCTACGCCGCCGAGAACACCTCGGGCACATTCAAGGGCTGTGACATCTACAACGAGTTCGAGTTGCTGCTCGCCCGCCCCGACATCGACGCCGTCCTGATCGCCGTGCCCGATCACTGGCACGCCCTCATCGCCATCGCCGCCTGCCGCGCCGGCAAGGACGTCTACAGCGAGAAACCGCTGTCGCTGACCATCGCCGAGGCCCAGCAGATGGTGCGGGCCGTCCGGCGGTACGGGCGCGTCTTCCAGACCGGCAGCCAGCAGCGCTCCAGCCCCGAGTTCCGCCTGGCCTGCGAGCTGGTCCGCAGCGGCCGCATCGGCCGCGTGCACACGGTGAACGTCGGCATCGGCGGGCCGTCGCAGGAGAAGTACCTGCCGGAAGAGCCGGTGCCCGACGGCTTCGACTGGGACCGCTGGCTCGGCCCCACCCCGTGGTATCCCTACAACGCCGAGCGCTGCAGCGGCAGCTACAGCGGCGGCTGGCGGCTGATCCGCAATTACTCCGGCGGCATGATGACCGACTGGGGCGCCCACCACTTCGACATCGCCCAGTGGGGCCTCGGCATGGACGGCACCGGCCCGGTCGAGATCATCCCGCCCAACCTCGCCGAAGCGAAGACGCTGACCTACAAGTACGCCAACGGCGTGACGATGTATCACGGCGGCGCGAACGGCATTCTGTTCACGGGCACCGACGGCAAGATCGAGGTCAACCGCGGCTATTTCAAGACGTGGCCCGAGAGCATCGGCCGCGAGCCGCTCGGCCCCAATGATGTGCACCTGTACGAAAGCCCCGGTCATCACCAGGACTGGCTGAACTGCATCCGCAATCGTCAGCGGCCGATCGCCGACGTGGCCATTGGCGCCAGCTCGATCACCGTCTGCCACCTCGGCAACATCGCGTGGTGGCTCGGCCGGCGGCTGCAATGGGATCCGGAAAAGCAGGAGATCATCGGCGACGAGCTGGCCAGCCGCTGGCTCGACCGCCCTAAGCGCGCCCCGTGGCGCCTGTACCCCTGAGCGGAAGTACGAACATGAAGAGACTCAGCATACTGGTAGCGCTCCTGACGTTGTTCTGCACCGCCTCTGGCTGCCAGCAACCGACGAAGCCCGGCGCGGTCGACGCCGACCGCGCGGCGCGCACCATGTTCGACGGGCTGATCGACGCGTGGCTGCCGGGCATGTCCGCGGACAACATCGCGGACCGCGAGCAGCCCCAGCAGCGCCTCGAGCAGCTCTGCTTCGAGATCGGACAGCCGGGGCGCGAAGCGGACCGCGTGGCGCTCTGCGAAGCCATGACCGCGCGCCTCGGGCCGGAGACCCCCAAGCCGGCGCGCATCTGGCTCCTGCGCCAGCTCGAACGCCTCAGCGGTGCCGAGTCAGTCGCGGCGGTCGCGCCCCTGCTCGACGAATCCGACGGCGAGGTCCGCGACCAGGCGCGGCGCGTCCTGCAGCACAACCCGTCCGCCGAGGCCGCCGCCGCGCTGCGCACCGCGCTCGAGCTGGCCATGGAACCCGCCTGGCAGCTCGCGTTGGTCAACGCGCTCGCCGCCCGGCGTGACGCGACGGCCGTCCCGCTGCTCGTGCGTCTCACCCGGCACGACGACGACGCCCTCGCGACGGCGGCCACCGCGGCGCTCGGTGATATCGGCGGCCACGACGCGGTGAACGGCCTCTATGCGCTGTGGCGCGGGTCCGACGAGACGCACCGGGCCACCGCGGCCGCGGCCCTGATCCAGGTCGCCGAGCGGCTGGTGGCCGGCGGCGACAAGGCACAGGCCGTGGAGATCTTCACGACGGTGTATCAACCGTCGCTGAGCCCGGCGCTGCAGACGGCGGCGCTGCACGGCCTGACGGTCGTCGATCCGGATGCGGCCGTGCCGCGGCTGCTCGAGGTACTCCACGGCCCGCGAACCGCCGCACTCGGTCCCGTCGCCGTGCGGCTCCTCGCCGACCTGCCGGGCCCGGCCGTGACCAGCACCCTGGTCCAGGAACTGCCCGCGCTTTCCCCCGAACTGCAGCTTGTGGCCGTCGAAGCGCTCGGCACACGGGGCGACCGCAGCGCGAAGCCGGCCATCGTGGAGATCCTCACCAGCTCCGACGTGGCGGTGCGCTGTGCAGCGCTGCGGGCCCTCGAACTGCTCGGCGATTCGGCCGATATCCTGGTCCTCGCCGGCGTGGCGGCAAGTGCCGACCGCGAGGAGCGTGATGCCGCGCGGCACGCGCTCGCCCGCCTGCGCGGCGCAGAGCTCAATGCCGTCTTCATCGCCAGCCTGCGAAGCGCTCCGCCGGAGCAGTGCGCGGAGCTGATTCGCGCGCTCGCCGCGCGGCGGCACTACGCCGGCGTGCCCGTGCTGTTCAAGGAGGCGAATCGGTCGGAAGAGGTCGTGCGGGTCGCGGCCCTCAACGCGCTCGGTGAGCTCGGCCAACCGGAACACGCCGCGACGCTGGTCACGTTGCTGGCCGACAGCGAGGCCGTTCGTGCGGCGGCTGCGGACGCCGTGGTGGCCGTCTGCCAGCGGACGGAAGACCCCGAGCAGCGCGCCGCGCCGATCCTGGCCGCGTGGGACAGCACCAGCGCGACGGCCCAACCCGCGCTGATCGACGTGCTCGGGCGCGTCGGCGGCGACGCGGCGCTCGCCCGGATTCGCACGGCGCGGCAGGCGGACGACGCCGAACTCGTTGACGCCGCGGTGCGCGCTTTGGCCCAGTGGCCGAGCAACGCGGTGCTCGACGACCTGCTCGATGTCGTGGAGCACAGCGCGAGCAAGACGCACCGCGTGCTGGCGTTGCAGGGCTATGTGCGGCTGCTCGGTCTGCCCAGCGAGCGGACACCGGCCGCGACCGCCGGCCTCTACAAACACGCCTGGGAGAAGTCAGAACGTCCGGACGAGAAGAAGGCGGTGCTCGCCGGATTGGCCAAGGTGCCGCACATCGACGCCCTGGACGCCGCACAGCAGGCGCTCGGTGACGAGGGTCTGCGGGCCGAGGCGGAAACGGCCGTGCTGGCCATCGCCCGGCTGATCGGCGGCGGAGACTCGGCGGCAGCGCGCGCGGCCGTTGACGCAGTCCTGGCGCAGACGACGAACGACGAGACGCGCAAACGCGGCAACGACGTGCTCGCGTTCCTGCGGCAGGCCAAGGGCTCCATCACGACGTGGCAGGCGGCGGGACCGTACTTCACTCAGGGTCAGACGTGGGAGCATGTCCAGGCCACTGCATACCCGCCGGAAGAAGCCGGCGCGGACGTGCAGTGGCGCGCCTTGCCGCCGACGAACGCAAACGAGCCGTGGGTGTTTGACCTGACGCCGCTCGACAAGGCCACCGATCGGTGCGTGTACGTGCGCTGCGCCGTCTGGACCGCTAGCGCGGGCCCCGCGCGGCTCGACGTCGGCAGCGACGACGGCGTGAAGGTCTGGCTGAACGGCGCGCTGGTGCACGAATTCAAGGGCTCGCGCAGTCACACGCCGCTGCAAGACCAGGTGCCGGTGCAGCTTGTCGGCGGCTGGAACACGCTCCTGCTGAAGGTGGTGCAGATCAGCGGCCAGTGGGGTTTCTCGTGCGCCGTGCGCGGTACAGACGGCGAGGCCCTGCCGGATATCAAGTTCCAGGCCGAAGTCCCCGTGAGCCAGTAGCGACGGCCCAGCCGCTCGGCTTGCGGGACTCTTGGGACCACTGGTACCGTGCCCATAATACTGCACGGCGCGGGTCGGAAACGGCCCCCCGGCACGGAGGTGGCGCGGTGAAGACGATGCGTGTTTTGGGCGGGGGGCTGCTGTTGGCATGTTGCGCGGTGACCCCGTCCTGTGTGGGGCCGCTGCTGACGATCGCGCCCGCGGAGTTACCCAACGCCGTGGAGGGCCTGAATTACTCGCAGGACCTGTACTCGGAAAACCTCGACCTCGAATGGGGGATCGTTGACGGCGCCCTGCCGGCCGGACTGATGCTCGATCGCGACGACGGCACGCTCAGCGGACGCCCGCTGGAGACCGGGACATTCACGTTCACGGTCGGCGTGAACAGCGCCTCGGTGCCGGTGCGCGAGGGCACCGCCGCGTACACACTGACTGTGCTGGAGCGGCTGACGGCACAGTTTGCGCTGGCGCCCGCCCGCGTCGGCGAGGCCTACGAAAGCACGCCCACGATCTCCGGCGGCGTTCCTCCCTATGCGATCACGATCATCGGCCTGCCCGCTGGCCTGGACTACGACGACGACACCGGCCGCATCTTCGGCACGCCCCTGGTGGAGAAATCCGGGCTGCAGCTCGAAATGGCTGTCACGGACAACGGCGATCCCCAGCAGTCGATCACCGAACGGGCCACGCTCGCGATTCATCCGATCGGCGTGACGATCACGACCACGGAACTGGAAGCAGGTGAGGTCGGCACCGCGTACAGCGCCCAGCTTCAGGCCATCGACGGGCGTGAGCCGTACACGTGGCGCGTCAGCGCTGGCGTGCTGCCCGACGGCCTGCGGCTCAGCCGCACCACGGGCCTGATCAGCGGGACGCCAACCGCCGGCGGCGGCACGGCGACCTTCACCATCGCGGTGACCGACACGGACTCGCCGGCCTCGACCGACTCACGCGAGTTCAAGATCGTCGTACCCGTGGTCGTCATCACGACGACGCTCGCGCCTGCCGCCGACGGTGTGGCCTACGAAGTCGCGCTCGGCGCGGCGGCGGGTCTGGCGCCATACACGTGGGCCGTCTCGGAGGGCACGCTGCCCGACGGGCTGACGCTCGCCGCGGACACCGGCCTGATCTCCGGCACGGTCACGGCCGCCGCGATGACCGAGACGTTCACCGTGTCAGCCATGGACGCCGACTCGCCGGCTACGTCGGCCGCCCAGGAGCTGAAGCTGGTCGTCTCGCCGCTGATCACGACGACCACGCTCCCGGACGCAACGATCGGCGTGGCGTACAGCGAAACAGCGGCCGCGGCGCATGGCGTCGCGCCGTACACGTGGTCGCTGACAGCCGGCGCGTTGCCGGCCGGCCTGACGCTGAACGCAGCCACGGGCGAGATCTCCGGCACGCCGGCGGTCGGCGCGACGAGCCAGACGTTCACGCTCCGGGTGAGGGATAGCGACACTCCGGCGATGACCGGCACACGAAGCCTGACCTTGACGGTCGGCCCTTGACGGAGGCACACAAATGGTCAAACGCAGCATGGTAGTCGGCGTGGTGAGCCTGTTGTGCATGGGCGGCAGTTGCACGATCACGATCGGTCCGGGCGACGGCGGTACCGCGCGCACGTACCTCGACGAGACGACGGCGAACATCGAGATCTCGCAGGTGCTCGGCGCGTCGCAGGCGACGGTGAGCGCGACGATCGTCGATGACGATGGCCGCGCGATCGAGTTCGAGGATGATCAGTCCGTGGAGGTCAACGCGGTCGCGCTCCAGGGCCCGAATGCGGCCGACATGTTCACGGCGACCGTGCCCGCGGCCGACGTGTATGTCATCCGCGTCGATGAGCCGACGCGCGGCATTGAGAGCACGTCGGTCGATGCGCCGGGAGAGTTCGCGATCACGTCCCCGGCGGAGGGCGGCGGGGCCTCGCTGGCGGGCTTCACACTGCAGTGGAGCGGGGCGAATGCGCGCCTGCAGGTGCGGATCCGACTGACCCAGACGGTGTTCGGGAAGACCGAGGTCGTGAATCTCGGCCCCTACACCGATACCGGCAGCCGGGAACTGACGCTCGACGATCTGGACCGGTTCGTGCAGGGGGCGGACTTGGTCGTGACCTTGACGAAGATCAACGCGGTGAACACCGTCGGCGGCTTTCAGGCCGGCACGGCGACCGCCCGGCTCTCGATTGAGCACACGCTGTCGCCGCGGCCATGATCGCGCGGCCTGACGGCCAGCCGTCAAGCGCCCGCGCTGGCCAGCGACCGGCGGGAAACCGCCTTGGTTTTTTGACAACCTTGCCAACTTGCGGTATCTGGTATAATTAGATGGACGCGATGCCAGCGCGGGCTGGCGCGCGGACGATGGATTGGAGACCTGCCCCCCGGGACTGAAACGCGCAAAAACTGAACGCGGCAACGCTCCTGGCTACGCGACGGTTGCCCACGCTCGCCGATAGGCGGAACGGCCTCATACATAGATATCATCCCCCCGAACGGCCGTCGCGGTAGACCTCCGACGGCAGCCGCTGCGAAACGATCGGCGGCCCCCCACGCGTGTAGTGTTCAACCTGACCGATCCTGCGCCGCACCGGCGGCGCTGGAAGATGTATGTCTTGGCGGCAGACGTGCGCACCCCGCATGCGCGGGTGCCCGGCCGGCTGACGCCCAAGGAGTACGTGTCATGGCTACCGGAAACGCAGTCTGGGGCATCGACGTCGGACAGTGTGCCCTCAAGGCCATCAAGCTCCGGCCGGCGGAGGGCGGCAAGGTTGAGTGCGTCGCCTTCGATGTCATCGAGCACCCCAAAATCCTCTCGCAGCCCGACGCGGACCGGGACGAGCTGATCAGCTCCGCGCTGGAGAAGTTCGCCTCACGGAATGATTGGCAAGGCGACCGCTTCGTCGTCGGCGTGCCGGGCCAGCAGACCTTCGCCCGGTTCTGCAAGATGCCGCCGATCGACCTCAAAAAGGACGCGAAGAAGATCCACGACCTGGTGCGCTATGAAGCCAGCCAGCAAATCCCGTTCGACATCGATGACGTCGTCTGGGACTACCAGGTCTTCACGAGCGAAGGCTCCCCGGATGTCGAGGTCGGCATCTTCGCCATCCGCAAGGACCTGATCCGCAAGCACCTGGGCTATTTCGCGGCGGTGAACATCGCGCCGGCCGGCGTCCAGACCGTGCCGGCCGCGCTCTACAACTTCTGCCAGTTCGACGGGCAGGCGGCGGGCGAGGGCGGCGCCACCGTCATGATCGACGTGGGCGCCCAGAACACCGACCTGATCATCGTCGAATCGAACGCCGCCTGGACGCGCAACATCCCGCTGGGCGGCAACAGTTTCACCGAGGCACTCGTCCGGGCGTTCAAACTCTCGTTCGCCAAGGCGGAAAACCTCAAGCGCTCGGCCGCGACGAGCAAGTATGCCCGGCAGATCTTCCAGGCCATGCGGCCGGTGTTCGCCGACCTGGTGGCGGAGATCCAGCGCTCGATCGGCTTCTACAGCTCGTCGCACCGCGACGTGGAGCTGCGGAAGGTGCTGGCGCTGGGCAACGCCTTCCGCCTGCCCGGCCTGCAGAAGTACCTGGAGAACAACCTGACGATCTCGGGCGGCGTCGCCAAGCTGGAAAAGTTCACCCAGCTCCTGCCGACCGCGACGATCACCGCGCCGCAGTTCACCGACAACATCCTCAGCTTCGCGGCCGCGTACGGGCTGGCGCTCCAGGGTCTCGGGCTGGCGAAGATCCGCGCGTCGCTGCTGCCGACCGAGCTGGCGCGCATCGCCGTCTGGCAGAAGAAACGCCCTTATTTCGTGGCGACCGCGGCGGCGCTGCTGATCGCCGCCGGCATCCCCTACGTCGCCAACGCGCTCGATCAGCAGACGCTCAACAGTGAAGCCGCGCGCCAGGCCCGCGCCACAACGGACAAGATCGTCCGAGAGGCCAAAACCTTCCGCGACGGGTTCAACACGGCCCAGACCGACACGAGCCAGCGCAAGAAGGACATCGACAACCTGCTCAAGCTGCAGGAGTACAAAACGCTGCTGCCGCAATTGCTGGTTCTGCCGAGCGTCGCGCTGCCGCCGCTCAATCCCCCGGAACTCATGCAGGTGACTGCCGCCGAGGAACTGAAGAAGCTGATTGCCTCCGATCCGACCCGGTTCGACCGGCGCACGCGCGGCCAGTTCATCATCGAGTCCCTGCGAATTGAGTATTCGCCCGCGCTCGATCCTGCGCAGCTTGACGCGACCGCCGCGTCCGGGGGTGGGGCCCGCGCCGCGGCCGCTACGCCGATGACGCCCGCCGCGGCGCCCACGACGCCGCCACCGATCGGTGGGCGGTCCGCCCGCGGGCGCGGTGTGCGGCCACCCACGCCCGCCATGCCGCAGTTCCAGGCCCCCGCCGGGGGCGAGGGCGGTGAGGCGCCCAGCGCTCCGGAAGGCGCAGGCTTCATCGTGCGGATTGAAGGTCGGCTGCTGTACGGCCGCACGCAGGCGGAGGCCATCAAGTGGCTGACCGAGGCTTATTTTGAGAACCTCCGCGAAAAGAGCCAGACGCCCGGCCTCGGGTTCTACATCCCTGACCCTGATGAAAAAGGCAAGAAGTACATCAGCGACCCCATCCCGGTGCGGTACAACCCCAGCGTGCCCACGGCGTACACGCCGCCGGGCGCCACCCCGTCCGCCGGTGGAGGCACCGCGCAGTTGCTGGACCCGGTGACGGGCGAGGACACGTCCGGCGACTGGAAAGTGTCGTTTGCATTCATGGCCAAGTTGGGCACAAAGCCGGCCGCGCCGCCCGACGGCACGAAACCCACGGAGTCCCCCGCCGGCACGCCGGCTCCCGGCGGCCAACCGGGCGCGCCGCGGCCCCCGCGCGGGGGAGCTGTGGCGCCGGCGCCGCGTGAAGATGGTCGTTGAGCGCGGGCCGTCTGCGGACCGCGCTGTTCGAGCAGGAGACTGGACATGCAATTCATCAAGACCCATTGGATGTTGCTCGCGAGTGGCGTCGTCGCGCTGGCCGCGATCGCCGTGACCGTCCTGGGGATGACGAGCGACGCTGTCATCAAAGAAATGGAGCAGCGCAAACAGGCGGCGAGCGAGATCAGCACGCTGCGGAGCGCCCCCCAGAACGAAGAGACGATCAACGCGGAAAAGGAGCGCGGCCACAAGTTCGAGCAGGAATACAAGACGGTCGTGGAAACCGCCGAGCGGATCAACAAGCGCGAGCCGCTGATCGAAGGCGCGTTCCCCAAGCCCGCGCAACTGGAAACCCAATATCGCTTCAAGCAGACCTACGCGCGCGCGATCTGGGACCTGCCGCGGTCCCTGAAGGCCGGCACGCTGCCCACCGACCAGGATCTCGCCGACGAGGCCGAGATCATGGCCGACATGCAAAAACGCAAGAGCGAGCTGGAGGGCGAGACGCCCGCCCCAACGGCGGAACCGTGGGCGCGGCCCCCGGTGCAGCCGCTGACGCCCCAGCCGCTGGCGCCCGTGCCGAGTGGGCGCACCGGCCGCGGGGTGCGCGGGCCGCGCGGCGGCCCGACCGGGGGGCAGGTGCCAACCGAGGCCGGCGCCGCGCTGCAGCCGGCCGCGATGCCCACGGGCGTGGCCGGCGAGGAGGTGCGCCGGCGGGCCGCGATCAAGAAGGCCCGCAACATTCGCATCTACGCCGACCCGCAGACCTCGTTCCACGTGAGCCCGATCGCGGACGCGGACGCGGCGCCGACGCCAGCCGAAATGTGGTACGCCCAAGTGAGCCTGTGGATCCAGCAGGACCTGGTCGACGCCATCGCGAAAGTGAACGACGCCGCGGCCCAGCAACTGGGCCCGAGCGAGGCCAGCGTCGCCCAGATGCCGGTAAAGCGCATCGAGCAGATCATGGTACACGGATACATCCTGAACGGCGGCGTGGTGGTGCCGTTCACGGCGGGCACCGCGCGTCCGGGCGCCGCCGGCGCACAGGTGGCGACGCTCACGTCGTTCACGAACCGGGTGTGCGACGAGCAGTTCGACGTGGTGCGGGTCACCTTGACCGTAATCGTCGACCAGCGCGAGCTGTTGAGACTGATCGATGCGATCGCCCGTACGAATTTCTACCAGTTGGTGGGCGCCGAATACACCGTCGTCGACAGCGTGGACCCCGCGGGATATCTGTACGGCCAGGCCCCGCTGGTCCGCGCGGCCCTGGATTTCGAAAGTTACATGGCCCGCAAGATCTACAAGAGCATGATGCCGGCCGAGGTGCTGCAGGTGCTGGGCGCCGCCCCGGCCGCCGGCGCGAACCCGTAGCCCGCGAGCCGGCCGCCCCTGCGGCGCGCGGAGCTCTGGAGGACCAGACATGGCCAAGAAAGGTTCGTTGAGTTTCGTCGAACTGCATTTGGAGAAGGGCATACTCGGCTTGGCGGTGCTCTTCACGCTGTTCCTCGGCGTGTACTACCTCGGGCTCGAGCCCAACAAGGTCGAGTTTGACGGGCAGGCGCTGGGGCCGCGCGAGCTGGACGAGGCCATTCAGCGCAAGGCCGAAGATCTGAAACGGGCCGTCGGGAGCATACAGCCCAAGACCGAGCCCGTCCCGCAATACGCCCGCGTGCTCGAGCAGAGCTTCGAGAAGGGCCTGTGGACCGATGACGCCACGTCCGGCTCCGAAGTACCCAAAACCGTGCCCGTGTTCGCACAGTTCGGCACGCCCCTGCCCACGCTCGAGGAAGGCGTGGAAGTCGACAACGTGGCGCTGGTGACGCCGCTGAGGCCCACGGCGGCCGTGGCGCGGACCGGGATCAGCCTGGCGCAGCGCCGCCCCGCCAGACTGCCGCAGGCCCGCACCGCGCAAGGCGCCGACCCGATGCCCACCGAGGACGAGGAGGCCACCGTCGGGTTCTCGTGGGTCACCGTAGCGGCCTACTTCCCATTGCAGGCCCAGCAAGCCGAGATGACCAAGGCCGGCTACGCGGCGTACCGCGCGAAACCCTATGTGGCCGGCATCGACGTGCAGCGCCAGGAAATGACGGCAAGCGGGGAGTACTCGGATTGGAAGGACGTCGCGCCCGGCAAGGCGATGCTGCAGCTCGACATCCCGGCCCCCATCTACGATGACAAGAGCGGCGACCTGATCAACCAGGCCGAGCTCGACGAGAAGCTTGAACTCGTGAAGCGGGCCCAGTCGCTCATCATGCAGGCCCCGTTCTATCCCGTGGAAGCCGGCGACGAGTGGGAGATCCCACCGCTGCCCGGACACGAACCGGTGGAGGAGGAAGAGGTTGTCGTCGACATTCCAGGGCCAGAGACACCGGCGCCGGCGCGGACGGGCGGCGACGAGCGACCGCGCACAGCCCCGCCGCCCCCCGTGGTCGCACCGCCGACCGGACCGCGCGGCGGGGGACGTGGGGTGCGTGGGCCGCGTGGCGGCGGGCAGGTCAACCCATTCACGCCGCTGCCCACGACGCCCACGCCCCAGCAGGACGCCGGCCGGGGCATCAAGGAGGATCTGCGCGAAGCGAAGAAGGCCGTACGGGAGAAGCAGTGGGACCGTGCCGAGCAGCTTGCGCGCGGCATCGCCAGCAACGGTGACGCGTCGCGCAGTGACCGGACCCAGGCCGAGCGCATTCTCCGCGACGTGGCCAAGGCCCGTGCCGCCCAGCAGCGCCGGGAGACCGGGCGCACGCCGACTGCGGCCACCGGGACCACGCAGGAGATCACCCTGGTCACGAACCCCGAGAAGGAGGGCGAGCCCGCCGTCTGGTTCCACGACGATTCCGTCGAGCCGGGCAAGACCTATCGCTACCGCCTGCGCGTGAAGCTCTGGAACCGCTACGTCGGCCGCCGGGCCTCGCTGAAGGACCCGTCGCAGGCCGACCAGACGCTGTTGGCGAGCGAATGGTCGCTGCCGACCGCCCCGCTCACGGTCGCGCCCAAGCGCCACTTCTTCGTCCGCAGCCCGGTCTTCGGCGAACCCGCCGCCAGCGTGGACGTGTTCACCTGGTACAAGGGCAACTGGCTGAAGGAAGACTTCAAGGTCCGCGTCGGCGACGTGATCGGCAACGCCCTCGAGGTGAAAACCGGCGAACTCGACAAGGACGACAAGCCCAAGAAGGAACGCGTCGACTTCTCGACCGACGCGCTCGTGCTCGACTTGCGCGTCGACGAGCCCGTGCTTCTGCGCCGCGCGGCAGGCAAGGCGGGCGAGTTCAGCTATCGCGAGGCCAAGTCTCTGGTGCTCGTCTATCTCGATCCGGCCGATGGCCAGGTGAAAGAGCGGATCGCCGATGTAGACCGCAGCGACCCCCTCTACACGAAGCTGAAGGCGGAGTGGGACACCTTCCGCGAAGGCCTGTAGGCGCGGCGTGTCGCTGCGGCTGACCATCCTCGGCTCCGGCACGTCGCATGGCATCCCGATGATTGCCTGCGACTGCCCGGTCTGCACGTCCCCCGATCCGCGCGACCGGCGGACGCGCACCAGCGCGCTGGTCAGCTTCGACGGCCGCCACGTGCTCATCGACACCGCCCCGGAGCTGCGGCTGCAGTGTCTGGCCGCAGGGGTCACGCGCGTGGATGCCCTGCTGTTCACGCACGCGCACGCCGACCACGTCGTCGGCCTCGACGACGTGCGCCGCTTCAACCACCTGGCACGCACCGTGCTGCCCGCGTACGCCAGCGCGGCGACACTGGACACGCTGCGCCGCATGTTCGACTACGCCTTTCGGGATGATCCGGATTACCCCAGCGCCAAGCCGCGCCTGGAGGCACGCGTGGTCACCGGGCCATTCGACCTCTTCGGCCGGCGCGTAACGCCGCTGCCCTACCCGCATGGCCCCACCGAGGTCCTCGGCTATCGCATCGGCAACATCGCCTACTGCCCGGACTGCAGCGGCATCCCGGACGAAATCCGTCCGCAGCTCGCGAGCCTCGACGTGCTCGTGCTCGACGCGCTGCGTCGCCGGCCGCACCCGACGCACTTCAACCTGGAGCAGGCGCTCGCCGAGGCCCGGCGGATCGGTGCGCGGCGAACGTACTTCACGCACATCGCGCACGAACTCGGCCACGCGGCCGCCAGCACCGAGTTGCCGCCCGGAGTGGAACTGGCCTGGGACGGGCTGATCTGCGAATCCGACTGACGCCGGCCAGCGTCAGGGTTTGGGCGCCGGGGCCGGCTGACTGGTGGGCTGCGTCCCGGCCGGGCGTGCGAGGGCCTGCTCGATCTGCCGCAGGACATACGCGGACTTGTTGGCGTGCATCTGCTCCTCGACGCGCTTCAGGCCGGCGGCCTCGTCCTTCGCAAACTCGCCCGCGCAGCCCGGGCAGCAGAAGTAGACCGTGCGGCCGCCGAAATCGCGCTTTGCCGCGAGGTTGATTTCTCCGCGACAGGCACCGCAGGTCGTCTGGAACGTGTAGCATTCCGCCTCGAGCCGTCGCGCAAAGGGCTTGCTGTCCGTGAGCCATTTCTGCTTGGCGTCCTCGGTGGCAAAGAACACTGCGCTGTCGCCCGCGCCCACGTAGATGTCCGCGGCCGGCGGCTCACCGGTCACCGGGCACTTGACCTGCACGCGCAGCGGCGGGTCCGCCTCCCACTGCGCCTGTACGCGGTCGGCAAACTCGTAGGGGTCATGCTCGAATTTCTGGCGCGCCGCCTCGGTCGCAAAGTACACCCACTTGCCGCGAAACCGGCTGACCTGCGCGCGATCCACGGCTTGGCCGGTGACTGGGCACAGCACGGCGGGTCGGGTCGTCGCGGACTTCTGGCCGGCCGCCTGCTGGGCCCGCACCCCCTCGACACTCAGACCGATGACAAGCCACGCCATCACACACTGCAACGCACGCTGGGGCATACTCCACCTCTGATGAATTCAGGACAGGCCGCTACTTCGGCAGGAACCTGGTCGTCGCGGCGCACAGCTCCTTCACGTGCGCCACGCTGGCATCCAGCATCTCACGCTCGCGCGGTTCGAGCTTGATCTCGATCACCCGCTCGACACCGTTCCGACCCAGGACGCACGGCACGCCGACGAAATACCCGCCCACGCCGTACTCCGCGTCGCAGTATGCCGCGCACGGCAGCACCCGGCGCTTGTCGCGCAGGATGGACTCGGTCATGGCGAGCGTAGCGGCGGCGGGCGCGTAGTAGGCGCTGCCGGTCTTGAGCAGGTTGACGATCTCGGCCCCGCCGTTGCGAGTGCGCGTGACGATTTCCTCGAGCTTGCCCGGAGCGATGAGCTGCGTGACGGGAATGCCGTTGACCGTGGTGTAGCGCGGCAGCGGCACCATGTCGTCGCCGTGGCCGCCGAGCAGCATCGCCTGGACGTCCTCGACGCTGCAGCCGATCTCCGCAGCGATGAAGGCCCGGTAGCGCGCCGTGTCCAGCACGCCGGCCTGCCCCACCACGCGCTGCGTCGGAAAGCCGGAGACCGTGTGCGCCGTGTAGACCATGGCGTCGAGCGGGTTCGAGACAACGAGCAGGATGGCGTCGGGGCTCCGGGCGACGGCCTTGGCCGTCACTTCCGCGACGATCTTGACGTTGGTCTCGAGCAACTGGTCGCGCGTCATGCCCGGCTTGCGCGGGATGCCGGAGGTGATGATGACCACGTCGCTGCCCGCGGTCGCTTCATAGTCATTCGTCCCGGTGATGGCCACGTCGTAGCCCTCGACGGGCGCGGCTTCGTACAGGTCGAGCGCTTTGCCCTGCGGCAGCCCCTCGACAATGTCAACCAGCACGATGTCGCCCAATTCCTTGGACGCGGCCCAGTGCGCACACGTCGCCCCGACGTTGCCGGCCCCGATGATCGTGATCTTCGCGCGTCGCATGGCGTGCCTCGCTCCCGCGAATAGCGTCTCGTGTTGCCCGTGTCCGGCCCGCTGCACGGTGGGCATACCAGGCATTGTAGGCCCGCGGGCGTCCGGCGGCGACCGGTGCGGCCGCGGCCGGACGCGCTGCGTGCCGCGCGGTTACTTGAGCAGGTGCGACACGGCGGCTTCGAGCTGCAGGAGCCGGTCGCCGGCCATCTTGGCGACATCGAGCAGGTAGCGCTGGGACTCGACTTCCTCGACCTGCTCGTCCACGAACCAGCGCAGGAAGCTCTGCGTCGCGTAGTCCTTGTCCTTTTCGGCCAGCGCCACCAGCGCGTGAATCTGGTCGGTCACCTTCAGCTCGTGCTCCAGCGCCGCCCCGATTGCCGCCTGCACGTTGGCGAACTTCGCCGTCGGCTCCGCAATCGCCTGCAACTTGACCTTGCCGCCCACGGACAGGATGTAATCGAGGATCTTCAGCGCGTGCTCGCGCTCTTCCTCGGTCTGCTTGCGATACAGCTTGGCCAGCATCTTCAGGCTCAAATCGTCGAACATACACGCGATCGCCAAGTACAACTGCGACGCGTAGAACTCGTTCGTGATCTGCTCATTGAGCTTCGCGTTCATTGCCTTCGAAAGCGCCATTTCAACCACCTTCCTTCTGGATGGACGGGGCACCGCGCCGGCGCCCCACGCATGTAATTTCATCCGCTCGCCACCCGCCGGCCTGCGTACGCCACGGGTGCGAGGCCCCGTCCGCGACCGCGCTGGTCCATCGGGCGGAGCCTGGATTGTAGGCGCCTCGTCCACCCTTAGCCATGCCGGCGCGCCACGCCGCCCTCACTGCGTCCACAGCAGCCGCGTCAGCCGGGCCCGGGCGGCGTTCAACCGGCTGACGTTCCGCCGCACCAGCGCGGCCCGCCGCACGTGCGGCCGGGTGTCATCCGCCAGCGCCGCCAGATCGAGCCCGGCACACCGGCGCGCGACCTCCGCCACCAGTTCCAAACTCCACGGCTCCTCTTCGGCAACGCGCTGCGACCGGGGCCAGCGCCCTACCGCCTCCAGCAGCGGAGCCACTCCGCGCGACAGAGCCAGCGAAGCCGTCTTGCGCTGCTGCGCATCGCCTTCCACCGCCCACCGCAGCAGGTCCGGCGCCCCGCGCGGGTCCCCCAATTCCACCCAGGCCGCGCCGCGGCCGATGCGGTCCGCGGGCTCATCCCCCGGAGGCAGCGCTGCCGCCAGCGCGCGAAAGCGCTCCGGATCCAGCCGCGCCGCAGCCAGCCAGGCCGTCTGCCGCACATACGGATGGGCGTCGGTGCGGATCACGCCGGCAATCACCGGGAAATACCCGGCCACACCGCTCCGCCCCAGCGCATACACGTACGCTTCACGCACACCCGGGTCGGGCTCGGACGGCGCCGACCCCGATTCAGCGCCGCCGGCGGACAGCAACGCGGCCATGCAGCGCCAGGCCGCCGGCGCCTCGGCGCGGGCGGCAAGCTGCGCCCCCTGGCGGCGAACCGCCGGATCGTGCGACTGCAACTGCGCCAGCGCAGCGCGGTCGGCCCACCCACAGAACCACATCCAACCCAAAGGCAATCCGAGGATCATCACGAGGCTGAGGGCCGACAGTCCCAAGGCGCTCCAGCACCTGAGGCGCCGGGCGCGACGCTCGACATCAGACGGACTGGCGCCGTTGCACATGCGGATCTGCATCGAAGCCAAGCGTAGCGGCCGCCGGCCCGACCGGGAAGAGGGTCGCCATTTGCCTGCGTCCGGCGGCAGCGGTACACTGCCCCTTTTGAATCCGAATCAGGAGAGTAGGGTACTCCAATGACCGAAGTGATTTCCGCCAAGCTGGACGCCGCCCCGTTTCGCTTTGGGCTGGTCGTGGCGCGCTTCAACGAATTCATCACCTCGCGGCTGCTCGAGGGCGCGATCGATGAGCTGACGCGGCACGGGGCGAACCCGGAGCAGATCACGCAGGTTTGGGTGCCCGGCTCGTGGGAAATCCCGCTGGCCGCGCAGAAACTGGCCGCCACGGGATCCTATGCGGCCGTCATCTGCCTCGGTTGCGTCATCCGCGGGCAGACGCCGCACTTCGAATACGTGGCGGCGGAAGTCGCGAAGGGGATTGCGCAGGTGTCGCTGGCCACGGGCGTGCCGGTGACGTTTGGCGTCGTGACGGCGGACGCGCTGGAACAGGCTATCGACCGGGCCGGGGCGAAGACGGGAAACAAGGGAGCGGACGCGGCGCGGGCCGCAATCGAGATGGCCAACCTGCTGGTCCTGATCGAAAAGAAGTAGAACGGAGCGTCGTCCCGGGTCCGGTTGCCAACATGCCCCTCGATGAACGGTCGCAGGCTCGCATCCTGGCGCTGCAGGCGCTGTGTCTCTTTGATGCGCTGGGGGACTGTTTCGCGGAATCGCTTGACGCGTTCCTGCGCGATCGGCTGAACTACGCCGACCTGGGCTGGAAACGCGGCCCGCGCCCTAAGCTGCTGGAGCTGGCCCGCGTCCGCGCCACCGGCACCTGGCACGCCCGGGAAACCTGCGATCAGTACCTCAGGCAGTACGTGCCCGACTGGTCAATCGAGCGCATGCAGCCCGTCGACCGGAACATCCTGCGCCTGGGGCTCTACGAGCTGCTCGAATGCCCGAAGACGCCACCGGCAATCGTGATCAACGAGGCCATCGAGCTGGCCCGGCGGTTCGGCGGCGCCGAGTCGCCCGCCTTCGTGAACGGCGTGCTGGACCACGTGCGGCGCGGGCTCGCGGCCGCATCCGAGCCGGTCGAGCCCAGCCCGCCGAAATAGCCGGCATAAGAGATTTATCATGGGTTTGTTCGACGCATTGAAACGGGGTTTGACGAAGACGCGTGACAAGCTGGTCACCGGTCTGCGCGGGCTGCTGCCCAGCGGGCGCAAGATCGACGATGACCTGCTCGATCAGCTCACGGACGCGATGCTGGCGGGCGACATGGGTCCGCGGGCCGTGGTCAGCCTCGTGAACGAGGTCCGCGGGGCGTGGAAAGCCGGCCAGATTGGCGAGGCGCAGGAGATCCTGCCCTTCATGAAAAAGCGAATCGCCGACACCTGGAGCGCCGGCGAGCGCGCTGTGCATTTCGCCGCCGCGCCGCCGACGGTCATTTTCGTCGTCGGCATCAACGGCTCGGGCAAGACGACCAGCGTCGCCAAGCTCGCGTACTACCTGCGCCAACAGGGCAAGTCCGTGCTGCTGGGGGCCTGCGATACGTTCCGCGCGGCCGCCATCGACCAGCTCGTGATCTGGGCCCAGCGCGTCGGCGTGGACATCGTGAAGCACAACCCCAACAGCGACCCCGCCGCGGTCGCCTTCGACGCCTGCGAAGCGGCGATCGCCCGCCACGTGGACGTGCTCCTCGTCGACACGGCGGGGCGCCTGCACACCCAGGAGCACCTGATGCGCGAGCTGAGCAAGATTCAGCGCGTGGTGCAGAAGCGCATCCCCGAGGCGCCGCACGAAGTGCTGCTCGTGCTCGACGCGACCATCGGCCAGAACGCGATTAACCAGGCGAAGATCTTCTCGCAGTCGGTGCAGGTCAGCGGCCTGTTCCTGGCAAAGCTGGACGGCTCAGCCAAGGGCGGGATCGTCGTCGGCATCCGCGACCAGCTCGACATCCCGGTCAAATTCGTCGGGCTGGGCGAGACGATCGACGCGATCGAGCCCTTCGACCCTGAGGCGTTCGTCGAGGCATTGTTCGCCGGCCTGTGACGCGGTCGGAGGCGCTCATTCCAAGCGCTGCATAAGCTCGTCCGCCAGCTCCGCCGTGTCGTCCACCCCATCGGCTGCGAGCCACTGCACACCCGTCATCCGCTTCAGCCACGTGCGCTGCTGCTTGGCCAGTCGGCGCGAGTGAATCTTGATCTGCTCGATGGCCTCGTCGAGCGCGCCGCGACCGGCGAAATGCGCGAACAGCTCCGCGTAGCCCACCGCCTGCAGCGCCTGCGGCCCGACGCCCCGCGGATCGCTCCAAATCCGCCGCGCCTCATCCACCAGCCCGGCCTCCACCATCCGCCGCACACGCAGGTTGATCCGGTGATTCGTCTCCTCCCGGCCGCGCTTGACGCCGAAGAGCGCCCAGCGCCATTCCGCCCGGCGCGGCGTCGCGGCGTCCCATTGCTGCTGCAATTGACTGATCGGCCGGCCGGTCAGTTGATGCACCTCCAGCGCCCGCTCGATGCGGCGCAGATCGTTACGATGAATCTTCGCCGCGGCCTCAGGATCAATACGCGTCAGCTCCGCGTGCAGAGCATCTAGCCCCTCGCGCTCCGCCCGCGCGCGAATCCGCGCCCGCAGCTCCGGGTCCGCGCTCGGCCCCGCGAACATCCCCTCGTACCAGCACTTGAAGTACAGCACCGTCCCACCCACCGCCACGACCGGCCGCCCGCGACCGTGAATCTCCGCGACTGCCACATCGGCCAGCTCGACAAACCGCGCCGCACTGAACGGCTCCCACGGGTCGGCGACGTCGATCAAATGATGCGGGAGCGCCGCGCGCCATTCGGTCGATGGCTTGGCCGTGCCAATGTCCATCCCGCGATAGACCTTCATCGAGTCAATGCTGACGATTTCGGCCCCGAGTCGCTGCGCGACCGCCCGCGCGAGCGCCCCCTTCCCCGTCGCGGTGCAGCCGAGAATCGTGATGACGCGCTTCTCCACGGCCACGTTGTAATTCCTCCCGCCGGCGACACGCAAGTTTCCGCGCGGCCGACCCACCCTGCGCTTTGACCACAGCCCGCCCGGTGTGGATCATACGCACGGTCCGCAACTCGGACTCACGGAGGTATGCACCATGCGCACACGTTGGTGGATCGTGCCGGCGGCGGGGGCCCTGCTGGGCCTGGCTGGCTGCGTCACGGCGCCGGAACGAATCGACGTCCGGGTCGGCAGCGACCGGCCCGCGCCCGTCGACAGCAGCCGCGTCCCGAACCCGCAGACGCTCGAAGAGGCCCGCGCCGAGCTGCACAAGGCCTACCAGAACATCCAGTACCTCGAACAGGAGAACGAGCGGCAATCACAGAAAGCCGCCAAGTACAAGCGCGAGCGCGACGACTACAAGGATCGCCTCGAGAAGTACGAGAAAGACTGATCCCGAGGCCAGCATGGCCGTCACGTTCATCCTGGGCCGCGCCGGCTCCGGCAAGACGCACCATTGCATTCAGGCACTGCTGCGCGCGCTCGCCGCGCCCGCCGAGACGCGCCGCCTCATCCTGCTCGTGCCCGAACAGGCCAGCTTCCAGATGGAACGGACGCTGGCGACACAGACGCCGGCCGGTGGCTATTGTCGCGCCGAGGTGCTCAGCTTCTCGCGGCTCGCCCGGCGCGTCCTCGGCCAGACCGGCGCGGAGCCCACCATCCTGAGCGGCGATGCCCGCCGCCTCGCGCTGCGCCGCGTGGTGGCCCAGGCCGGCCCGCAGTTGCAGGTGCTCCGCCGGGCGGCGCAAACGCAGGGCTTCGTCACGCAGCTCGACCGGCTGATCGAGGAGTTGCTGCGGGAGGACGTCACGCCGACCGCGCTGCACGACGCGGCGGCGCAGCTCGCAGACGCCGCCGCCGCGCGCAAGATCCAGGAAATCGCGCGGCTGTACCGCGATTACCTGGCGTGGCTCGGGCCGGAGCGGTTCGACCCCGCAAGCCGCCTCGCGCTGCTGCGAGCGCGACTCGCGGAACTCGACTGGCTTCCCAGCGCATCAATCTGGGTCGATGGTTTCGCGGGTTTCACCGGCCAGGAATTGCAGACGCTGGTCGAGCTCGCTGGCCGCGCACGGGATATGCACATCGCGCTGCTGCTCGATCCGGCAGCCCCCGCGGTGCAAAACCCGCGCCAGCCACCCGATCCGCTCGGCCTCTTCCAGCGCACCGAGGCGACGTATCAGCGCCTGCACGCGCTGTTGGCGGAGGCCGGCATCGCCGTGCAACCGCCGGTCACGCTGCCGCCCACGCCGGCGCCGCGCTTCCGCGCCAACCCGGCGCTCGCGGCCCTCGAGCACGGCCTCGCTACACCCGAGAAGGAGCACAGAGCGCAAGTCGCGCCCGGCGGCGTCCGCCTGATCGAGTGCCCGACGCAGCGCGCCGAGCTGCGCGATGCGGCACGCTGGATTCGAACCATGATCGCCGATGCCGGCGGCGCGCTGCACTATCGCGATTTCGCGGTCATCGCGCGCGACCTGACGCCGCTGGCGGAAACCGTCGCCGAGGTCTTCGCCGAATACGAAATCCCGTATTTCCTCGACTGCCGGCGCGCGATGCGCGCCCACCCACTCAGCCGGCTGCTGCCCGCGCTGTTGGACGCCGTCACGACGGACTTCTCGGTGGAGGCCCTGACGCGCCTGCTGCGGACGCGCCTGCTGCCGCTGTCCCGCGACGAGGCGGAGCAGCTCGAAAACCTCATCGTGAACACCTCCATCAGCGGACTGACGGCCTGGCGCCGGCCGGAATGGGAGTTGGAGCGCGTCGGCCAGACCGTCGCCGCGTGCGCCCCGCAGCGCGCCCGCATCGTCGCGGCCCTCGAGCCGCTGGTGACGCTGGGTCAGGCCAAGGACGCAACCGGCGCGGCGTGGGCACCAGCACTCTACCAGGCGCTCGTCGCACTGGGTGTGCCGCAACGCATCGAGCAGTGGATCCAGGAGGCCCGTGCCGGACAGCACTGGGAAAGCCTCGAGACGCACCGGCTCGCCTGGAGCGCGCTCTGCGGCGTGCTCGACGACCTGCACGCCGTGCTGGGCGACACGCCCCTCTCGGCCGCCGACGTGACTGCGATCCTCGGCACGACGCTCAGCGAGTTGACGCTGGGCCTCGCGCCGCCGACCATAGACCAGGTGCTCGTCAGCTCCATCGAGCGCAGCCGCCACCCGGACATCCAGCATGCGTGGGTGGTGGCGTTCAACGAGGGCATCTTCCCGCCCCGCCCGCCCGACGATCTGCTGCTCAGCGCCGCGGAACGCATCGCGCTCCAGGCCGCGCACCTGCCCGCCCCGGCCTCACATCGCGACGACGCGCTCGGCGAACGGCTGCTCGCGTACATCGCGCTCACGCGACCGTCGCAGAGCCTGACCATCAGCTACGCCACAGCGGCGGATGACGGCTCCGAACTGATGCCGTCGCCGCTGCTGGCGGACGTGCGACAGGCTTTGCCGGGCCTGGCAGCGACACCGACCGCGCAGCATGAACCACCGGTCTGTGTCGGCGAGCTGGCGCGCGAATACCTCGCCGTCCACCGCGACGCCAGCCGACAGCGTGCCGCACTGCGCTATGAACGGCTGTGTGAACACGTGCAGGCGCTGCCTGCGCTCGCCGGCCCGCTCGCCTGGCTGCTGCGCGGCCGGGACTACGACAACCGCCCGGCGCCGCTGGGCAATTTCCGCCGACCGAAGAACGCGGCCGAGAACGTCATCTGGGACGGCTCGCCCTCGGAGGTCGAGACCTACCTGGCGTGTCCGTTCAAGCACTTCGCGCGGCACGGTCTGCGTCTCGACGCAGCGCGCGGCCCGCGCCCCTTGCGTTGGGACCTCGGCGACATCGCCCATGAGATTCTCGCACGCGTGACTCAGCGCGGCCGCGACGAGCCCGGCGGCGTCCGCAACGTGTCGGATGAACGCTGGCAACAACTGCTCACCGAAGCGCTGGACGAACAACAGCGCAAGTCACCCGCCGACCAGGCCGCACGCCGGCCCGATCTCGTCTTCATGCGTGACGTGCTGGCCGGGTTCCTCCGCGACGTGGTCGCCGCCCACGCCGCCCGCTGGCAACGCGGCCAGTTCGAACCGCTCCGCTGCGAGTGGGGCTTCGCGCCGCAGGCTGCGCCGCAGACGCTGCGGGCCCTCGAGCTGGCGCTGCCGGACGGCCAGCGCGTTCACCTGCATGGAAAGATCGATCGCGTGGATGCCTGCCACACGGGGAAGGATGCCTGGTTGCTCGTCTACGACTACAAGAGCGCCAGGGTCGACCCGCTGCGCGGCACGTTCCTCACCGGCCAGCGCCTCCAACTGCTCATCTACTTGCTGGCGGTGCGGGAGGCACATCGCGCCGACCCACACCTGCGACTGGCCGGCGTCATGCTCGCACCGCTCTACCCGACGCTCAAGGCGCTGGAGAACAAGTACGCCTCCGCCGCCCCAAGAGCTGACCAGTTGATGTACCTCTTCCGCCCGCGCGGCGTGCTCGACGAAGCGGTGGCACCGTTGCTCGATCGCCAACTCGGCACAACGCCGTCGCCCGTGGCGGCGCTGCAACTGCGCAAGGATGGCGGCTTCCACGCCCACAGCGACACTGTCTCCGCCGATCGCCTGGCCGCCTACCTCGACCTGGCCGCTCGGACCGTGCTGTACGCCGCCGAGGGCGTGGGGCGCGGCGGCATCGACATCGCGCCGCTGGTCGAAAAACGCACGCTCGCCTGCCGTGCGTGCGACTTCGCCGACGTCTGCCGGTTCGATCGGCTCTACAACACGCCGCGCGCCGCCGAGACGGCGTTGCCGACGTTGCCGGCGGAGCCCGCCACCGCGGAGGAGCTGGAATGAACCTCACGGCCAGCCAGCGCCGGGCCGTCGAGCATCGCGGATCGAATCTGCTGGTGTCCGCGTCCGCCGGCGCAGGCAAGACCGAGGTGCTGGCACAGCGCTGCGTGGGGCTGATCGCCGATCCGCAGCGGCCGTGCGACATCGACCGGCTGCTGGTCGTGACGTTCACGCGGGCGGCCGCCGCGGAGCTGCGCGTGCGGATCGCGGACATGTTGCGGCGGACCGTGGCGCACACGTCGGCGGGGCCCTTGCAGCGCCATCTGCGCCGCCAGCAATTGCTCGTGCAGGCCGCGGAGATCGGGACCATCGATGCCTGGTGCGGGCGCCTGGTGCGCGAGCATTTCGCCCAGGCTGGCGTCGACGTCGCGTTCACCGTGCTCGGCGGCCAGGATGCGCAGGTCTTTCGCGCCGCTGTACTGGACGAGCTGTTCGACTGGATCCACAGCGCGGCCGACCCGCTCGCGACCGAGGCACGCACCTGGATCGCGCGCGCGACGTCACCCGACGACAAGTTCCTCCGCGAGCTGGTCGCGGCGCTCAGCCGCTATCGCGAGCATCTCGTGAACCCGGAGGCGTGGTTCACACGACAGGCGGCGACTGCCAACGACGCCGCGCAGGTGCTGGCACACGAGCTGGCCGCCGAGTGCGCGTTTCAGCACGCACAACTGGCCGAGTTACCTGACGCCGTGGGCGCGGCGCTGGCGCCCTATCGCGCCGCGCTGGCCGCGTGGCAACAGTCGTTAAACGACCCGGGCACGCTGACCACCGTCGTCGAGTTGATCAAGGACCTCAAAGTTGGCGGTGGGCGCAAGCGAAAGGACGCCCCGCCCGAACCGGCCGGCGTCGCCGAGGTGCGTGAGCGCTGGTTCAAGAAGCGCCTGAAAGACCGCTGGAAACCGGACGTCATCAATTCCATCCTCACGTGTGCACAGCAGACCGCGACACTGACCCAGACGCTGCTGCGCCTCGAGGCGCGCTACCAGGAGCTGTTGACCGCGGCGAAACGTGCGGCGGCCAAGTACGAATTCGGGGACGTGCTGCGCATGGCCCTGGATCTCCTCGGCAGCCCGGCCACTGGCCACGAACGCACGCCTACCGACATCGCTCGCCGCCTGCAACGCCGCTACGAACACATCCTCGTCGACGAGTACCAGGACACCAGCCCGGTGCAGGTGGAAATCCTGCGGCTGGTGACGCGCGCGGAGCCCGGCCGCACCAACCGCTTCATGGTCGGTGACGTGAAGCAGAGCATCTACGGCTTTCGCGAAGCCGAGCCGCGCCTGTTCACGGCGCTGGTCGGGGCCCTGGAGGCCGGCGCCGCCGAGGGCCGCGTCGAGTACCTCGCCGACAACTTCCGCAGCCACGCCGACCTGCTCGCGGCCCTGAACCAGATCTTCGCCGCGCTGTTCGACCCGGCGCTCGGCGGTACGGCGTACGGCCCGCAGGAGCGACTGCAGGCCGGCCGCGCCGGCTCCGAGATCACCAACCCGACGCTCGGCGGGCCGCCACGGGTCGAAGTCCACGTCATCACCGCGGATACGGAAAGCGCGGACGCCGGCGACGACGAGGACGCGGCCCAGACAGAGGAGCCGGAACCGGAAATCATCGAACGCGAAGCCCAGCTCGCCGCCGTGCAAATCCGCGACCTGCTGGCCTCCGGCGCACAGGTGCCGGCGCGGAGCCCGGACGGGACCGTGCGCCTACGCCCGCTGCAACTGAACGACATCGTGATTCTGCTGCGGTCGGCGGTGCATGCCGCCGGGCAGGCGGCGAGTGTCCTGCGCCGCAACGGCCTCGCGTGCGTCACGGCGGGGCGCGAGACGCTGCTCGACGCGGTCGAGGTCCGCGACGTCTGCAACGTGCTCAAGCTGCTGGTCAACCGCCGGCAGGACGTGGCCCTCGCCGCGTATCTGCGCAGCCCGCTGGGGGGTCTGAGCGCGGCCGACCTGCTCGCCATCCGCGGCGCTGGTCCGGAGCCGCGCGTCGATTTCTACACTGCCGTGGAGCACTATGGTCGCGCGCGCCCCAGCGTGGCGCTGGCGGCCCGCCTCGACGCGGCGCTGGCCCAACTCGACGGATGGGCGCGGGCGGCACGCGAGCTGGAGCTGCCGGCGCTGCTTCGGCGCATCTACCAGGACAGCGGCCTGCTTCTGCTGGCGGGTGCGCTCAACGGCGGCGCGCAGCGCGTCACCCTGCTCCAATCACTGCAGAACCTCGCCGCCGCATTCGCCAGCCAGGGCACCGGCGACCTCGACGGCTTCCTCACGTACCTCGAGCGGCTGCGCAGCGAGGAGCTCGATCCCGGTGCATTGGCCGCCGGGCCCGAAGACGCCGTGCGGATCATGACCATCCACGGCGCGAAGGGCCTCGAATTCCCGGTGGTGTTCCTCCTCGGAACCGGCATCAGGTTCAACGTGGCGCGCCAGCGAGAAATGCTGCACGCCGACGAGGAACTCGGACTCGGCCTGCGCTTCAGCGATTACCCGGCCCGCGCCACGCTGCAAAGCGCTGCGCACTTCGTCCTGCAACGCCGCATCGCGCAGCGCGAGCTCGAAGAGGAGCTCCGCCTGCTCTACGTCGCCGCCACGCGCGCCCGCGAGCGCCTCTACCTGGTCGGCCACGGCAAGGCCGACGCATGGGCCGCGCAGCAGGCCCAGGCGGCCGAGCACGCCGGACCGCCCCCGCTCATCGCCCGACTCAGCGCCGCCAACCGGCTCGAGTGGATTCTCATGGCGGCGGCCCGCGCCCCAGCCCAGCCGCCGCTGATCCGCGTCGCGACCCACGCAGCCAACGACATCGTGATCGAAACCCGGGCGCAGGGTGCGCCGGCCAATGCCGACGCGACCCTGACGGCCGAGGACGAGTCTTGGCTGGCGCGGGGCCGCGCCCTGCTCGGCGCCGACGTGGGCAGCGTGCTGGCCGACGTGCCCGCGATGATGTCCGTCAGCGCCCTGAAAGAAGCCGCCCTGCGCGAACACGCCGCCGACCAGCCGTTCATCGTCGGGCACGCCGCCGCGCCACTGCCACGCCCGGCGTTTGCCGCCACCGAGACGGCCGATGGTCGCGAGCTCGGAACGGCGTGCCACCGTTTCCTGGAACTCGCCGACCTGGGGAATCTCGGTTCGGCCGCGGCGGTACGTGCACAGGTCGCGGCGCTCTGCGGCGGAGGCCGTCTCAGCGCCGCGCAAGCCGCACGGGTGCCGGTCGATGACCTTGCCTGGCTCGCCACGACCGAGATCGGCGCGTTGCTGACCCGCCACGCCAAGCGGCTCCGCCGCGAAGTCCCGTTCGTCTTTGCCCTACCCGTGGGCGACAGCGGCGCGCGGACGATTGTGCGCGGCATCATCGACTGCCTGCTGGAACTCCCCGACGGGCTGATGATCGTCGATTACAAGACCGACCACGTCCGCGACGCGACGGACCTGGAGGCCCGGCTCGTGGGCTATCGCGTGCAGATGCAGGCGTATACCCAGGCGGCCAGCGCGATCTTTGCGCGTCCGGTGACGCGCGCCGCCCTGGTGTTTCTGCTCGCCCGCCAGGTGGTGGACGTGCCGCCCGCACCTGTGCATCTCAGCGACCTGCTCGCCGGTGAGCCGGCCGCGGCAGACGCACCGGGCACGCCGCCGTAGAATGCCCACGGTCGGGCGGCCGTGGAGAAGGTAGAGCACATGATCGACAAGGCCACCGTGATCGGGATCGGGGGCATGGGTACCGTGGTCGCGCAAATCCTGGCCACCAACGGGGTCAACGTCGCACTGCTCGCCCGCGCGTGCGAGCCAGTCGACGAAATCTTCATCGACCGCGAGAATCGCCGCTACCAGCCCGGCCTGCGCCTTGCGGAACGCGTGCGCCCGACCAATAACCCGGTCGCGGCATTCACGGGTAGCGAGCTGATCGTCTCCGCGATTCCCACCCAGTTCCTGCGCGCCGCCTGGGAGCAGCACGGCCCGCAGGTGCCGCGCGGGGTGCCGATCGGCAGCGTCACCAAGGGCATCGAGATCGCCACGCTGGCTCGTCCCAGCGACATCATCGCCGCCCACGCGCCCCACAACCCCGTCGCCGTGCTCTCCGGCCCGAACATCGCCCGTGAACTCGCCCGCTGCCTGCCCGCGACCGTCGTCGTGGCCTGCGAATCCACCGCGGTGGCCGAACTCATCCAGCAGACGATGGGCACGTCGTGGCTCCGCGTGTACACCAGCCGCGATGTACTCGGCGTGGAACTCGCCGGCGCCCTCAAGAACGTGATCGCGCTCGCCGCGGGAATCCTGGACGGCCTGCGCGCCGGCGACAACGCAAAAGCTGCGCTCGTGACACGCGGCCTGGTCGAAATCACGCGGCTCGGCGTCGCACTGGGCGCGCGACCGGAGACATTCGGCGGCCTCGCCGGCGTCGGCGACCTCTTCACCACCTGCGTGTCCCCGCACGGACGCAACCGGTCCGCCGGCGAACGCATCGGTCAGGGCGTCAGTCCCGAGCAGGTCGTCGCCGAGAGCGCGGCGGTCATCGAGGGTATTCCCACCACGCGCGCCGTCCTGGAGCTCGCTGCGCGTCTCAAGGTGGAAATGCCGATTACACAAGCGGTCGCGGCCGTCCTCTTCGACCACAAGGCGCCGCTCGTGGCGATCACCGAATTGATGAACCGCCCGCCGAAAGCCGAAGACCGTCCGTGAGCCGAATTGACAGCCGCGCCCCAGCGCCCGTATCATGCGCGCTCGTGGGTGGGTTGTGGTGAGCGACCGGGTCAGCAGTCGGGAAAGGACCGTGCTCCCATGTCCGACGAGTGCACGCGGCCCACTGCCGCCGGATGTGCCTGTGCGACACCCTCCAGATCGGTGGCCAACGAATCCATTGAATCGCTGCGGGCAACCATCCGCGGTCTGCAGGACGAGCTCATCGCCTGTCAGCGCCTCGCGCTGCTCGGCAACATGGCCGCGATGGTCACGCACGAGTTCAACAACCTGTTGACTCCCATCATGGCCCGCGCCGAAGCCGCCCTCACCGGCGACGACGTGCCCTTCATGCGCAAGACCCTCGAGCGCGCCCTCATCCAGTCGCAGCGCGCCATGAGCGTGACCAGGCACCTGCTCGACATGGTCCACAACGACGCCTGCCCCGCCGAGGCCTGCTCCGTGGCCGCCGCCGTCCACGAGGCCATCGAAACCATGACGCGCCCGCTGGAGAAAGACGGCATCCAGTTGCACGTCGCCGTGCCCGACGACCTGCGCGTCAACGCCCGCAACGACCTGCTCTGCCAGGTCCTGCTGAACCTCCTGCTGAACGCGCGCCGGGCCATGAAGGACGGCGGCGGACCACTCACCGTCGCCGCAACCGCGGTGGACGGCCGGGTGCAGATCGAAGTGCGCGACAGCGGCAGCGGGATCTCCGCCGAAACGCTCGACCAGGTCCTCAATCCGTTCCTGGCCGCCGACCCGCGCGAACGCCCCACCGACTGGCAACAGGTCGGCCTCGGCCTCAGCGTCTGCCGCATGATCGCCCGACACCACGGCGCCACGCTCCAGGCCTTCGCCAACGACGGCAGCCGCGGCTGCACGTTTCGGCTAGTGTGGCCGGCCGCGGGCACGCCGGCGGGACGGTCGCGCGGCACCTGCTGAGCCCCGGCGCTCGATCCCACCCCAAATGGCCAGCAGCACCCACCCACCCCCGCACATCAGCGTGATCAGCGCGCCGGACACCAGGCCCGGCGGAAAGTACGCACAATCGATCTCCACGGCCGCGCCACCCGGGATCCGCACCGCCAGCAGCCCGCCCACGCTCTCCGCCGGCACGGCTTGCCCGTCGACCCGGATGATCCAGCCAGGCAGCGCAAGCTGGGAGATCACCAGGCGCGGACGCTCGCCCCGCTCGTCCGGCCAGGTGTCCGCCCACACCCTGAGGCGCGCGGCGCTGGGTCGCACCGTTCGCACCGCCGCCGTCTGGGCCGCATCTTCGAACATCGCCCAGCCCACCGCCGCCGGATTGCGATACAACCGCCAACCCTCCGGCGTAATCGTCACGAGGTCGCAACCCGTGGGCGCTGGCCGGTCGCGGTCACAGAGCAGCACCCAGCCGACGTCGTAGAGCCGCATCCAACTGGTGTCGGCGAGCAAGCGGTCGGCCGCCAGCGTTTCGCCCCACGGCAGAAAACCGAACTGCTCGACCACCACGCGCGGGTGCAGCGGCCCATAGTCCGTCAGTGACGCGATCCCGAGCAGCATGTTCGTGTTCGCCACCGCCTTGTCGATCGAGGCGAAGTACTCGCCGGGCAGCCAGCCCTGCCGCCCAGTCACCACCCACAGACGGTCGCCCGATTCCGCTACCTCGTCCATCCACTCCGTCGCTTGCGGCGTCAACAGCGACTGCGGGCCGGCGTGCCCCGCCGGCACGTCGATCGTCCAGCCAATGACGGCGAGGTCCGCAGCCGTCAGCGGCAGCAGCAACCAGAGCAGCAGCGGCTGCCGCCAGCGCCGCACGACGAAGCCAAGCACCACGCATGTGACCAGCGCCGTCACGAACGGCACCCACATGGCCGGCGCCCACGGTCGCAACGCGTGCAACGCCGCCGTCCGCAACTCCACCCGCAGTAGCGGCATCGCCGCCAGCACCAGTACCGCCGGCACCACGACCACCGCCGCGGCTAGCACCACCGGCCGGCTGGTCCAGCGAATGATGAGCGCGCGCAGTCGTGCCCGTCGCGGCGAGACCGTTGCCCCCAGATCCTCCAGCGTCGTCGCCGCCAACGCCGCGACCGCCATGTTCACCAGCAGCAGCGCCCGCGCTGGACAGCGGAACAGACTGCTCCCCGGCAGCCAGTACAGCAGCGGGCACAGCGGCCCGAGTTCTCCCAGTGCGAGCAGCAACGCCAGCGCCGCCAGGATAATCCACGGTCGCCGCCGCGCATCGCGCCACCAACCGGCCCGCAGCGCCAGCCCCGCCAGCAGCAGCGGCAGCAGCCCCGCGTACCCGAACTGCTCAACCTGGTGCGACGGCCCCCAGTACGCCTGGTCGAATAGGTTCGGCGTCCGCTGCCCGAGCAGCATCGGCGTCAGCCACCCCAGCACCGACGCAGGGCTCCAACTGTTCTCGATAAAGTCGCGGTACGTGCGCTCCACACGCGTGCAAAGCTGCATGTAGTCGTAGGTCGGCAACCATTGGATCGCGAACAGGCCGGCCGCGAACACGCACACCAGCCCCCAACGCACCACGACCGCCGGCGGCGCGACCAGCGGCCCCGCGGCCCGCGCCGTCGCCCTGGTCCGCTTGTGCCCCGCAGGCCCGTGCGGCGGATACGCCAGCATGAACGCCAGCACGCCGAGCACCGTCAGCGCCGCCATCTGCACGTGTCCGGCGAAGCACTGCAGCGCCAGCACCAGCGTCGCGGACACGAACCGGCTGACGCCGCCGCCCGCCAGCGCGAACCGCTGCACGCGCCAGAAGACCCACGGCGCCCACGCGGCGGCGTGCTGCATCGTGAAATGTGCCCGATGCGCCAGCATGAAGCCGCAGAACGCGAACGCGATCGCCCCGAACAGGGCCGCCCGGCGGTCCAGCGTCTGCGCCCGCAGCAGCCGGTACATGCCCCACAACGCCAGGCTGTAGTGGGCCCAGAGCGACAGCGGGTAGGCCTGCACCGGCGGCAGCACGGCGAACAGCCAGGTGAACGGGTACCACACGGCGGCTTGCGGGTCGGCGGCGAACGGTCGGCCGAGCCCGGTCCACGGGTTGAGCCACGGCCACTCGCCGGCCCGGATCGTGTCGTGGAAGAAGGTGCGGGCGGGGAAGTAGTAAAGGATGTCGTCCTCGCCGGCCCCGAGCCCCGCCAGCCGCCAGACGGGCGCAAGCAGCGCGCCGGGGAGGAGCACGACAACGAGCAGGACCACGACACGCAGAGTCCGCATCGTGGGGATACTAACGCCAACCCGCCGCAGGTGGCACCCGCGTCCCGCCGGTGGTGTGAGGGGGAGAGCGAAGCTCCGCTTTGCTTCCCGTGGCACCGGCGTCTCGCCGGTGGACCCCCTCCCTTGTGGTATCGGCATCCTGCCGGTCATGTGGAGGGAGAGCGAAGCGCCGCTTTGCTCCCGCAGCGATTTCGAGCCGCGGACGCGCTCCACCCGCACTCCACCGGGCCTATCCGCAGCCACGCTGCCAATCAATCACGGCGCAGCGGGATTGAATGCGTGAACGAAGAGCGGTAGAACAGGAGAGCGGGGGAACGGGCGGACCCGCTCGTTGGCGCTCGGGGCTCTGGTGCGCTGCGCTGGCCCGCTCGCTGCCGCTCGAGGCTCTGGCTGCGTGGCTACGTCGCTTCGCCCGCGACGAGCTACAGGTCCGCGTCGTACTTGAACGACAGGTTCACCCGCGCGCGGTACGCGACCACCTTCCCCTTCTCGATCCGCATGTCGAGCTTGGTGATCTCCGCGACCCGCAGGTCGTGCAGACTCTTGCCCGCCGTCTCGATCGCATTCTTCGCGGCGTCCTCCCACGACTTCGGGCTCGTGCCGACCAACTCGATCACTTTGTAGATGCTGTTTTCCGGCATGCTGGGCTCCTCGTCGAAACGCTTACGCGTGGCCAAATCCTACCAGCGCCCCTGTCCGTCCGTCACGAGCCGGCAGCGCTCATTTCAGCCCGGCCGGATATCGCCGGGCCAGATCGACGTACAACTCCTTGAACCCCTTCCATTGCGCCTTGAAGTCCTCCGCGACCACCTTGTCCAGCACCCGCGCCGGCGTGCCGACCGCGATCCGCCCGTCCGGCACTTCCTGCCGCTGCCGCACAACGGTCCCCTCGCCGACGACCGACCACTCCCCCACCACGGCCCAGTCCGACACGATCGCGCCCATGCCGATGATCGCCCACGCCCGGATCGTCGCATTGTGCACGATGCACGCGTGGCCCAGCGTCACCCAGTCGCCGATCGTCGTCTGCTCACCCGGCCGGGCATGAATGACCACGTTGTCCTCGACGGCGGTATGGTCGCCGATCTCGATCCGCCCGTAGTCGCCGCGGATCCGCGCCCCCGGCCCGATCCAGCATCCGGCCCCAAGCTGCACGTTCCCGAATACATCCGCCGATGGATGCACATACGTCCCGGGCCCGATTTCGGGCGTCCGCCCTTCAAAGCTGTTGATCATCCCAGTTCTCCAGGGATCGCGGCGCTCCGACGCCTCCGCGTGCCGGCGGCATTGTACGCAGAATCGAGCTCGATCACGGCCCCCGGCCCGGCCGGATCTTTGCGGCTTGAGAATTAGGATCAACACGATACCATATCACCGTTCGGGCCGAGCAAGCCAAGGCTGGCGTGACGCGTGTGTGCCGCCGCGCGCCAGCCGCATCACATTCCGAACGTCTGGCACGTCGGATCTGCGAAAGGAGCGCACCCCATGCGACGCCGCGAATTCCTGGCTGCACTTGGCGCCACCGCCCTGACCCCGCTCGCCACTCGGCGACCCTTCGCCCTGGCGGAGGAGAAGCCGCCCGCCACCTGCCATGGCCCCGGCTTCGCCACGCCGCGCGATGCGATGAAGTCTGAGCGCGAGAAGCTGCTTTACGTCACGGGCATCTACGTCGGAACCGACCGCGAGCACCCGGACTTCCTCGCCACGGTCGACGTCGATCCGCGGTCGCCGCAGTTCGGCAAGGTGATTCACCGCCTGCCGATGCCGCAGGCGGGCGACGAGCTGCACCACTTCGGCTGGAACGCGTGCAGCAGTTGTCACGGCGACCCGACCAAGTCCCGCCGGTACGCGATCGTGCCCGGCCTGAAGTCGACGCGCATTCACATTGTCGACATCGAAGATCCGGCGCGGCCGCGCCTGCACAAGGTGATTTCCGCCGAAGACGTGCTCCGCAAGACCAATCTCTCCGCCCCGCACACCGTGCACTGTCTCGCGGACGGCACGATGGTCATCTCGATGCTGGGGGACGCGCAGGGGCGCGGGCCGGGCGGGTTTCTGGTGCTGGACGAGGACTTCAACATCAAAGGCCGCTGGGAGCGCGACGCCACCGGCATGCGCTTCAACTACGATTTCTGGTACCAGCCGCGGCACAATGTCATGGTCAGCAGCGAATGGAGCGACCCGCAGACGTACGCGGGCGGCTTCAAGCTGGAGGAAGCCCAGGCCGGCAAGTACGGCGCGCGGTTGCACTTCTGGGATTTCGAGCAGCGGGCGATCCGCCAAAGCGTCGATCTTGGCGAAGAGGGCCTGATTCCACTCGAGGTGCGCTTCCACCACGACCCGGCCAGCACGCACGGGTTCGTCGGGGCCGCACTTTCCAGCACCGTCTGGCACTGGCACCGGGACGCCGGCGAATGGAAGACGGAGAAAGTCGTCGCCGTCGAGCCGATCGAGGTGGCCGGCTGGGACTTCCCCGTACCCGGCCTGATCACCGACATCCTGCTCTCGATGGATGACCGCTACCTGTACATGTCGAATTGGCTGCATGGCGACATTCGCCAATACGACATTTCCGATCCGTCGCAACCGAAGCTCACGGGCCAGGTCTGGTGCGGCGGCCTGACGGGCAAGGATGTGCGCGTGCGGGGCCGCAAGCTCACCGGCGGGCCGCAGATGCTGCAGCTCAGTCTGGACGGAAAGCGGCTCTACGTGACGAACTCGCTGCTCAGCGCGTGGGACAACCAGTTCTACCCGGAGATCGCGCGCGACGGGTCGTGGATGCTCCAGCTCGACGTCGACACGCGGAAGAGCGGCCTGGCCATCAACCCCGAGTTCCTGCTCGATTTCGGCCAGGAGCCCGGCGGGCCGGCGCGGGCGCACGAGATGCGCTTTCCCGGCGGCGACTGCACATCGGATATCTTCGTGTAGTCTGCCAGATCGCGCAGCCGCGCGTGCCCCGGAGAGCGGGGCAGTCTTATCTGCCCCCCGTGGCACGCAGATGGGTTCGATCCCGCGTCCCTGCGTGCCGGGCCGGTGCGTCGGTCAGTAGTCGAGCGTGAGAATGCGTCCCTGCGTGAAGCCGAAGAAGGCCGCCTTCTCCGCCGGCTTCACCCCGGGGAGCAGATCGCCCGGCTGCTTGCCGGCCGCCTTCAGGCAGCTCGGACACGCGTAGAGCGGCACACCCTTGTTGAGCAGGGTCTGCAACTGCGCCCGCGCCGGCTCGAATTCCGGATGCGTGATCTCCGGCGCGTTCTGCAGGACGACGTTGACGCCCTTCAAATCGAAGTACACCAGCACATCGTGATCGGCCGCCATCAGCGACGCCATCTTGAGGCCCATCAGCACGGCGTGGGCGTCCTGCCCGTCCCGGCTGATGTGGACGAAGACGCCGTCGCGCTGCCCGGTGGCCCGCGGCCCAAGGCCCTGGCACCCGGTCAGGACCGCGAGCGTGAGCGTCAGACTCACTGACCACGCAACCCGATTCGCCAGCTTCATCGTGAGACTCCCGCAGATTCACAGGTCGGCCGGCCCGCGCCACCGCAGGCCTGGTGGAAGCGTACGCGGAAACCGGGCCGACGCAAATCCCGCAAGCCGCCACGCGCGGCGGCGGCGCAAAGCAGCGGGGCATCGTCCGGCGTGAACGATGCCCCGCGTTTGGTCTGTGGGCTCAGCGCGGCGCGCTAGTCCGCGGACTTCACATTGACGGCCTTCGGACCCTTGGGTCCCTGGGCCACCTCGAACTCCACGCGCTCGCCCTCGCGCAACGTGCGGTGTCCTTCCGCGTTGATTTCGGTGTGGTGTACGAACACATCCTGACCATCGTCTGAGCGGATGAACCCGAATCCCTTGGTGTCATTGAACCATTTGACCGTCCCGGCAGCCATGAGTCATACCTTCTGCATCGCCCAGGATTGGATCCGCTCGAAACAAACGCTGCTTCGACGTGGCTACAGATGCGGCAACCTTCCCTGCGGCACGCCATTCCGCATTATCGTCGTAAGTCGTGTGCCTGTCAAAGCTGGCGCACTATCAGCCCGCGATTCTTGCCGGCCTGCGCCGGTCCGCGCGCCCCAGGCGTTACCCCACCAAAGGTCAGTGCAACACGCTCGCGAGCGGGTCCGTGCGCGCACGGAATTCGATTCCCGGCGGAATAGAATGGCTACAACATCCTGTGTTTAAACAAATTACGCTACAGGCCCGCTTCACGCGTCGTGCTCACCGCCTGCGACGTGGGCCGAACGCGCGCCGCTGCACTCCGCCCCTTCACCTCCGCCGGCACGCGCTCCAGATAGTCTCGCAGGGCCGTCGGGGACCAACTGAGGATTATGAAACGGTCCGTGACAATCCAGGCCGGGCCAGCAAGCCCGAGCCAGTCGGGGCCGGCGAGGCTCAGGCGCAGGTACCAGATGTCGTCGTAGTCGCGATGGAGCGTGAAGGGTGGCGGCGCGCCGCCGCGGGCCGCAACCTCGCCCAAGGCGTCGCGCCAGGCGCCGCAGATCGCCTCGATCGTCCGGGATACGGTCGCGGGCTCGTCGCGGATCTCGATCAGCGTGGTCAGAGCCAGCGGCAGGCGCAGCGGATGCGGGGGATCATTGTGGAGCACGACCCGGTCGCCCAGATGCGCAAGCAGGTCCCGCTCAACGTCGAGCCCATGCCGGGCCTGCCCCTCGGCCCACAGGCGCTCGATGTTCGCGCGGGCCTTCGGCCCCTGGAACGACAGGAGCCCGCCGAAGAACCGCGGCAGGAAGCGCCCCATCGGCACATCGAAGATCGCGTAACGCGCGTCCGCCGGGATCGCCTCGAGCAGGCGCGGATCGCGGTTGTCGGCGTCGGCGTACACCCGCCGCACGGTCTCCGCGCCCCGCCGAAAATGCGCCACGCAGTACAGCGCGGAGCCGCCGAAACCCACGGCCCAGTGGGCCTGCTCCAGATCACCCGCGTCCCACGCGCGGAAGAAATCGCCGGCGCGGCCCGCGATGAGCGGGTCCAGCCGCTGGAGAATCACCTTGCCGGCGACGAACACCTCGATCAGCGCGGTCCGGCGGCGCGGCGCGCGCGACACGGCGTACCACGTATCCTGGCTCAGCGCGGGTTCGTCCTTCATCACGACCGCCGCGATCTTCGGCCAGACGCCGGGGCCGACCGTCAGTACGAAGTAGTCGCCGAGCCGCCCCCAGGCGATGACGGCCCAGTCGGGCAGGCGCTGGTCGCTCAGTTCCTGGTACGTCCAGCGCCCGGCGCGGCGATTCGTCAGCGTCGCGGCGCCGCTGTTCGTCTGTTCGTTTACGGCCTTCTGGATGATGCGGAGAAACGGCTCGACCTGCTCGCCGCACTGGACGATGGCGGCGAAACGGAGGCGGTCGACGCGGCGGGCCTCGGGGTCGGTGACGGTCGGCTTGGCGCTGGCATCGATCAGCACCAGCGCGTGCGGGTAGCGGACAAGCTGGCCGAACATCTCGGCCGCGCGCGCGCCAAGCTGCGTGCCGCTGTCGATCGTGCCGCCAGCGATCCGCGCGCCGACTTCGAGTATCGTCTGGAGGGTGGAGGGCTGATCGGTCGCTGGTGCCAGGTCGGGCAGCGGTCGCCCGGCCCAGCAGAGCATGCTGTCGGCGGGGACGAGGTCGAGCGGTTCGCGCGGTCCGGCCGGCGGATCAGCGGCCAGCGCCGGCGCGCGACAGACGGCGATCAAGCACAATGCGAAGCAGACGCGGGTGCACATCCGCGGCAGGGTATCGCGCCCGGCGCGGGCTTGGCAACTCCGCCGGCTGGCGACCGTAGGGTGCGTCACAGGCAGCGGACGCGACGCGGAGTCCGGCTGCCGTGCAGCGGATTGCAGCGGAGGAGCGGGTTGCTAGTCGGCATCCACGCGGATGGCGAGCACGGTCAGATCGTCGAGCGGATAACCCATGCGGCGTAAGGCACGCTGGCGGCCCGCGACCTGTTCGAGCGCCGCGGAAGGACCCTGGTCGCGGAGCACGTCGCACCAGGGCGAGTCCAGCACCAGGTTGCGCTCGCACGGCGTGTCCGCCGCGCGTGTCAATGTGTGCCGGGCGGCGGCCGCTTCGTCGGTCGGCGTGCCCACGTCCGGTTCGGCCAACGTGGCAAGCGCGACGCCGCCGCCATCCGCACCGTCCGCGTCGGCCGCGAGTGACCGGCTGGCGGCCATCTGGTCGGCGGCACGCTGCAGCCCTGCGGGCACGTTACGGACGGTGTGCTGGGGCGCGACGACGCGCTCCAGGCCATCCGTGCAGAACAGCACGCACTCGCCCGGCTGCAGTTGCACGGTGCGCACTTCGAAGCGGGCATGCGGGAGCACGCCCACGACGCCGCCCGGGGATTCGATCAGGTGCACCGCCCCGTCCGCTGTGCGATACAGCGGGTACGGCGCGCCGCCGCGGGCGAGGGCCATTTCGAGCGTGCGGATATTCAGCACCGCATAGATGGCAGCGACGAACGGGCACTCGCTGAGACCGGCTTCGAGGATGTCCTCATTCAGCGCGGACAGTACCTCGTCGGGTGCCAGGAGGCGGTACGAGCCGTTGTCCACCTCCTTGCCGCGCAGCGCGCGCTTGATGTACACCGTGAGCAACGCGGCGGGAATGCCGTGGCCGCTGGCGTCAGCCAGCGCGATGCCGACATGGTTCTCATCCAGCCGGCGCACGTCGTAGATGTCGCCGGAGACGTAATCGACCGGCCGGAAGACAACGTCGAACGACAGCGGGCCGAAGCGTGGAAGCGTCTCGGGCAGGAACTCGCGTTGCACCTGGCTGGCCAGGCGGAGCTGGCTCATGTAGCGCAGCGCGACGCTCTCACCGCTGCGCCGGTTCGCCAGTAACCCCCGGTGCAGCGAATCCAGTGAGTTGCGCATGGCGAGCATCGTGGTGAGGCGCGCCGTCAGGTCGTGCTCATCCAGCCCGCTGCCGAACGTGACCGGCAGGGTGGGCGGATGATCGAGCGGAGGCAGCGCGGGGTTGCTGGGTGTGAGCAGGAGCGTGGCGCGCGGCCGCTCGGCCAGGCGGTCGAGCAGCACCCGCAACGGGCCAGCCAGCGCCGTCGCGTCCTGCGGTAGCACGATCACCACCGCGTCGGCCATCAAGGTCGGATCGCCGCGGAGAGCCTCCGACAGGGCCCAGAAGCTGGTCGTCGCGCTGGTGCGCTGCAGGGCGGCGCGCAGGCTTTCCGGCACGGAGTCGGCAGCGAGAATGACCTGGATGTGCGGCTGGGCCATCGTGCGTCCATCACGGCGCGGGCAGCACCGACCGGTAGCGGAAACCACCGTCTATAGGATCGGACGTTTGGCCGGCGCGACTTGTCCGCCAAGGCGGCGCGGAGAAAGTGACGGCGAGCGGCAGATTGTGCGCGGTCGGCAACGGCACGCCGCTCCCGACCAACCTGTCGGATCCAATCCCCCGGCGTGGCCCGCCGCCTAGGCCTTCCCGGAAAGCTCGGTCGACTCACACGCCGCGATGGCCTGGTGCAGGTCCCGCGCGGACATGGCCTGGTCGACGGCGTTGCGGAAGTCCTCGATGTTCATCAGGCGGCTGATCTTGGCCAGAGCCTGGATGTGCGGGCCGGTCTGGTCGGGCGGGCTGATCAGCAGCACCACGAACGTCACGGGACGCCCGTCCAGGCTCTGGAAATCGACCGGCGCGGCGGGTTTTCCGGCCGCCATGACCAGCCGATCACAGCCGTCGCTCTTGCCGTGCGGAATGGCGAGGCCGTAGCCGATCCCGGTTGTGCGTTCGGCCTCGCGTTTCAGGACCGCGTCGAGGGCCGCGTCCCGGTTCACCAGGCCGCCCGTGGCGGCCAGCACGTCGACGAGTTGAGTGATGACGCCGATCTTGTCCGCCGGCTCAAGCGGTACGCGGATGCGTTCGGGCGTCAGGATGCGGCTGAGTTCCATAGGTCCTGTCCTGGCAGCAAAACTCGCAAAACGCGCAGTATATCCAGCTGGCGCCGCATCTGCCACCCCGGCGGCGGGGGGCCACCGGGGCGCCCCTCGCGGTGCCGGGGGGCACATGGTACCATAACGGCTTCGGTGGCGCGACGCACCGGCAGCGGAGTCCTAATACGCGAGGTTCAACCCCATGAAAAAGTTTCGCCTGTTCACGCCCGGCCCCTGTGCGGTCCCCGAGGAAGTCCTGGTCGAGATGGCAAGGCCCTTCCACCATCATCGCACCGACTGGTTCAAGGGCTTCATGAAGGAGGCCACCGCGAAGCTCCAGGAGGTCCTCCAGACCAGGAACGACGTGCTCATCATCACCGGCTCCGGCACCGCCGCCGCCGAGGCCGCCATTATCGGTTGCAACCCAACCGGGTCGAAACTGCTCACGATCGAAGGCGGCAAGTTCGGCCAGCGCTGGGGCGAAATCGCGGAGCAGTTCGGTCTGAACGTCGTCCGCCACCCGGTCGAATGGGGCACCGCCGCCACGCCCGAGCTCGTCTCCGACCTGCTCAGGAAAGACCCCGCCATCACGGGCGTCATGGTCGTGCACAGCGAGACCTCGACGGCGACCGCGTGCAACCTGGAGGGCATCGGCACGGTGACGCATGCGGCGGGCAAGCTGCTGCTGGCTGACTGCATCACGTCCGCCGGCGCTTTGCCGCTGAAGCCGGACGCCTGGCACGTGGACGTGGTCATCACCGGTGCCCAGAAGGCCCTGATGCTGCCGCCCGGCCTGGGCTTCCTGGCGATCAGTGAGAAGGCGTGGAAGGTGATCGAGGGCAACCAGCGCCAGCCGGCGTACTACCTGAACCTGAACAAGGCCCGCAAGATGGCAAAGGAAAACGACACGCCCTTTACGCCGGCGCACCTGCTCGTGCGCGGCCTGGTCAAGGCGCTGTCGATACTCCTCGAAGATGGGATGGAGACCGTCTGGCGGCGCGTGGCGGCGATGGCTGCCGCGACGCGCTCCGCGGGTGAGGCGATCGGCCTGAAGGTCTTCTCGAAGTCGCCGTCGGACTCCGTCACCGCGCTGTGCCCGCCGGCCGGCATCACGGTGAAGGACCTGCGCAACGAACTCGAGAAGCGCTACGGGATCGAATCCGCCGGTGGCCAGGATCAGCTCAAGGGCAAGATTTTCCGTCTCGGCCACATGGGCTACGTCGACGAGCTGGACACCGTGCTTGCCATCGCGGCGCTCGAGCAGTGCCTGCTAAAGATGGGGCACAAGTTCCAGCTCGGCGCGGGCGTGACGGCGGCGCAGAAGGTCATCGCCGAACGCCTGTAGCCACCAGAACAAGTTTCCGAAAATCGCCCGGGCACTGGGCCGCGCACGCGAGCCGGTGCCCCGCGCACGAAACAGCCCCGCCGGTGGTCGGGTGATCGCCGGCGGGGCTGCGCGTTTTCGCGGCGCTGCGACTTACGGGGTGGTCAGCATGTTCACGAACAGGTTGATGTCCTCGAAGCCCACGGTGCCGTTGCCGCTGATGTCCGCGTTGAGCCGGTCACAACCCGGGAACTGAGCCGCGTAGCCGGCCGCATCGGTCAGCGCCAGCACGAACGGGTTGATGTCGGTGAAGGTCACGATACCGTCGCAGTTGAGATCACCCGGACGCGGCTCCGGCGCGCTGGCCTTCAGCGCCCAGATCTCGACATCGTCGATGTTCCAGCCAGAGTAGGCGTAGGCGCCATTGCCAACCTTGTAGCCCCAGCGAATCCAGACGCTCGGCTGATTAGTCGCCACGGCCGAGATGTCATACTGCTTCGCCGCCCAGGTGCTCTGCTTGGTTTCCGTCGTGCCGTTCGTCCAGACCTGCGTCCAGTTTGCCCCGTCGCTGGAGACTTCGATCGTCGCGTACACGTACGGCTGATAGTCGCTGTTCAGCCAGCGCTGGAACCGCAGGCTGACCTCGCTGCCGCCCGTCAGGTCAACCGGACCGAGCGTCAGGTAGTACGGCCCGCCCGCGGTCGTGGCGTAGTCGCCGGCGAGATTCACGCCGTACACATTCGTGCCGGTCGCGCCAGCGGTGGGATCGGGGTACGGGTGCTGCACGCCACCCTGGCCCAGCGGCGTGCCGAACTGCCACTGCCCCTGCACACTCCAGCCCGGGCTGCTGTCAAGATTCCAGGCATATTGCACCGTCGGCACGCCGACCTTGAGCGTGACGCTCCGCGACGTGTCGCCGTCGTGATCGGTCGTGTTCACGAAGTCGATCGTCGCGGCGTAGAGCCCGACGCTCAGCAGGTTAGCCCCTTCGTTGAGGCTGATCGTCACGGTCACCGCGCCGCCGGGCGGCAAGGTGCCACTGCCGTTTGCGATCGTGATCCAGCTCTCGGAAGCGCTGACCTCGTAGGTCAGCGCCGTGTCGCCCAGGTTCGCGAGCATGTAGCTCGCGCTGTCCGGCGCGAACGGCCCGCCCGCCGGGCCCTCGGCCGCCAGGCCCGTGTCCGGCGTGACGGCGATTCCGTGCGGCGGAGTCGGCACGCCGACGATCCGCAGCGAGGGGTCGCCAAAGATGTGCCACGTGTTGAACATGTCGGCGCCGCCGCTGCCATACGCATCGATCATCGAGCATGAACCGGCGAAGCACAGCCCGCCGTAGGAGAAGTAGCTGTTGGCCTCGACCTGGGTCAGGAGCATGTTGAATTCGTCCTGGGCCTCCATGGGCGGCGCCCACGACTGGTTGATCGAAGACATGTACGCCCCGATCGCGCCGATCGGCTGGCCGTTGTGCGTGGAGCGCAACCACGCCTCGGCAAAGCACGTGTAGCCGTCGAACTGCCCGTTGACGCAGGCCACGCTGATGATGAACGGCAGCACGTTGTCGTTCTGCAGAGCGGCCACGTTGGAGTTCGAGAACCCGGTCGTGCTCCACGATGTCGTGCTGCCGTGCCCACAGTAGTTGACGACGCCGCGGCCGTTGTTGAGCGCGGTCGTCACCATCGCGGCGGTGCCGCCGTTCGTGTCGTAAATCTCATCGACCTGCGTGTAGCCGTAGTTCAGCAGCCACGTGCGGATCTGCCCCATGTGCACGTAGTCGGCCTGGCCCTCGTCGCCGATCCCCGCGCCCTGGGACGACGCGATGCCGGTGCCCTTCTTGAACCAGGCCTGCTGCGTGGCGGGCAGCGTCTCGTACGTGATCGTGCGCTGGACCTGCGTGTCCACCTGGGCGGCGGTTTCGGCCGAGAAGCGGCCCACGAGGATGTCGGGGTAGTTGTCGCTGCCGGCCAGCTTGGAATAGGTCGGGTCGGCAGAGCCGCCCGAGGCCGTGGGGGTCGCCACCTGCGCCGCGTCACCGACGAGCAGCACGAACGCGAGGTTGCCCTGGTTGTAAACGCTCTGGATGTAGCTCTTGATCGCCGTGGCGTTGTTGCCGATCGTCGCCACGCCGACGGCCGTCGTGGGGATGCCGATTGAGTTCTTGTGGTTGACCAGTGGCTGGATGTTCGGCAGCCACGCGTCGTGGCAGATGATCAGCATGTCGCCAATCTCGTCCAGCGGGTTGTAGCGCAACGTCGGGCCGCTGTTGACGAAGTGCGTGGCGTAGAGCTCGTCGAAGACCTTGCTTGGGCGACTCGTGTCGCGCCGCAGCACGTTGGCCCCGCCATCGGCCACGCGCACCACCTCGACCGTCAGCGTCGTGTACAGGCGCAGCGTGCGCGTTACGGGATTGTACTGCACCGGATACACGTCCACGACCGCCCCGCGATGATCGCGCAGAATGTAGGGCTCGCGCACTTCCGCCAGCGTTCCGGGATAGAACGCGTCGGTGCCATACGCCGCCCCGAACTCGTACGGCACGGTGTCCGGATCCACCGTACGCGCGAGGTTGCCCTTCGACGGCACAACGTCGACGTCCGGCAGGTCCTCGTACGTGAAGTCAACCACGCGCACGTCCATCACCCCGTCGTCCGGGATGATCACGCTGCGCGTCACGTGCGGCAGGTCCGGCGCGCCGGCGTCCAGCAGGCGCGGCTCGCCCGCCAGTTCCACGAGCGCATACGGCCGCCCGTTCACATCGACCGTCGTGTGCACCAGGTCCGGCAGCCGGTACTGGAGCACAATCTCACCGGCGGCGCCGGACGTCGCTTCCACTGCGGTCCTGGCGCCCTGGCTCCCGGCCAGTGCCACGGCCACGAACACGGCCGACACCACGACCGCCGCCAACGGGCGCCGGCCGACACCGAGCACGAGTGCGACACAACGGCTGAACATAGTCTCTCCTTGCGTGAATTGGGCCCGTCGGCGCACATGAGGAATGTCCCGCGCCGGCCGGCCAGTCGTGGCTCGCTGCGCTCCATCCACTGTTGGTGTCCAACGCCGCCGCTTAGGTCATGAAGGGCGGCGTCAGCACATAGTCCACGCCGCCCGGCACCCCACGGCCCGGGGCAAGCGGCTCTGCATTGTTATTCAGATCGTACCACGGCCCTGCCGCCATTCCTAGGCAGTTTTTTCGCCGCCAGCCCATCCCGTCCGATAACGGTCCCGTCGGACCACACGAGGCACGGACAAGTGTTGCCTGCCCGTGCCTCGGTGCATTTCAGGTCAGCACTCCGCCTACGGTGCTGTCAGCAGGTTCACGAACGGGTTGATGTCGCCGAAGCCGACCGACCCGTCGCCGTTGATGTCGCCGTTCATGAT